>NZ_JAESVF010000015.1:0-35793 GCF_038433465.1 Joostella sp. CR20 | reverse complement strand
CTTTTAAAAATGTTACTCTTGAATACTGTCTATTTCTTCTTCCAAAAGCTCTACATCTTCATCTATTTCTAGTTCATCCAATTCAGATTGAATTTCTTCTAATTCTTCCAAGTTTTCTTCTTCAGCTTCTTCTATACGCTCTTCATATTGAGTGTCTTCAGCTACTTTTTCTTCAGTAAAATTATTCTTTGCTAAAGTTGTAATGGTTAATAAAACAGCTAAAACAGCCAAGGCAGATGGTAATTTTTGTTGTGATTTATCAGAAAATTTAAACTTCAATAAAAAAGCTAAAATTAAAGCAATAATGCTTGGAATGTAAGCTATTGTTCCCAACGGAAGAATTACAAATGCAATAGCAATGATAAGCGCAATAATGGTTAAGGTAATTAATAGATTTCTCATAGATTTGATTATAGTTAGATTCCGCTAGCGGAAGTTAATTTTAATTGTCCAGTTCCTACAGGGATATTAAATTTCATTTGTGTAGGAATTTTTTTAGCATCGGCGGTAAGCCAAATTAAATTTTCGTCTTTTCCGCGTAGCGCATTTGTTTTTGCTGCTATCGATAGTTTATAGCATTTTTTCTTTCCTAAAACATCGGTTGTAATATCTTCGGTGCCTAAAAGTTTCACACTCACCGTTGTTTCTTTATTGTCAAACAAAATGGTAAAGTTTTTTACCTCGCCAGTTTGCATACTACTAAAATTAAAATTTCGTAATTGATAAATAGTCGACACTACATCACTTGTATTTGCGCCAATTTTAAGCGTTGTTGTTTGATCTTTTATTTTACGTTTGTTTAACACACTTTTTGCGGTTCCTTTGGCATAATTAAAAGTGTATTTTATTTGTTTTATATAACCACCTTCATCGATATCTCTCTTGTATAACAACGGTTTTAAAGTAGATGGATTTACGTAGGATTCATACACATCTCGTATTCTAAAAAAGGAATCCCATTTGCTGTAAGTTACGGCTTTACAACGCAAATGCAATAAAGTAGATTTTGAAGTGGTAACCGTTTCGGTCTCCATTGTAACCTGAGCAATATTGGTAAGTAAACCTCCCATATTGTATGAGGCTACATAAGTAAGCTTTTCATCTGGTTTAATGGTAGTATTTTGCTGAGAAAAAGCAAAAGCGCTACAAAAAAAGCAAAGCATTAATAGTTTTTTCATAATTTTTAAAAGTTGTAATTAGCTTGTTTTTGTTGCTTGTAACGGCTAGAAAACGTGTTGGTTATTAAATTATTTAACCGCTAAAATTTTAGGCTAAATAACGAAAAAAGTATATACGTAGTATCTGTCAGAAAAAATATTTTAAAAAAATAAATTAGCTACTTAAAATGATTATTTTAAAATACTTTTATAAAAAATCTACATCCTACAACGTATATTTGTTAATCGAGCTCCATGTTTAAAGTGGGCGATTTTATATGCCAAAGAATCAAAAAATTATAAAAAATAGGTTTCTGAGAATTTTACTGAGGGTTTTCTTAGGAATTTTACTCTTGTTTTTTGCTTTGATATTGCTAATTAGGAGTCCGTGGGGACAAAACTTAATCGTAGGAAAGGCAGTTGGTTTTCTTTCAGAAAAAATAGGAACTACTGTAAAAATCGATAAAATTTACATTACATTTTCTGGAAACGCTTCTTTAGACGGTTTGTATATCGAAGACCAAAAAGGCGATACTTTAATCTATTCTAAAAACCTCGAAGTTGCAACGGCTTTGTTGCCGTTAATCAGAGGAACAGAAGTAGATCTGAGTTTAATTGATTGGGAAGGAGTTCGAGCAAATATTCATCGGGATACATTGGGTGTTTTTAATTTCGATTTTATTACAAATGCTTTTGCTACTGAAGATACAACCGCGGTCGATACAACCACACAAACAACAAAGATAAATCTCGGAAACATCCGATTAAGCGATATTAACATCACCTATGATGATAAATTTTCTGGAGTAGATTTACAAACTTCCGTAGGAAAACTTTCAGCCGATTTTGATGTTTTTAATCTTGATAAACTGCAATTTGAGTTGGACGATATTTCTTTATCCGACAGTAAAATAAATTACATCCAACACCATCCTTTTGATAAATCGGTCGATACCACTTCTTCGAATGTATTACCATTTTTAAGATTGTCTTCGGTAAATATTTCTGAAGTAGAAGCCTTTTATAAGTCGGAAGTTGATGCAATGACTCTCGAAACAACAATTAATACTTTACTGCTCGAACTTCCAAAGCTCGACCTTACAAATAATGAAGTGGTAGTGGAGACATTTTCTTTAGAAAATTCAAAACTATTTTATGCCGATAATAGCTATCCGAAAACACAAACAGATACAACTGCTTCGGAAAAACCTATTTCTTTTGAATGGCCAAATTGGAACGTAACTGCAGATGCGATTGCCTTAGAAAATAATGAAATACAATTTAAAAAGGTAACTACAGATACTATTTCGGGAGGATTTAATCCGAATGATATACAACTAAAGCAATTTAATTTTATTTCAGAAGAAATTAGTTATCAACCTTCCAAAGCTAGTTTCAATTTAAAGACACTTTCGTTTTTAGAGCACAATGCTTTTCATTTAAAAGATTTGAATTTCAATTTTCAACTAACTGAAAACTTATTGGAGTTAAGTTCGTTACATGCTTCAACTGGAAGAAGTCGAATTGCAGGAGAAGCCAAGCTTCAATACAGTAGTTTTCAATCTTTTTTAAACGATTTTGAGTCGGCTAAAATTCAGCTTGAACTACCAGATTTTGCTGTTAATTTTCAAGATGCTTATTATTTTCAACCCGATTTGGCTTCGAATGCCTATATCGATTCTTTAGCTCAAAAAAATATCGAAGGAAACATTCAATTAAAAGGAAGTTTAGACAGTCTTGCAATTCAAAAAAGTAAACTTAATTGGGGTGAAAACACATCGATAGCCGTAGATGGTAGCGTCACTTCTGTAACAAATGTAGATAGTTTAAAATTGTATTTTCCTACGCTTAAATTGAAAACGCTACGCGAAGATGTGACTCATTTTATTGCGGAAGATTCTCTTGGAATTTTAATACCAGAAACTTTAGCACTGACAGGGAATTTACAAGGCAGTTTGAATGCTATTCAAACCAATCTTAATTTAACTTCTTCTGATGGTTCAATTGTCCTCAAAGGGAATTTTAAAGAACGTCCGCAGTTGGCTTTCGACGCTCAATTGGTAGTTAATCAACTTAATTTGGGTAAAATTATACAAAATGAAAATATTGGAGCACTTTCTTTTGAGGTGAACACAAAAGGACAGGGGAATAGTCTAAATAATTTGGACGCTGTACTTACTTCAAAGTTCGATTCGTTGGCATACGCAACCTACGATTTTTCCAATCTAAAATTAAACGGAACGGTTAAAAATGGAGAAGGAAACCTTGCTCTAGCCTATAAAGACGACAATTTAGATTTCGATTTAAATACGCATATGGTTTTGGATACGGTAAATTCAAAATTTGATGTTTTTCTCGATTTAAAAGGAGCCGATTTGTACAAACTGGGGTTCACTAATAATGATGTACGTACAGGGTTTAAGTTAAATGCAGTTTATAAAGGCGACTTGTCAAATTTTATTCTCGACGGGAAATTAACCGAAGGAGTTGCTATCTATAAGAACCAATCGTATAATATCGACGATTTTAAATTTGATGTAGCCATTCAAAACAAAGAAACCAACGTAGCACTTTTTAGCAATATGCTTACAGCAAATTTAAAGGCCAATGCTACTCCAGATATTCTCATTAACGCGCTTGAAAAACAACTTAGCGGTTATTGGAAAAATAGTACAGATAGTCTCATTGTAAGTAGTGACAGTTTACAAAACACCAAAATGAAATTGGATGTGTTATTGCGTCATACACCTGCTTTGAGCGAGGTTTATTTACCCGGTTTGGATGAAATGGATTCGGTGTATGTAGCGGTGAATTTTGATGAAGCTACCCAAAAAATTGATGCGAGAGTTAGCGCTCCGTACGTAAAATATAAGACTACAATTATCGATAGTTTACAACTCGATTTATTGGGTTCTAAAGACGCAGTGAATTTTGATTTTGGATGGAGCGGAATACAATCAGACCCGTTAAAAATTGACAGAACAAAACTGCAAGGAGCTTTAAAAAACAAAAAGCTAACATTAGATTTTAACAGTAAAGTTGCAAATGAAACTTTGATTCAGATAAATTCTGAAGCTCGATTTTCTGGGGACACAATATATTACCATATTGCTCCAGAAACATTGACCATTAATAAAAATAAGTGGCAAATTCCAGCTACAAATCAAATTACGTACGCTACAAAATTTATCGACGTTAAAGATTTTACCTTCAGTAATAACAATCAAAAAATTGGACTTGTAAAATCTTCTTCAGCAGAAGGAGTAGAAAAGGTTGGAGTGTTGTTTGATAATTTTAAACTGAACAGTATTTTAAGTTTTTTCAATCCCGAAGAACCAATTGTAAAGGGTGTTGCCAAAGGCGAATTAAATCTCGAAAATCCGTTTGAACAAGCGGGACTTCAAGCTGATTTATCAATTTCAGATTTTGAAGCTTTAACGGTTCCGCTAGGGAAATTATCGGTGAAAGCAATTTCTGAAAACTATAGTGATTACACTTTTGATATGGCGTTGAAAGAAGGAAATATCGACCTCGATTTATCTGGAAATTATATTGCTCAAGAAACCGATTCGAAGTTAGATTTAGACCTTTCGATTAACGATTTAAAGATGCAAGCAATAGAAGCTTTTTCTGATGGTGCTGTTTCAAATGCCAAAGGAAGTATTACTGGAAAAACTAAATTAACAGGTACCACAACCAATCCAACTTACTCTGGAAACCTTAATTTTGAAGGGGTAGAAGTGTTGGTAAATCAGTTAAATTCGGTTTTTAAAATAGACAATCAAACACTCGCTTTTAACAATGACGGATTGAAATTAAACAGTTTTTCGATTGCCGATGAAGCCAATAATAATTTTGTGTTGGACGGAGCTATTTCAACTGAAAACCTTACCAATCCTGCATTCGATTTAAGTTTAAAAGCTTCCAATTTTAAGGTGCTTAATTCTACGCGCGAAGACAACGATTTATTCTACGGAAATGTAAGCTTAAACACCGATTTAACCATTAAAGGAAATCTCGAAATTCCGAAGATAGAAGGAAAATTAAAGATTAATGAAGACTCTAAATTTACTGTAATTGTACCAGAATCTGAATTAGATTTAAATGAGCGAGAAGGGGTTGTTGTTTTTGTAAACCGAAAAAATGAGAATGATATTTTAACGCGAAAAGAAGCCCAAGCTACAACTACGGTTTTAGAAAATTTAGATATTGATGTATTGCTTTCGGTGGATAAAAATTCTATTTTCAGAATTGTAATTGATGAACGTACGGGCGATAATTTACAAGTATCGGGAACAGGCGAATTTAATTTTGCCATGGAGCCCAACGGAAGAACCACACTTTCTGGGCAGTATGAAGTGAGTGATGGTCATTACGAGGCGAGTTTGTATAACATTGTAAAACGTAGGTTTGAGATAGAAGAAGGTAGTAAAATGACTTGGAATGGCGACCCGCTAGATGCCATTATGGATATCAAAGCTATTTATAAAGTGGAAACTTCTGCCGCTTCATTAATGTCGTTACAAACCTCAAATGCAAGCACAACCGATTTAAATGTATACCGACAAAAATATCCGTTTTGGGTGTATTTAAATATTGGCGGAGAGTTACTCAATCCTGAGTTGTCGTTCAATTTAGACATGCCCGAAGATGCGCAAAGTGCTGCAGGCGGAAATGTGTATGGCTATGTACAACAATTAAACAATCAAGAGGAAGAGCTCAACAAGCAAGTTTTCTCTCTTTTGGTAATGAATCGTTTCTTTCCTGCATCGGGAAGTGACGGAAGTACAGGAGGTCCTGCATCCATCGCGAGAGATAATGTAAACGATGTGTTGTCGAATCAATTAAATGCTTTTTCAGATAAAATATTAGGTGATACTGGTGTGCAATTAGATTTTGGTTTAGACAGTTATACCGATTATCAAACTGCATCCGACCGAACAGAATTGGATATAAATGCCAGTAAAAGTTTGTTTAACGACAGGCTGGTAGTACAAGTTGGAAGCGAAGTAGATATTCAAGGAAGTAGTCAGAGTTCCGACGGAAATGCACCAGTTATCGGAAATGTTGGGTTGGAGTATTTAATTACTGAAGATGGGCGTTACCGACTTCGAGGATACCGAAAAAACAAATTTGAAAGTGTTATTGATGGGGAACTTATTGTAACGGGAATTTCGCTTATTTTTAATAAAGAGTTTAATAAATTTAAAGAACTCTGGGAGCGTAAAGTTCGCGAAGAAGTTGCCAAAGAAAAAGCACAAAAGGAAAACGAAGAGAATTCAGAAAAAACAAACGAGACGAATTGAAGCAACAAATAAAAAAATATTCGCACATACTTTTATATTTTGTGTGTATACTTTTTACGGCATGTAGTGTAAAGAAATACATTCCGGAAGATGAAGTATTGTACACCGGCGGAAGTATAGACGTGGAAACTTCAGAAAAAATTAAAGATTTAGGAACAGTAAAAGATGAATTGGATGCTTTGCTACGTCCAACACCAAATTCAAAATTTTTGGGAGTTCGTTGGGGGTTGTTAACTCATTATAAATCGCTTCAAGATAATCCGGGTTTCATCAATAGATATTTAAATAAAAAAATAGGGGAGGAACCTGTTTATTTGTCGGATGTTGACGTTGCCCGAACAGAAGAACTTATTAATAACCGATTGGAAAACAGGGGCTTTTACAAAAGCGAAATTCAGTCGGTAGTACATAAAAAGAAAAAAACAGCCACGACCGAGTTTGAAGTTACTTTATCCGAACCGTACAGACTGGCTTCGTTTACGTTAGATAAGGATAGTTTAAAGGTTTATGACTCCATACAAAAGTCGATGACGGAGACGCTCTTAACTTCGGAGACTCGATTTGATTTGGCTAAACTTAAAGAAGAACGAGAACGAATAGACACGTATTTAAAAGCGCGCGGGTATTATAATTTTAATGAAGATTTTTTAATTTTTGAAGCTGATACAAATCAGTATAATGAAAAGAAATACGATTTGTTTTTGCGCTTAAAAACAGAAACTCCAGAGAAATCTAAAATTCCGTATAAGTTAAATTCGGTATCGGTGTATTCCGATTATTCACTTGAAAATGAAGACCTACCAAAAGATACTATTCGTCATAATGGAGTGAACTATATTCAAAGTACCGATTATTTTAAAGCTGAACGCTTAGCGCCATTTGTGTTGTTTGAAGAAGGGCAATATTACAGTCCGCAACGCTCAAAATTTACAAGTAATCGTTTATCAAAAATTGGGTCTTATAAATACACCACGATTCGTTATGATAAGGTTGCCGACTTTAAAGAGGGTGATTCGGTAGGACTTTTGGATGCAAAAATATTTCTGTCGCCACTAAATAAACATTCTGTACGAGCAGAAATTCAGGCAAATTCAAAATCAAATAATTATGTAGGACCTGCATTGGCGCTAACGTACACCAACAGAAATTTGTTTAGAGGAGGAGAAATTTTAAATATTTCTGCACGTGCAGGTTATGAAAAACAGCTTGGTGGCGGAAATGATAACACAGGTTCGTCGAGTACACAATTAGGATTAAAATCTGATTTGATTTTTCCTCGTATCATCTTTCCTTTTAAAATAGATTTAGGTTTTGGATATGAAGTTCCGAAAACGAAAATTAGCACAGCAATCGAATACCTCAATCGAGAAGATTTGTACACTTCTACAACCTTGTTAGCATCGTATGGATATACGTGGAATGCTAATAAGTATGTATATCATGAGCTTACACCTTTAAGTTTTAATTATAGTAGTTTAACCGATACTTCTGAAGAATTTGATGCCTTAATTGAAGAAAACCAATATTTAGCAAATAGTTTTGAACAGAAGTTTATTGCTGGGTTGACGTACAGTTTTATTTATAATGAAATTTCTGATTTAGAAAAAAAGAATCCGATATACTTTGCTGCCAATTTTGAGGTTGCCGGAAATATCCTTGACTTAATAAGTGGAAAACCTGACGAAAATGGCGTTAAAAAAGTTTTAGGTTTAGAGTATGCTCAATATGCAAAAGCAGATGTTGATTTTAGATACCGACATAAAATTGACAATGAACAAGCGCTTGTAGCTCGACTTTTTGGAGGAATTGGCTACGCCTATGGAAATTCTGAGACAATGCCGTATGCAAAACAATATTACGCTGGGGGACCCTTTAGTGTGCGTGCATTTAGAATACGCTCTTTAGGACCAGGGACTTATCAACTTACTGGAGAAGAAAGTAGCTCGTATTTAGACCAAACAGGAGATATTCGTTTGGAAGCTAACTTAGAATATCGATTTCCTATAGTTTCTTTTTTAAAGGGCGCTTTATTTGCCGATGCTGGGAATGTATGGTTGCTAAATGAAAACCCTGATATTCCCGGAGGAGAAATTTCTTCAGGATTTTTAAAAGAATTGGGAGTAGGTGTGGGCGCCGGAGTTAGAGTGGATATTCAAAGTTTTGTAATTCGTTTCGATTTGGCTGCTCCAATTCATAAACCTTATGAAAGACGTTATAATTTTGATTTAAGCGAACCAATATTAAATTTTGCTTTTGGATATCCGTTTTAAAAATAAAATTCAAATAGTTAAAACTCCTCTATGTTTATTTTCAAATCAAACTAAGATTATTTCATTAATATCAATACTATTGTGAGGATTGCTGGAATAGCTTGAACATACAATATTTTTTTACTCGCTGTAAGCGCACCATAAATTCCTGCAATTGCAACACACGATAAGAAAAACAACGAAACATTGGTTTTCCATACTTCATCTGAAATGAAAAAAGTCCAAATTAAACCTGCTGCTAGAAAACCATTATACAAACCTTGATTCCCTGCCATTGTTTTGGTTTTAGGAAATAATTCATCTGGAAAAGATTTGAATATTTTTTTGCCCCTTGTTTCCCAAGCAAACATTTCAAACCACATTATATAGCAATGAAATAAGGCAATAACAGCAATTAAAATTTGAATAATGATATGCATATCGATTGATTTTTTATTATTTACATGTTGATTTTAATATTGTTTTTCCGTTTTCTTCAACGAGCTCATAACCGTTGTCTAGCATTGGCTGAAAACTTTGTCGCCCTGTAAAATGCCAAAGTAAATGTCCGTAAGTACAAATGTTAATTCTACCTTCGTCCAATTCAGTTTTTATTAATGGTTTCAGTTCCTCCCAATATTCTTTTGGTGCATGCACAAGTAATATATATGGGTTGAACTCAGCATCATTAAAAGGTTCTTTGTAATACATTTTAATTCTGTCAGAAGTAGGAAATCCATAAGTTTTTATTATTTCAATCATTCGTTCTGTATGCTCTTTATCCTTTGGGTTTATATAATTTTCCCAAATTAATTTAGAAGTTTTCTCAGATTTGAATTTTCGTTTTTCAATTTCTAAAGTTACAAGGCTATCAGAAAGTTGCTCGATGCTATCGGTTTCACTCTTATCAAATGTTTTGTAAAAAGTGTATTCGCGTAGCATTTGGTCATACCCGTACATAAACTCCATTTCTTCAACTAATGCATTGATGTTTTGTTTAAAAATGGAGTCTTTAGTTGCTTGACTATAGTTAATTTTAAAGGCTAGGAGGGTTATAATTAAAAGTATGTATTTCATTTAAAAGTTATGTTACTTACAATAATTTTCTTTCTTCTGAAGTAAGATTTAACAGGGAAATTATCTTTTCTTTATTTGGAATTAGAGAGGTAAAATATAATATGAGAAGTATTGCTATAACAGCATAAATGGCGTTACTCGAAATTAAATATTTTACTATTGCGAATAAGCTAGCGCTTTCAATCATTGCAAATTTTATAATATTTGCTGTTTGGAATTTAGCCATTTTTTGAAAAAATGTATCTTCTCTTTTAATAGTATTTATGGTTTGTTGGTAGATGTAGTTTCCTATAAAAACTGCTGCGATTGCAAAGCATGGCACGAGATACGACATCATATCTGGATTTTCAAAGTTAAACTCTAGACTTTGCATTAAGTAAAAGGCAACTCCTAAAAATATAATTTGACCAGCAAGAAAAAAATAAAAAATAAGTTTTAGAGTGAAGAACGGTGTTTTATTGGTAGTGGTCGTCATGTTTTGTATTTAAATTTTAAATATACAGAATTTACTCGATAATTGAACTTGAAATGCTTCTAGTAAGTTTGCGTTATTGAAAAATTGAGCAAAAAAAATCCTGAGTTTATAGCTCAGGATTTTTAAAATCTATGCTGTTATTTTTTTATTCAAAACCAAACTTTTGGAGTCCGTCGTGACTAACTTTAATAGCTTCAAGCGGCGTGTGATGAAATGTTTGATCTTGTTCGACCATGTAATACTTCATTCCAGAAAGTTCTCTTTTTTCCCAAATCTTTCCAAAGTCGATAGTTCCTTCTCCAACAGGCGCAAACTTACCGTCGGTACTCATATCTTTTACATGCCAAAGTTTAAAACGCCCTGGATATTTTTCAAAATATTCAATTGGGTTTGCACCAGCTTTTGTAACCCAAAATAAATCCATCTGAAAATTAACATATTTAGCGTCTGTGTTTTCTAAAAAATATTCAATCGGAACAATTCCGTTTTCATTCTTTTTAAATTCAAAATCGTGGTTGTGGTATAAGAGTTGCAAACCAGCATCGCTACATTTCTTTCCAACGGTATTTAAAAAATTCACCATAAAATCTAAATCTGGATCCATTCCCATAGTTTGGGTTTCTGCATTGTATTTAAATCGTCCCATTGGAGGCACAGGAATTACAAAATACGTAAATCCAGCAGCTTTTACATCGGCAATTTCTGTATCGATATTGTCTAGCGTAGCACTCCCTTGATGCGTACTGACACCGTTTAAACCTTTGTCATTTAACAGCTTTTTAAAGTTCTCTGGCGTTAAGTTGTAAAATTTTCCATTGCTGTATCCCGCAGCTTCCACATTTACATAACCAGCTTTTGCAACAGAGTCTAACGTTGCTTCTGTATTTTTCCCCATATCATCGCGAAGGGTGTAAAGTGCTAGTCCACCAAATTTGTCGTTGGAAGTAGATGTTTGACAAGAAGTTAGCACAGCAATAGATGCTAAAGCGAATACTTTGGCAGTATTCTTTAGATGTTTGAATTTCATAATAATGCGTAAAATAGTTAGTAGTTAAATATACTCAACTAAATGAGTTAAGTATTTTCAAATGTAAAAAAATACTTAATAATATTCATTTTTATATGGAATAAATTATTAATTGTTTATTATTGAATTACTTTATTTACAGATACTTTAAATTTAATCTTTTATAGGAATGTAGATGAATTTTTTAATTTTTTTAGATGAATACTACTGAAGATAAATTAAGAGAACGGATAAAAGAACTTACTTGTTTGTATGAAGTTACATCGATAATAGTTAATTCCGATTACAACCATTTAGAACCGTCTTTGCAGGCAATTTCTCAATGTTTAAAAAGCGCTGTACAATTCGAAAACGACAGTTATGTGAAAATTGTAGTTAATAATGCTGTTTTTGAAGATGGAAAAGCTGCTGAAAACGTATCTTCAATTCAAGCAAATATTAAAGTCTTTAACGAAGTTAGTGGCTATATTTTAATTGGTTATCCTGCTGAAAAATACAGTGAAAAGGATTTTTTAGATGAAGAGAAAAAGTTACTTGATAACGTATGTTTAGAAATTGGTAATTTAATTGAAAGACAACAAATTAGAGCCAATGAAGCTCAAATGAAAAGACAAATTGAGCGTACCGACAGGTTGAATATTTTAGGCGAAATTACAGCGGGGATTGCCCACGAGTTGAATACACCACTTACCAATATACTTGGATTTACCGAGCTTTTACAAGACCAAATAAAAGATACAAAACAATTACGAGATTTAGAGCGTATAAAAGAGAGCACTATTTTTTCTAGAGAAATAGTAAAAAAGCTAATGTTTTTTGCTTGTGAAGTACCTCAACAAATGCAAAAAGTAACTTTAAAACCAATTGTAGAAAATGTGCTAGGACTGCTAAAACCTTCGTTTAAAAACAAAGAAATAAAGAGTGTGTTTACAATTACACCTTCCGATCTACAGATTCGAGCAGACGAAATTCAAATTACGCAAGTGTTGTTCAACATCATCATGAATGCAATTTATGCATCAGCAGAGGGCAGTAGTATAGATATCGAAATAAAAAAGGTTAAACAAGCTATACAAATAGAAATCAAGGATGAAGGTGACGGAATTCCTTCAGCAATAGAAGAAAAAATATACGAGCCGTTTTTTACAACCAAACCTACGGGAGATGGTTCTGGATTGGGACTGAGCGTTGTTCATGGAATAATTGCAAGCCATAAAGGAACCATTAAACATGCTAAAAACTCACCAAAAGGAACTATTTTTACTTTGAATTTTCCAGATAATTAAACCATGAGCTACCAAAAAGAAAACATACTGATAGTTGATGACGATATAGATGTTTTAGAGTTACTTCAGCGACAATTAGAAGCTTTGAAATACTACACTTTTAAAGCAGTTTCGGTTAAAGAAGCTGTTGCTATTTTAAAGGGAAATACGATTGATTTGTTGGTAACAGACTTGCAAATGCCAGAGGTAGATGGTTTTCAGTTAATTCAATATGTTGCTGAAAATTATCCAAAGTTACCAGTGTTAGTTGTTTCTGGATTTATTTCAGCAAAAGGCGCTTTAAAAATGGGAAAATCGGGCGTGGTTGATTATTTGGTAAAACCCTTTACAAAAGAAGAATTAAAGGTAGCCATTGATAAATCGATAGATAAAAGTAGTCCGCGAATAGTAGATGTAAACCAACATAAGTTTACTGCAAAATACGACGAAATAATTGGAGAATCTGATGCGATTATAAAGGTTAAAGATATTATAGACCGTGTAAAAGACATCAAGGCTACGGTGCTTATACAAGGGGAAAGCGGTACTGGAAAAGAACTTATTGCACGTGCCATTCATTATAACGGGAAATATGCTAGAGCTCCATTTATAGCTGTAAACTGTGGCGCTATCCCTGAAAACTTGTTAGAAGCAGAACTTTTTGGTTATGAGAAAGGAGCTTTTACAGGTGCCAATGAAAATCGGAACGGATTTTTTCAGGCTGCAAACGGAGGAACTATTTTTTTAGATGAAATAGGAAATGCTTCTGCTAAAGTTCAAAATAGTTTGTTGCGAGTTTTACAAGAAAAGGAAGTGATTAAAGTAGGAGCTCAAAAAGCGCAACCAATTGATGTTAGAGTGATTGCTGCAACCAACAGTAATTTAATGGAAATGGTGCAAAACAACAAATTCCGACAAGATTTGTTTTATAGATTGGCTGTGGTAGAAATTAAAGTTCCGACTTTAAATAATCGCAAGGCAGATATTCCACTTTTAATTGATAAATTTTTGACAAAGTACGGCTTAGAATATAAAGACAGATTATTAAAAATAAGTCAAGAAGCCATCGATTTACTACTTCGTTATTCTTGGCCAGGAAATATTAGAGAGTTGGAAAATTGTATACAGCGTGCTGTAATTATGAGTGATAAAAGCATTGAGGTTTCACATTTACCCGATACTTTAAAATATCAAATTGAATTTCCTGAGGAAGAGTTGATTTCATTAGCGGCAATGGAAAAGAAGTACATTAAAAAAGTGCTTTTAGCTGTAAATGATAATAAAACTAAAGCTTCAGAAATTTTAGGAATTGATAGAAAAACACTCCGTAATAAACTCAACGATTAGTAATTTAAACTTCAAAATAAAGTCTTTTCTATTTTAATTTATAATTCAACCCTCAACTGAGGAATTCTAACTTCTATGGGGAATTTTTCCCCAATATCCATTCACGATATTTTTTTACTTATAAAGATAAAGTGCTCATTATCAGAATATTGAAATTTATTTTCTTTTTTGTTCTTCCTTTTGGCACAACGATTGCCAATAAGGGTAAAACAAAAAACTATGGAGAATTATAGTAAAAGTATCTGTTCAACATGTCATTTTTTAAAAAACTGCGTACTCACTATCAACAAAAATTTTGTGATTTCATGTAGTGAGCACGAAGTCAGTAATACAATGAATGCTGTATTGGCAGGTTAATTTTATTTCGAAGTAGCTAATAATAAACAAAATGATTACACAAGAAGTTGAAAAAGAAACACCCCAAAAACAAGGGATGTTAAATAATGTAATGCGCCAGTTTAATAATGCATCCGATATTATTGAATTAAACACGAATATTCGTAAAATATTAGGCATTACAAATAATGAATTGGTAGTTCATTTTCCTGTAAAAATGGATAATGGAGAGGTAGAAGTTTTTACAGGATATCGCGTTCAGCACAATAACGCTTTGGGGCCATACAAGGGAGGTTTGCGTTACCACCCAACTGTCGATATTGATGCAGCAAGGGCTTTGGCAATGTGGATGACATGGAAAACTTCTTTGGCAGGTTTACCTTATGGTGGAGCAAAGGGAGGAATTCAATTAGACCCGACCAAATATTCTACTTCGGAGTTAGAGCGAATTACCCGAAGATTTACCTATGCACTAGGTGATAATATCGGTCCTGAGTTGGATATTCCAGCGCCAGATGTAAATACCAATCCGCAAACAATGGCATGGATTTTAGACACGTATATGTCTACAAAATCGCCAAATGAGCGTTCTACAAATATGCATGTTGTTACAGGAAAACCAATTGGAGCAGGAGGTTCTGAAGGGAGAGATAGAGCAACTGGATACAGTGTTTTTTTAAATATTAAATTTTGGGCAGCACATACTAATACGACATTAAAAAACAAGAAATTTATTGTTCAAGGTTTTGGAAATGTAGGCTATTGGGCGGCGCACTTTTTAGAAAATGAAGGCGCTAAAATGGTAGGTGTTCAAGATGCATTTGGAAGTATTTATAATCCAGATGGAATTGACGTAGAAAGTCTATTAGCATACAACCAAAGTCACGGAAATATTGTTGGTTTTGCCAATACGGTTTCAATTCCTACGGAAGACTTTTTCTCTCTAGCGTGTGATATTTGTATTCCCGCTGCACTTGGTAATCAAATAACAATATCGAATGCAAATGCTATCAAAGCTTCTGTAATTGCAGAAGGAGCAAACGGACCTACAGATGTGGAAGCAGAGCAAATGTTACTGCAACGTGGTGTAGCAATTCTTCCAGATATTTTGTGTAATTCTGGAGGGGTAATTGGAAGTTATTTTGAATGGTTGCAGAATCGAAATGGTGAAATTTGGTCGCTAGAAGAAGTGATGCAAAAACTAGAAAAAAAATTATACGAATCATTTAAAAAGGTAATAGAAGTTTCTGAAAATCGAAATGTAGATAAAAGAACCGCAGCTTTTATTATAGCTATAGAACGCCTAGAACAAGCGTACGTGCAAAGAGGTATTTTTCCTTAAAAACTAATTAATTCAAGTTTAGGTTGAAGTAAAAGCAATTGCTATTACACCAAGCGTTCATAGTGTTTTAGCAATTTGCTTTACTGTAAAAAACAACAAAGATGAAAAGTAAACAATTGGTTATTGAAAAAAAGGAGTTTGTACAACTGAAACAATTGTTGAGTTTAACGAATTACAATCAAGATTTGATTTTTAAAAAATCGATTGCACAATTGATTGATGAATTGTCGGATGCAGTAATTGTTGATGAAAATGAAATGCCAGAAAGTGTTGTACGTTTTAATTCTATAGTTGAAGTTACGCTCGATAATGGATGGGAGAAAAAATTTGAGTTAGTAACCTCTCATAAAAGTGATTTGAATTCCGGTAAGATTTCTGTTCTATCACCTATGGGGGCATCAGTTTTTGGCAGACAACAAAATGATACTTTTCAATGGGAGTTTCCGTCAGGCATTCATCAACTTAAAATATCTTTTGTAACTCAAAACAAACTTTCAGACATGAGTGAGATGATTTAATAAAATGAACAATTCAGAAAAAAATTAATTAACCGCTATAAAACTAACTTTCATGAAAGAACTATTTTACAAACACGACGATGAATCTTTTATCAGAAAAAGAAAGGATAAAGAAGAATTGATAAATTGGACAAACCATTTAGAGTTTATCATTAATGAATTGAACTTATTTCTGAAAATTGAAAAACGTCTTCTAAATAAAACAGAAGTAAATAAAACTATAAACGATTTGCGAAACCAAAATGCAATTGTTCTAAAAAATCTTTATCGATACGACATCAGTTTAAATAACAGTATAGAATGCGATACGGTAGACTGTGACACATTTTATTTAAGTACCCACGAAAAAAACAGACAAGAATATTTGAATTTTGTTGAAAAGGTACACTTGTTTAAAATGAATTTTTATAGAATGATTTTAGATTGATTTAGTGAAATGAGAAACAAAACCAAGTTCAGTTTAACGAAAAAAATAAGAGACTAACAATTTAGTTAGCCTCCTATGAGTAATAGTAGTAGTGTGGTTTTTTATAAATCGTCTACATAAACAATAATAGAAACTCGTCTGTTTTTCATTCTATTTTCGTTTGAGGTATTTGGAACTAAAGGCTCTGATTCTCCTTTTGAAATAACTTCCATTCGACTTCTTGAAATTCCGTTTTCTTCAAGTCTGCTAGCAACTGCTTCGGCTCTTTGCATCCCAACGCGCATGTTTACGGCTTCGCTTCCTAAATCGCACGTATGCCCGATAATTGTAATCGGAATGCTATCGTCTCGTTTTAAAAGTTCGGCAATCGTATCAATGCGTTCATCTAAAACATTTGGAATGGTAGTTTTGTTGATAACGCCAAAAGTAATTGGCTTTTGGATGTAAGCTATTTCTTCATCAGAAAAAATAGGAGTTTCCTCAACAATTACAATTTCTTCTTCTTCAACTTCTATAGGAAGGATTTCCTCAGGCTCTTCAATTACTTTTTCTTCTTCAACTATAACAACGGTTTCTTCTTTCCCTAATGCAAAGCCAAGTTTTACTTGAAAACCTAAAGCAAAGTATCTGTTTTTGTCAATAATTTTTTCGGTGGACATTACTCCATTTGCTTTAATTCCATTGGTGCCACTTTCACTATAACTCACCAAGTTTTTAGTGGCGTTGTTTTGTTGCATATCAGACATTCCGTAGTCGAAATACAAACCCGTATAGAGTGTAGTTTTCTTTTTCAGCTTAAAAAAAAGTCCGCCTTCGACACTAGCTAAAAAGCTTGGTCTTAACGAAACTTTTGTATCTTCTTCCCAATTGTTTACATCTCCAAATCCGTGAGCCGAAAGATCGTCGAACTCCAAATTTAAATCGGGATAATAGCCTGTAGCGGAAAGTTGTTCTGCACTTGCGTCAACATGTTGTTTGGCGGGAATCATCGATTTTACACCTGCTCCTAAATAAATTCCTGTAGTAGCAGAAATAGGAGTTCGATATTGCAACATAATAGGAATGGCAAACGACCAAAAATATTGATCTTCTTTATAGTTTGTGGGTGCTACACGGTATTCAAAAGCCGAAGCCTGATCGTCGGTTTCGAAAGTGGTAATTACATTTCCGTTGAAAAGCTCGAATGTATTTCGGTTTAAATTTGCTTCTAAACCCCCAAGAATTGCCCAATGTTCATTAAAAAAATGGGTGTAGCCTACACCAAATCCAAATCCAGCTTCTTTTTCGCCGTCGCCTATTTGACTTTGATAATCAATTCCAGAAATTCCTCCGTTAACTTTAATCGAAAGCTCTTGCGAAAAGAGTTGAAAGGTACCGAGGAAAGCTATGCCTATCAATAATTTAATATTCATAAAAAGTGTTTTTTGGTTGGTTATTTTTTAGTTAACAGCTAGGTTGGCGGTAATTCGTTTTCCGTTGCTTAAGGTTGCAATTACAATGTACATTCCAACTTGCGATGGCGCGATTGTTTGTGTGCGAGTTCCAGTAACAGGAACTGTTTGCAGTAAACGTCCGTTTAAGTCGAAAATATGAATAGTTGCACCTTGTAGAAGCTCAGCATCAAAACTACATTCAACTGTAAATTGGGTGCTTTGTCTTACAGGATTCGGAATTATTTTAATTTTTCTAGAAAAATTGCCACCTTCAATTTCAAGCGGACAGGTAATAATTTTATTTCCGTTGATATCCATAGCTTCCGCATGATAAGTTCCGCTCAAAGGATTGTTCTCCGAGTAATATTGACTCGTAGCACCACTAATTGCCACTCCATTTTTAAACCATTGGTAAGAAACATATTGTTTACTGCTATTGTCAAACACCAACACATCGACCCAATACTGACTTATTAAGCCAGGAGTGTTAATAACGATGTCTTTAGAAATACTGGTTGCTGGGTTGTAATTATCATTTCCGTCTTGATAAACAGTAATGGTGGTCGTTCCAGGAGCGTTTTTTGTAAGTGTTGTATTGTTTACCGAAGCAATATTCGTGTTTGTAGCGCTGTACCTTACTGGGAGTCCGCTATTACTCACTGCTGAAAGTATTAGTGTTGTACTATCGTCGCAACCAAAACTTAGCGTTTGTTCCCAAGTGATTATTTGGTCTGCCTTTTTAATTTCAAACGTATTGCTGGTGTAATTGATAACATAGTTTTCCCCTGCGGAAAGTGTTCCGATTAAAATTTCATAATTCCCGACATTCTCACCAGCTTCCCGTGTAAGCGCACCTGTTAGTATTGATTCATCATCCGAAGCTACAAATCCTTCCGCAGAAAAAGTAAACTCAGGATCTTCTTCGTCATAAGTTTTAAACTGATTTGGATTTGCAGTAATATTTAATTCTTTAGGTGAAATAGTTAGGGTAGCGGTAAGTATTAATTCCTCGTAATTGTCGCCCGAAATAGTTGCTGTAACCTCATAAGTGCCAACATTTGTTTGTTCGTTGTTGGTGTAAACAATGGTAGTTTCCTCTGGAATGTCCCCTTCAATTTCTAGAGATTTAGGTGTTCCGTCGTAGATGAATTCTTCATTGTCTAAAGCATTATCCAAAAGAGAAATTCCGTCGATTGTAGCCTTTTTAATTTCAAACGTATCGCTGGTATAATTAATAACATAGTTTTCACCTGCAGAAAGTGTTCCGATTAAAATTTCATAATTTCCGACATTCTCCCCAACTTCCCGCGTAAGCGCACCTGTTAAGATAGATTCATCATCTGAAGCTACAAATCCATCCGCAGAAAAAGTAAACTCAGGATCTTCTTCGCCGTAAGTTTTAAACTGATTTGGATTTACAGTAATATTCAATTCTTTAGGTGAAATTGTTAGGGTAGCGGTTAAAACCAACTCTTCGTAATTGTCGCCTGAAATAGTTGCTGTAACCTCATAAGTGCCAACATTTGTTTGTTCGTTGTTGGTATAAACAATTGTAGTTTCCTCTGGAATGTCACCATCAATTTCTAGAGATTTAGGTGTTCCGTCGTAGATGAATTCTTCGTTGTCTAAATCATTATCCAAAAGTGAAATTCCGTCGATAGTTGCTTTTTTAATTTCAAACGTATTGCTAGTGTAATTGATAACATAGTTTTCCCCTGCAGAAAGTGTTCCGATTAAAATTTCATAATTCCCGACATTCTCCCCAACTTCACGCGTAAGCGCACCTGTTAGGATAGATTCATCATCTGAAGCTACAAATCCTTCCGCAGTAAAAGTAAACTCAGGATCTTCTTCGCCATAAGTTTTAAACTGATTCGCGTTTGCAGTAATGTTTAACTCTTTAGGTGAAATCGTTAGGGTAGCGGTTAAAACCAATTCTTCGTAATTGTCTCCCGAAATAGTTGCTGTAACCTCGTAAGTACCCACATTTGTTTGTTCGTTGTTGGTGTAAACAATGGTAGTTTCCTCTGGAATGTCACCATCAATTTCTAGGGATTTAGGTGTTCCGTCGTAGATGAATTCTTCATTGTCTAAAGAATTATCCAAAAGAGAAATTCCGTCGATTATTGCTTTTTTAATTTCGAAAGTATCGCTAGTGTAATTGATAACATAGTTTTCACCTGCTGAAAGTGTTCCGATTAGTATTTCATAAATTCCAACATTCTCACCAGCTTCCCGTGTAAGTACACCTGTTAAGTTTGATTCATCTTCTGAAGCTACAAATCCTTCCGCAGTAAAAGTAAACTCAGGATCTTCTTCGCCATAAGTTTTAAACTGATTCGCGTTTGCAGTAATGTTTAAAATACGTTGTGTAATGTAAAAATCGGCTCCTTCAAACAAAATGGTATAATTGCTATTTGTAGTTAGAGAACCTTGAGAAATAGGGTAAGTCCCAATAGTTTCGCCTGGAGCTCTGGTAAGTTCGCCAACAAGAATACTTTTTGTGTCGCTTTCAGCTAAATTCGAAACCGTATAAGTAAGCGTAGGTTCTGGACTTCCGTACTGTTTATTCTGACCTAAATCGGTTGTTATAGTTAAGGTTCTGCTGGTTATTTCAAACGTATCGCTGGTGTAGTTGATTGTGTAGTTTTCACCTGCGGAAAGTGTTTCGATTAGTATTTCATAATCTCCAACATTTTCTCCGTCTTCACGCGAAAGACTTCCGCTTAAAACATCATTATTATCACCATTTGTAAATCCGTTTGCAGTAAAAGTTAGTTCAGGATCTTCATCACCATAAATTTTAGATTGATGCGCATCCGCAGTAACAATTAACTCTTTTGGAGTAATTTCGAAATTGGAAGTATTAAAACTGATGTCGTATCCTGGTGCGGAAAGTGAACCGAGTAGAATAGTGTAATTTCCGACATCTTCTCCAACTTCTCGAGTTAGACTTCCTGAAATAATGGTTTCGTCATCAGTATCAATAAATCCAGTTGCAGTATAGGTGAAAACTGGATCGGTGTCTCCGTAAGTTTTCGAACTGGCTTCAGCAGTAATAGTGAGCAATTTGTTAGAAATAGTAAAATTGGCACCCACAAAATTAATGGTGTAATAAGGGCCAGCACTTAGCGTACCGAGTAAAATAGGGTAGGAGCCCACTGTTTCGCCAGGAGTACGCGATAGTTGCCCTGTGAGAATTACAACAGTATCAGTACCATCAAAACCGCTAGCGGTGTATGTAAAAATAGGATCTGGATCTCCATAAACCTTTGCCTGCCCAGAATTGACAGTAATGGTAAGTTCTTTTACTTTAGTAGAAGTATCGGTGGCTGGAGCGCCCTCTAAACCAATATCGTTTGTGAGTGTAGCCGAAAGCGTTATTAAGCCAACTGGCAAACTGCTGAGGTCGATATTTGAAATTTGTTGGTTGGAAGCTGTAATAGTACCTGATCCTGTAACAGTAGTTCCACCACCAGAACTTGTAAAAGTGTAACTATAAGTTGTGCCTATTTCTGCGGAATCGAAAGTGAAACTTACATTTTCTTCGGAAGTTTCGTCAATAGGATTTTGATCGATACTAACTGAGTAACCTTCGGGTGTTGTAATTCCGCTATCCGTAATGATGAGTGTTTCTTGCTGAAATCCTTCTTTAATTTCGAACATCGGAAAACCAGGATTACTATCTAATTCTTGTTCGTAATCAACATAACCGTTAATGTAGAATGTCATTACATATTTATCTCCGTTTTTCGAAATACTGAATTCGGGTTCATTCTCTTCATTTTGGCGAATGTGTTTCGGTTGAAGCATATCCATGATTACAGTTTCATCGCCTTCTAAAATTCCGTCAGGGACAGCAGTTATTTTCAGACTGTCTCTTAATTTTCCGGCAGGAATAACAATGGCGTTTTTATCGGTATTGTAATCTACGCCACCGCCTGTTGCAGTACCGCTATACGCTAGGGGAATGGATACAATAAAATCTGAAAGTTCGGAAAGTTCAGCAACAATATAAGCCACCCCTGCATTTTCATCTTGAATAGGGTTGTAAATGTCACGTAGCAGTAGCGAAACAGTAGGGAAACTCGTATTATCTTTAATGGTGTATGTTTTCGTTTGGTTTCCTGCAGTTGTAGCATTTACAACATTGATAATGCTTACCACTACGGTTTCATCTCCTTCCGTAATAACATCAAATTTATTGTTGATTTTTATGCTTCCTGTAGTTTGCCCCGGATTGATAACAATAACATCGGCATTACGTGTGTAATCGACATCGTTTGTTGCGGTTCCAGAAAAACTAAGGAAAACAGTAACAGGTTCGCTTTGTGCAGCGCTAAGAGTAGCACGAACAAGAACGTCACTCTGAATGCGCTCGCTTCTTACCGAAGGCGTTACATTTAAAGTAACGGTAGCTTGTGCGTATAAACTATTGGAGGTGAAGATACTTCCAAACACGCAGCACAATAAAATCAAGTAGTAGCTTAATTTTACTTTCATATAGGTTGGTTTTAGAGAATAGTAGGTTTATACTAAAAAAATATATGAAGGTGTGGAGGAGGATTTATTCAAGTAAATTTATAAAGACCAACCAGTTTTATGATTTTTAATCGTTAATAGGCAATTTTGGGCGTTAAAATCATATTTTTTAACGTTTTTACTCATAAAAAGTTGAGGAAGAGGGAGAGTGGTGAGGGGAGGATTTAATAATTACATCGATATATTACCTCTGTATTTATAAATAGTTATCTCAGCTCTTTAAAGTTAAACAAATTGTTAAGAAGCTATTTTTATCAAATTTGAACTACGTGTATACATCAATTTATGTGACTTATATATGAGAACATATTAAAGTTACTTTTTTGAAAGAACAAAATTTACATAAGCTTTTAGATAAATACCATAGAGGAGAGTGTACTTCTGAAGAACAATCTTTGGTGGATAACTATTTAGACAGGTTTCAAGAAAAATCAATAAACGCCTTAGAGAATGAGTCTGAAGTGAAGAATCGGATTTATTTTAAAATTAAAGCATCGATTCAGCAAAAAAAGAAATTTAAACGACATCAAAAACAGAAGCGAATGTTTTCAGCAATTGCGGCTGTTTTGGTTTCCGTTATTGGTATTGGAGTTTTATTTCAATTATTCACTAATGACATTGAGTATAAAGAAATAGCAGCTTTAGGAGAAAGAAAAATAATAGAGCTATCTGATGGTTCAAAGGTTTTTCTAAACTCTGGAAGTACTTTAACATATACTTCAGCATATAATAAAAGAGATAGAAAGGTAAATTTATCGGGAGAAGCCTTTTTTGAAGTTGCTCATAATAAAGAAAAGCCTTTCATAGTTAAAACTACTCATTTACAAACCCGTGTTTTGGGTACTTCATTCAATATTAATTCATATCCAGAAAATAAAGATTTTAAAGTTAGTGTTACTACAGGAAAAGTAGAGGTTACAGGAAGCTTTAAGGATAGTGTTTATCTAGTAAAAGATGAACAGATAGTTTTTAATGTAAATAGAGGTACTTACAAAAAAGAGTTTTTTGAATCTTCAGATGATATAGTTTGGAAAGATAACGTAATACTTTTTAATGATATCCCATTAGAAAGTGCGATTATAAAACTTGAAAAGTGGTTTGATGTAAATATTATGGTGAATAATGAAGAACTTAATAAACATCATATTAATGGGAAGTTCATAAACCCAAGTCTAAATGAGGTTTTAGAAAGCTTACAGTTTTCTTTACAGTTTACTGTAGAGTATCAAAGCAAAAATGAGTTAATAATAAATAAAAAAGATATGTGAATGAATAAATGAAATAATTAAAAAAGCCTTTCCTGCTGGAACAGAAAAGGCAATAGCATCTAAAAAGTCATCAACTAACTTAATAGAAAATCTAAAAAATGAAATCAAAAGTACAAAAAAGGAAAACAATGTTTCTTTTAAAACCAAACCTTTACTTGTGTCTGCTAAGCTTTTTAGCAATATTTAATAGTTACGCAAGTTTATTAGAAGAAGACAAAATAACTATAGATACAGCCAATGAAACTTTGGAGAATGTATTGCACTCTATTGAAAAACAAACCTCTATATCTTTTGTGTATGGGAGTGAAATAAAAGAATTATCTCTTAAGCGCTCTATTAATTATACAAATGAAAGCTTACAAGTTGTATTAAACGCTGTCGCTGATAAGTTTAATATTTCTTATAAAAAAATAAATAATACCGTAGCAATTAGCTTGAAACCTACATTGCAGGAAAAGCAGATTAAAGGTACTGTTACCGACGATACAGGAGTGCCGTTGATGGGTGTAAGTGTAATGCAAAAAGAAACATCAAATGGTGTAACTACAGATTTTGATGGGAATTTTACTATTAATGCTCCTTTAGGAAGCATATTAGTGTTTACCTATGTAGGGATGAAAACTACAAATGTTGAGGTTAAGTCGACTACCAACAATATTGTGGTTACAATGGGAGCCGATCAAGAAATGCTTGATGAAGTAGTTGTAATTGGATATGGAGAAACAAGTAAAGAAACATTAATAGACGCTGTCAACAAAGTAGATCCAAAATCTATTGAAGAGCGTCCAGTGTCAAATGCTGCAAACGCACTACAAGGAGTAAGTCCAGGACTAAATGTTACACAATCTAGTGGTAAACCAGGAAGTGAACCACGATTAAATATTCGTGGATTTACCTCAATAAATGGAGGTTCACCACTTATCATAGTCGATGGAGTTGAAGGAGATATAAATAGTTTAAATCCAAATGATATAGAGTCTATTAGTGTGTTAAAAGATGCAGGTTCATCGGCTATTTATGGTGCAAGAGGTGCATTTGGAGTGGTCTTGGTAACTACTAAAAAGGCTAAAAAAGGAAATATTACAGTTGATGTTAGTAATACCACTGTCATTAGCTCTCCAACAATTAACACTGACTTTGTTACCGATCCATATCAAGCAGTAACATTGGTTGACGAGGCATTTAGAACTGCAGTTGGTAGAAATTATACAGGTTATACTGAAGAAGATTACGCTGCACTTTTAGAAGTTTCTAAAGATCCATCAAAAGCTAGAGTGATTACTGATTATAGAAACGGAAAATTACAATATGTGCATTATGGAGCAACCGATTGGTGGGATACATTTTTCAGAGACTCCTATCCGTCAAATATTACAAACGTATCTATTTCTGGAGGTTCTGATAAAGTAAAAAGTTACTTTTCATATAGAAATTACCAAGCTACTGGAATATTAAAAGTTCAAGACGATCAATATAAACAGTATAATTTACGTGGTAAGATAGATGTAGAGGTCAATGATTGGTTAACGTTTTCAAACAACATGCAATATACAAGTGCAAATGATGTAGAGCATGGAGGTAGTCAATACGGATGGAGAGATATTTGGGGAAGTTTAATTTGGGTACATGCATTACCATCATACATGCCTACAAACCCAGACGGTTCTGCACTTTGGAGAACCGAGTTAAATAATTACACTGTAGGGGATGGAGTTTTTGCTTCATTATTACACGGTAAATCTAAGCAGGTAACAGATGATACAGAATTTTCAAACATTGCTACGGCAAAATTAAATCCATTCTCAGGTTTTGATATTACTGCAAGTTATGCTATTAGAAAGGTTACCTTTAATAGATACCAACGCTCAACAAGAATACCATATTCTATTTTTGTTGGAGATATAAATACTTTTGGTAGTGATAAATTAACCGAATACAACAATCGTTCGAGTTATAATGCTTTTAATATTTTTGGTGAATATAAAAAGCAATTAGGAGATCACTCTTTGAGTGGAATGGTTGGTTTTAATCAAGAAAACTATGAAATTAAACGCATTGAAGCAAGCAAGCAAAATAGTATTTCAGACGATTTAAATTCTTTAGGTCTAGCTACTTCAAATGCAGAAACTACAGGAAGTGCTTCCGAATGGGCATTACAAGGATTGTTTTATAGATTTTCATACGATTTCAAGAAGAAATATTTAATTGAATTCAATGGCCGTTACGATGGTTCCTCTCGTTTTCCAGAAGCACATAGATGGGGATTCTTCCCTTCAGTTTCAGCAGGATGGATTGTAAGTAAAGAAGGATTTTTTGATGGAATTAATGACACATTTAGTTTGTTGAAGTTACGTACTTCATATGGTTCGCTAGGAAATCAAAATATTGCAGATTATGCTTACATTCCGACACTTAATAAAGGAATTAATACAGGTTACGCTATTGATGGATCTACTTTAGGGTATATTGAATCTCCAGGATTAAATCCTAATGAGATTACTTGGGAAGAAGTAAAAACGTTAAACCTTGGGGTAGACGTTGGGTTTTTCAATAACAGTTTAACGGCTAGCTTTGATTGGTTTCAAAGAGATACTGAAGGGATGCTTACAGCAGGTGCTACTTTGCCGAGTGTTTTAGGTACTTCTTCACCTCAAGAAAATGCTGCCGATTTGCGAACACGAGGTTTTGAACTTTCACTAGGGTATAATAAAACTTTTCAACTAGCCAATTCTCCGTTTAATTTTTCTATAACAGGAACACTTTCGGATTCAGAAACAGTTATTACCCGATTTGATAATCCATCAAATAGTTTGTTAGATTTTTACGAAGGAATGACCATAGGAGAACTTTGGGGATACCATATAGATGGTTTATTTCAATCTGAAGAAGAAATAGCTGGACATGCCGACCAAACTAGAGTTTCAAACAGAATTATGGCAGCAGGTGGTTTACAACCTGGAGATGTTAAGTATGTTGATTTAAATGGAGATGGAGTTATTAACGAGGGAGAAAATACTGTAGATAACCCTGGAGACCGACGTATTATTGGAAATTCTGCGCCTCGATATTTGTATAGTTTTAAATTGAGTACTTCTTGGAAAGGTTTCGATTTGTCGGCTTTCTTTCAAGGTGTAGGGCAACAAGATTGGTACCCAAATACCGATTCAAGAACTTTTTGGGCAATGTATAATCGTCCATATGATTCGTTTATCCGAAAAGATTTAGCAAACAATATTTGGAGTCCAGAAAATCCAGATGCATACTTCCCTAGAATGTTTGGTTATATAGCGCTTTCAGACAATGACGCGTTAGGTGCAGTAAACAATAGGTACATTCAAGATGTTTCTTATTTAAGGCTTAAAAACTTAACTTTTGGTTATACAATTCCGCAGAAAGCTATTGATAAACTTCCGTTTACTAAATTCAGAATTTATTTCAGTGGAGAGAATTTGCTAACCTTCTCAAAACTTACAGATTATATAGACCCTGAAGCTGCGAGTAATTCAGTTAATTTAAATGCTCCTTCAACTTCTACTAACAGAAGTACAGCACAAACAGTACCATTCTCAGAAATTTATTCATTAGGAGTTTCACTTCAATTTTAATTAAAAAAATAAAGACATGAAACATACATTTTACATAGTATCATTTATTGCAAGTTTATTATTTGTAAGCTGTAGCGATGAATATTTAAATAAAGAACCAATCTCCGACGTCACTTCAGAAAGTTTCTTTTTAAAGGCTAGTGATCTTGAGTTGTACACCAATGGCTTTTATAGAATGTTTCCAGAAGCATCTATTTATAATGGTGATGCAATGGTAGATAATATTATAACTACGACATTAAGTGATGAGATGCGAGGTACTCGACTTATTCCTACCAGTGGAGGTGGATGGAGTTGGGATTATCTAAGAGATATTAATTATTTCCTAGAAAATTATGAAAAGTGTGACGATGAAGGGGCGAAAAGACATTACAGTGGTATTGCGCGCTTTTTTAGAGCCTATTTTTATTTTGAAAAATTAAAAAGATTTGGAGAGGTTCCTTGGTATGATAAAACAATTGACCCTTCAGATACTGAGAGTTTACAGAAGCCAAGAGATAGTCGTCAATTTGTGGTTGATAAAATTTTGGAAGATTTAGATTATGCGATTGAAAATGTAAATGACGAAGTACAAGCGTATCGAATTACTAAATACAGTGCGTTGGCTTTAAAGTCGAGAGTAGGGCTATATGAAGGAACTTTTGAAAAATATAGAAATATTAGCGGATACGAGAGATATTTACAAGCTTCGGTAAATGCTGCATCGGTTTTAATGAATGATTCTCCATATGGGGTTTATAGTACAGGTGATACGATGAATGATTACATGAATTTATTCAATTCGCATGATGCTCAAACAAGTGAGATGATTTTGAGCAGACAATTCGATCAAGCTGTTGCTGTAGATCATAACGTAAATTACTATACTACTACATCTTCATACGGGCGTCCTGGGATGCCAAAGGCTTTAGTAAATAGTTATTTAATGGCTGATGGTTCTCGTTTTACCGACCAAGCAAATTACAATCAATTTTTCTTTACAGAAGAGGTAACAAATAGAGACCCTAGACTGTCACAAACAATTCGTACACCAGGCTATACTCGAAAGGGTGAAACTATTGAGTTAGCCCCAAATTTAGGTGCTACCATGACAGGATATCAGTTAACAAAATATGTTACAGAGCCTGTATATGATACCAATGACGAGTCTATTACCGATTTACCAATATTACGCTTTGGAGAAGTTCTATTAAACTATGCAGAAGCAAAAGCTGAACTAGGTACGCTTACACAGGCTGATATTGATATTTCTATTAAATTATTAAGAGATAGAGTAGGGATGCCAAATTTAAATATGGCAACTGTAAATAGCAATCCAGATACTTTTATGGAAGACCAATATCCAACAGTTACAGGAGCCAATAAGGGTGTGATATTAGAAATAAGAAGAGAAAGACGAATTGAGTTATATATGGAAGATTTCCGTTGGGATGATATTGTACGTTGGAAGTCTGGTCAAACTATTACACAACCATTAAGAGGATTGTACTTTCCTGGAGCAGGTGAATATGACTTTGATAATGATGGAAATATAGATGTAGTTTTATATGAAGGAGAGACTCCCAATATTAGTGGGGAGGGAGTACAGTATATTAAATTAGGTTCCGATTTATTTTTAGATGAAAATAATTTAGTAGATCCTCAACCAGACTTTAACAGTAGAACTTTTAATGAAGAAAGAGATTACTTGTATCCGATTCCAAGAGTTGAACTTCAATTAAACCCTAATTTAACACAAAACCCAGGATGGGAATAATTAAATATATACACATGAAAAACTTAATTATAACGGCTTTATTTACTTGTTTAAGTTTACACTCTTTTCAAGTTCGTGCACAAGAAGTATCAGTTAAAGTAATGACAACTAATATTCGCTATGCTAGTCCAAATGATGGTATTAATATTTGGGATAATCGAAAAGATTGGCTTTGCGAACATATTAATTTTGAAGAAGTTGATGTTTTAGGCGGGCAAGAAGTTATTTATACCCAACTTCAAGACATGATAAAGCGTTTACCTAGCTATAATTATGTAGGTATTGGTAGAAACGGAGGAACCGAAGGGGAGTTTTGTCCTATTTTTTTTAAGAAAGACAAATATGATTTGTTAGCCAGTGATACTTTCTGGCTTTCAGAAACGCCATCGGTAGAAAACTCTAAAGGTTGGGATGCTGCATTGCCTAGAATAGTTACTTGGGTGAAATTAAAAGAAAAAGAGTCTGGTAAGGAATTTTTCTTTTTCAATACACATTTTGATCATAAAGGTGCACAGGCGCGTTTAAATAGTGCTCAACTCTTAATTGAAAAAACCAAAGCTATTGCAGGGGCGAATCCTTTCTTTGTCACAGGAGATTTTAATTTTCCACCTTCCGTAGAAGCATATAAAATTCTTTCAGAAGAAAACAAAATTAATTTCATTTTAAAAGACACTTATAAGGATGCTAACAAATTATACGGTCCTAATTATACTTTTAACGGCTTTAATTTAGAGCCAGATGAAAATAGAGAACGTATTGATTATATTTTTTACCAAGGCGATATAACTATTCAAAAGCACCATATAATCGATGGGCAACGTGGTGCTAAGTTTATTTCAGACCATTTCCCAATTATTGTAGATGCTGTTATAAAATAATTTGTTGTTTGATTTGATAAGATGCTTAACCATGGTTGTTAGGCATCTTTCATTTTTTAAACATTTTCATAACAAAAGCATAAACAAATATTTAGTCAACTTTTTCAAGAGCGTTTTAACTTTACATTATCAACTTAATTTCAATGACCCCAACTGACAAAGATTATTTCCTTTTTAAATCACTTCAAAAGCAAGATGAAAATGCTTTAAAAAAGTTGTACGACCAATATTGGAAAAAAATGTACGTCTATGCGTTAAAGGTTTTGAACGATCAACAGTTGTGTGAAGATATTATTCAAGAAATATTTATCAGTTTGTGGGAAAAGGCAGCTTCTGTAAAAATAAATAATATCGAATCGTATTTGTTTAAAGCGTTGAAGTATAAAATTGTAAATGCGTTAAGAGATCAAAAGTATGTTTACATAAATGAAGAACATTTAAATTTGATTCCTTCTGAAAATAATGTAAAAAATATACTTGAGTACAAAGATTTAGAATCTCAGTTGAATGAAACTATTAATGATCTTCCTGAAAAATGTCGCAATGTTTTTTATTTAAGTCGAATGGAAAATTATTCGAATGTCGAAATTGCAAAAGAATTAAATATTTCAATTCGTACTGTTGAAACTCATATTAGCAAAGCATTAAAGCATCTTCGATTACACGTTTCGTATATTTGGATTTTTCTTTTCCTAATTAATTCTCAGTTATAAAAAAAGTCCCATACACATGGTGTACAGGACTTTAGTATATTATGTAAATTTAATTACTTTACTTTCTTAATTTGAGGAGGAGTCCAAGTCCCATTTATTATTTGATCTTTTGGACCATAAGCTCTAATGTATAATGAATAAACACCTTTACTTGGTGATGGCAACCAATTATTAACTAAATTACCAGATGGAGCAGTTGGTTGAACATAAATTGTAAGACTCCCGTCTTCATTATAAATTAAATTTTTATTTTTTGTTCCTAAAGAATATCGCTCTATATCATTTGGATGAAAGAAATGTTGCTCATTATAGAGCGTTAAAGACCAAAATCCTTTTACAGGAGGTATCTCTCCCTTTTTGAAGGTTAGCTCATATTTATTTCCTCCAGTAATTCTATCGCCATTTGCATCAAAATCATTTCCGAAATACATAGTTTCGAATGGAATATTAGAAAACATATTACCTTTTGCTGTTGCAGTACGCTGAAAATACCCGAATCCAAATTCAGCAGCATTTTTTTGAGTTCTCCAACCGTTTCCTGCTTCGACACCGTTATTTCTAAATTCGAACATTGGTTTTATAACTTCCGTCTCTGTTTCCAAAGCTACTTCGGTAAGCGCTTCTTGCAGTTTAGGGTTTTCTTTTGCAGCATCCAATATTTGATGTATCCATGCGTACATTGCTTCTTCTCCAGGAAGCGCAGGAACTTCTTCCATAATTACAGGAAGTTGTTCAAAGAATTTTTCAGGAACAACCCAAGCAGTTTCTTCTTTACTACCCGCATTTGGATCTGGAATAGATTTTGTCTGAGACCAATCAATAGTTTTCATATCTCCAGTATATTCACTTAACGGATATTGAACAATTTGATTAATTAACTTCTGAATATCTTTCTCGTCTTGTTCAGTATCATCCATAAAAACTCTAGGGAATATTGCACCAATATTTGTAGAAGATTTAAAAACAGCTTCAACTCCAGCAGGTTTTTCTCCAGACCAATCTGGGCCTACTAGCATATAAAAACCTGGTTTTGTATTATACATACTTCCTACGGTTGCAAATGAGTTTGTACGATGATCTACAATTTGATATACCCAAAAACGATCTCCAAAATCTGGAATTTGTATGATAACAGCAGGGTCTTTTTTAAAGTTTAAAAATCCTAAGCCATAAACTACATCTTGGTTTGGACTAGTTACAAATCTTTGTTCTGGAGCGAGATAGTAGTGCAACATTGTATTTTGGTTACTTGGCGCGATAGGTAATACGCCTCCTAAATACCCTCTAAAAGGGGCAGTGCCTCCAATTTGTGCTTCACGATTATGCATATTTACCAATGGCCATCCCCATATGTATGCCATTTTTCCAACTGCTTTTACATATGCTTCGGATAATGGTGCTCCAGGAATTGGAACTTGTACTTCACTGGCGTTTGTGGGTTGAGGAATCTGACCACTTTTTTGAGCGGTTAAACTCATTGTGACTGAAAAAAACGTGGTTATTAATACTAATTTTTTCATTTTAAAATTTTTACAGGTTCTGTTATATTAAATAACAATTATTCAACGACTTCAATTTTCACATTGTTTTTATCTAAGTCTTCCAAAAATGCTATTGCAGATTCTGGTGTTTCAGGCATATAGAGTCTAATAACCATCGACCAATTGTCTACTGTGTCTAAATTGTTTTTCTGATCTGGACAATTAAAATAGAATGTTATTGATTCATCTTTATTTTTTTCAGCATTACGATCTCTTAGTGCATAATTTTCAGTAGCAATCCATCCTCTTGCATCGTATACAGTAACCGACATAAATCCGCCCTTATCGTATTGCAAAGCAGGTTTAGGAAGTGTAAGCTTAGAACACACACTACTTTTTTTAGCCTCTCCCTCAGGAGCAATTTTAGGCCAGTACACAGCATGTTCTTTTGGTAAACCAGCCCAACCTCCAGCTGCAGCAATAATAAAATGCTCTGGGTCTACAACGTCTGGAGTTCCGAAAGCTTTCCACGACCTCACTTTTGGCGATTCGTATAATAACGAATCTCTTACTTTGTCTAAAGAAGCTTTATCAAAGCCCTTAGTTTTGTATGTTTTGTTGGAGTTTGCTTTAATTACGTAAGCATCTTGGTGTTTGTGCGCATCGGCATATCCTTCTTCATTTTCTGGTCGTACTTCGGTACGCGTATTTAACCATACATAATTTCCTTTGGTAAGCATGTCTGGAGTAACATATAAACTATCTCCAGGATATAACACGGCAAAGGTGTATTGGTTTTCATCAAAAACTTGAATAACCGAATATTTATCCCATTCTGGGTTTTTAAGTAGGGCTCCTTCAGAGCAATCTACTACAGCATGACTGTATAAACAATCTTGGTTTTCTCGAATTACTACCTGTGTTTCAATATTAGAGTATTCGCGATGATGATTAAAAGTGTTCACAGGAACTTCTTTCATTAAGTCTGTGAAATAATGATCTGTTTCTGCTTCAACAAAATTATCGGTGGTGACTATAATTCCTGTTTTTTCCGTGGTACTAGTGATTGAAGAGTCACTTGGAGTTTCTTTCTTTTTTGTTTGACAACTTATCAACAATATAATAAATGTTGAGGTTAGAATTGTGTTGAGATTTTTTGTTTTCATCTTGTAGGCTTTTTGTTGATTTTTAAAAAGTTACTTCTACGAAGTTAATAAATAAAGTAAGGATAAACGCACACTTAATGGGTTTTTTCTTACCCATCTTTATTTAGATGAAAATTGAAAGAAGGTTGTGTTGATACCACCAAAAAAGTAAAAGTCCCATACACATGATGTATAGGACTCTTTTGCGGAGAAAGAGGGATTCGAACCCCCGGAGGTGTGACCCTCAACAGTTTTCAAGACTGCCGCATTCGACCACTCTGCCATTTCTCCTTTGCGGGTGCAAATATAAAAACCTTTTTCGAATAAAAAAGACTAAAATTTACTTTTTTTCGCAACTTTTGTTTTTACTTCTGATTATCAGAAAGATAATTTTTAAATATTTTTTGATCACTTCAGATTAATACCCATAAAAAGCGCTTTCAAAAAGAATAACACCTATTTTTGTAACCAAACTATATTGTAAATTTAGCTATAGTTTTGTAAACGATAAACACCCGTACAGATGAATACTATAAATGCCCTAAAATGGCGTTACGCAGTAAAAAAATTTGATGCCTCACAAAAGCTTACCAACGATAAATTAGAGATTTTAAAACAAGCTTTTAACCTTACCGCAACTTCATACGGCTTGCAACCTGTTAAAATGGTTGTTGTAGCCGATAAAGCAGTTCAAAATAAGCTTAAAGAGGCTTCTTGGAATCAATCCCAAGTTGCAGATGCTTCACATTTACTTGTTTTGTGTATTGAAAAACATATTGATGATACGTATATAAAAAACTATTTTTCGAGAGTAAAGCAAATACGTGATACACCTGCTGATATTCTACAACCTTTTCAAGATTTTTTAATTGAAGACTTCAACAAAAAAACTTCAGAAGAAATAAAAGTGTGGGCGAAAAACCAAGCGTATTTGGCTTTGGGAAATTTGCTCACAGTTTGTGCTATCGAACAAATCGATGCATGCCCGATGGAAGGTTTTGTAGCAGGTGATTACGACACTATTTTGAATTTATCAGCACAAAATTTGCAATCGGTTTTAGTATTGCCTGTTGGCTATCGTGATCAAACCGATATGTTTTCGACTTTAAAAAAGGTTCGAAAAGAACTTACAGACAGCGTTATTGAATATTGATAAATCGCATTTTCAATTAAGTTTTAATAATCATGTTGCTTTTCGCTAAATTTGTGGCTAAGCAATGATAAAAATATAAGTATGCCAGGATTTGAATTATTTGGAGATCAAGAAAGAAAACAAGTAAACGATGTGCTTGAAACAGGGGTTTTAATGCGTTATGGTTTTGACGGAATGCGTAATGGCCATTGGAAAGCAAAAGAACTTGAAACTGCCATTTCTAGTAGAATGCAGGTGAAACATACGCAGCTAGTAAGTAGTGGAACTTCAGCTTTAACAATTGCATTGGCAAGTGCAGGAATTGGTGCTGGCGATGAAGTTATTATGCCAACATTTACTTTTGTTGCGAGTTTTGAGTCGATTATCGCTTTAGGCGCTGTTCCTGTTTTGGTCGATATTGATGATACATTAACGCTCGATCCTCAAAAGGTAATAGAAGCGATTACGCCAAAAACAAAGGTTGTAATGCCTGTGCATATGTGTGGTTCTATGGCCAATTTAAAGGCTTTAAAAGATATTTGTAGTAAACACAACCTTTTACTTTTAGAAGATGCTTGTCAGGCTATTGGCGGAAGTTACGAAGGGAAGCCACTTGGAAGTTACGGCGATTTAGGTTGTTTTTCTTTTGATTATGTAAAAACCATTACCTGTGGTGAAGGCGGTGCTATTATTACCAATAACGATGCGTATGCAAAACACGCCGATCATTATTCAGATCATGGGCACGATCATGTAGGGAAAGATAGAGGAGCAGAGTCGCATCCATTTTTAGGATATAATTTTAGAATTTCTGAATTGAATGCTGCAGTGGGCTTGGCGCAAATTGCTCGATTAGACGATTTTTTATCTATTCAGAAGAAAAATTATACAGCATTAAGAGAAGCTATTGAAGATATTCCTGGTGTGACTATGCGTACAGTTCCTGAAGGGGGAGAAGAAAATTATTCTTTCTTAACTTTCTTTATGCCCGATGAAGAAACAGCGAGAATTACGCAACAGGAGTTGGTTGCCAATGAAGTAGACGGATGTTTTTATTGGTTTGATAATAACTGGCATTATGTAAAAAAATGGGAGCATTTAAAAGACTTAAAGAGTTTAGGAAAGCTTCCAGAAGAAGTTGTAAACGGACTTCCAGACTACAATACACAAGATTTTTCGCAGTCTGATAATTGGTTAGGACGTACAGTTTCTGTACTTATAAAATTGAGTTGGACCGAAGAAGAGGTTACTAACAGAGCCGAAAAAATGAAACAAGTTTTAAGCGCTGTTGCAGTGTAAATAAATTAGAATAAA
>NZ_JAESVF010000014.1:0-41934 GCF_038433465.1 Joostella sp. CR20 | reverse complement strand
CGAATTATCTGTTTTAACAGTTACAATATCGGCAGTTGCCTCTTCAATTATTATTGTAACCGTAGTTGCATCTGTTCCTCCACAAGATCCATCAACTGTGTACATAAAAGTGTACTCTCCTTCTTCCGCAAGTTGTGCATCCCAAACATTATCTACCAATAGGTCGCTACTACCTGTTGCAGTAGTTTCAGACCAACTCCCGTAGTCATCATATTCTCCTTCAACATAATTAAATAAATCTATAGGTTCTTTAACTGCTCCTTGGTATAACGTTATTGTTTGCCCTGTTCCTGCATTTGCCAATCCATCATCTGTAGAAGAAACTTCGTATGAAACTGTTGTATTAGAACAAGATGTAGGATCGGAAGTTTGTATAGAAGCCTCGTAAGTCCCTGCATCGGCAATTCGATCAAAAGAAGCAAAAGAATAACGGTTCCCTGTTCCTACAGAAACACCATCTTTAAACCATTCTACATTATAGAATAAAGGAACATCTACAAATAATGACCCACTTTGCCCTTCACACAGATTTTGAGGTGTTACTCTTGGAGAACGCAATACATTTGTGCTGATGTTAAATACTCTAGTTGCTCCACAGCCATTATGTACTTCTAACGTATAAGTAGCTTCTTCTAACACAGTAAAAATTGGATTTTCTCCATTTACTATTGAATAAGGCTCTCCATCTTTAGCAGTAATCTCATAAGTTAAAGGAGCACTCCCTGCTGCATCAATGGCAATTTCTCTGGTCCCATCATCACAACTGTATACATAATAATTGTTTAATGCTATTCCAGATGTAGGAATGTCGTACTCTTCAATAACTCGTATACCACAAGACTGTAAAGAATTTACAGCATTTTCGTATTCAAAAGAATTTAAAACAACTCTAAATAAGCCCGAAGTAGTAATATTATTCACACTGGTAGACATTGTCTGAACCCCATCATTATTTGCAAATAATAATAATTGAAGCCCAGAGTTTTCATTTACTACATCATTATTTCCTTCATTTGCATCTGTCATGGGGTGTCCCCATAAACCTGTTGTTTCATCATATCTTTGCAAAAATACAATTGGACTAGCTAAGTTTGTTGTTACAGAAGCATCTAAATCGTAATTATTACAATTAAACTTTGGAGTGATTTCATACTCCAAGACTGTTGGTTCAATTGTAAACTCTTTCTCCAATGTAGTGCCACAACTTGTAATTGCTTGGAATTTATATGTCCCTACTGGTAACGAATTCATTATAAACTGTCCAAAGTTTCCACTCAACATCACTTTATTTACATTTTCACTAACATCGCTAGGTAGTGTGTGCATATTTTTATACGCATCGGGAGCCTCTATAATATACATTTCTTCAATATCGGCTGCTTTAGCACTTGTTGTTCCATTATTGATATATATTCTTATAGACCCTTCATTAAAATCACAACCATTATATATTCTTGAAGCAAACAAATCTAAAACTATAGTAGTGCTTATTTTAAGTGGCTCCGAAAGTACTTCTTCTCCACAAGCGTCTGTTATTTTAACTCGGTAACTATCATAATCTGGAACCCCATTCTCTCTGTTTCCGATATCAAACGCTGTATTAACATTTACTGGATCTGTAATGGTTGCAGTATTTGTACCTGGCGTAAAATCGTTAGAATAGTCTGAAGCATCAAAACCCGTAGGAAAATCTACAAACTCAATCGTATAAGGCGCCTGTATATTAGCAAAATCATCTAGTCTTAAATAAGACCCACCACATAACCCTTGTGCTCTAGCTAAAGTAAAATCTTTCTCTGCCGTAAAATTTGTACCATGTGTTACTGTTTTTCCACATGCATCTACAATAGTAATGCTATAATTTAATGCTTCACCATTATTATTAAATGGAATTAAAATCTCTCTATCATTTTCGGCTGAAGAATTCATTACATAAGAATCATTAATATTTGTACCTTGATTTCCAGTAACGGTATAACTTACTGAAATAGGATACAACGCTTCTGGCAACTCAGCTCCTCCAGACAACCTAACCCTTTCAATATGATAGATTTCATTACAACTACTTAGCAAATTAAACAACTCTCCATCAACATTATTTCTTCTCATAAATTGAAAACCATAATCTGTATTTGGAATTGTAATCCCTTGAGTTTCTGAGTCTCCGCAGACATCTCTCACTTCTACAATATAGTTCCCCTGCGGAACACCTGTAAAAACATTAGAAGCTTGATATCCTCTATATACCGATAGATCTGAGTTTAACAATCTGTAATCTTGTACATTTCCAGAAGTTACAATAGCCTCAATATCTCTCCCACCACAAGACACGGTACTATTTAAACTAAAAATAATACTTTCACGCTCGTCTGCAACAGTTACATTTGAAGTCTCTACATCTGTTGGGTTACTTCTATTCGCAACTGTAACTGCATACTCCCCAGATAATAATTGCCCTTTAGTATGAGAAAATGAAGTTCCATCAAAAGTAAAGCTCCCACTATCCACTTCATTATTATTTGAAGAATTTCGAATACTAAAATCATATAAATCACCATTTTCGGCATCTGTTACTTCAAAACTAACACTTCCATTTCCAGAACAAGTAGCACCAGTAGCGCTTGCACTTAAAGAAGTAAACATTGCTTCTTTTGGAAAAGGGTTAACATCTCTTTTCTTTATACCTTCAAAATCCAAATGCGCATACAACTGTACCGCACTAGCCAATAAAAGAAAGTATAACATTGCTTTCTGTAATTTTCTTTTCATTTAACAAATCTTTTTAATTGAAAATCGTTTTAAATAGACAATTGTTAAAATTGCCCCCTATTAAATATGTGTAGGATTATATAGACAAGAAGTTGGGTAAATATCTACAAGACAAAAGTCTACATATTTAAAAGGATGTTAAATGACAGGCGTCAATAGTCTTAAAAGCTTATTATTTAGTTTTTAGTCAAAAAATTGAAAATCAAGTATTTATATTTTTATACTGATTTTATATACACCAATATTGGTGTATATATTTTCATAAATATTCTATTAAATGTAATTTATATCGTTAAAAAACAGCTTATTAAAAACAGTTAGAAAACACTTACATCAAAATATTAAAAATCATTTAATAAAAATTCTTCTTTAAAATTGACCGTGATCAGATTTTTTTTGCAGAATATGTTAAAGCTTTGCTAAGTAGCAATTTTTAAACAAATTTTTACAAGTTACAATGTCTCTTTCACAGCTAATTTTGCATAAAAATTTACAGTTAAGCTATTTACACATCAATATTCCGAATGTCTAAACTCCCCCAGAAAAACATATTCAGTATTGTTTCCGAATCAATTTCCGAAGGATTAATTGTGGTAAACTCAAAACAAGAGATTATCATCGTGAACTCTATGCTCACATCTATGTTTGGTTATGACAAAAAGGAATTGGTTGGCGCAGAATTAAACAAACTTATTCCTACTAAATTTCACGGAAAACACGGAGGTCACTTTAATCATTATTACGAAACTTCAACCAAAAGAAAAATGGCTGGAGGAAGACAATTATGGGGCATCAAAAAAGATGGCACACAAATTCCTGTGAAAATCGGATTAAATCCTTTTAAATATAGCGACGAAACATACATCGTAGCTCTGGTAATTGATGTAACAGAATCTCTAGAGGCTGAAAAAAAGATTATTCAGTTAAACGAACAACTCGAAGTGAAAATTAAACAACGAACTGCCGAACTTCAGCAATCGGTTACACAACTTGAAAAAGAAATTTCAAAGAGAAAAGAAATAGAAAAACAAATCACAAAAGCTCTAGAAAAAGAAAAAGAATTAAACGATTTAAAATCGGAGTTTCTAACATTGGTTTCTCATGAATTTAAAACACCATTAAGTAATATTTTAATTTCTTCCACACTCATAAGCAAATATAAACTTGCAGAGCAACAAGCAAACCGAGAACGTCATATTCAAGGAATTCAGAAGAAAATACATTACCTAACAGGAATTTTAAACGATTTCCTGTCAATTGAAAAATTAGAAAAAGGAAATGTAAAATACGACAAGACTTTGTTTGATTCAATTTATTATTCTCAAAAAATAATCGACGAATTTGAAATATCTCTCAAACAGGGGCAAGCTATTATTTTCGACCATCAAGAGTCTGTTTTAAACATCAACACAGATATAAAAACCTTCGATTTAATATTAACCAATTTAATTACTAATGCCATAAAATATTCTCCAAACGACACCACTATAACTGTTTCTCTACACCTCGAAGAAAACAATTTAAACCTAACAGTGAAAGACAATGGCTACGGAATTCCTGAAGCTGATCAAAAACACGTTTTTAGCAGATATTTTCGAGGTAAAAATGGGAGTCTAGCCGAAGGAACCGGCATCGGACTCAACATCATTAAAAAACACCTTGAAAATTTAGGTGGAAATATTCAATTTTCAAGTAAAGTTAACCAAGGAACAACCTTCAACGTCAATATCCCACTTTAAAACAAGCATTATGAAAACAATATTACTCATAGAAGATGACGAAATGCTTCGTGAAAATACGGTAGAACTTTTATCGCTCTCAAACTACAACGTGTTAAGCGCACAAAATGGAATGGAGGGAATAAAGGTTGCAGAAAATTCAAGGCCAGACCTTATTATTTGCGACATCATGATGAATCCGATGAATGGATACGAAGTACTTGATGAGCTTTCAAAAAACCAAGCAACGTGTACCATTCCGTTTATATTTTTAACTGCCAAAAGCGAATATAAAGACATCCGCCAAGGGATGAATCTGGGAGCGGACGATTATTTAGTGAAACCTTTTACTGAGGAAGATTTATTGGAAACTCTCGAAAAAAGACTTGAAAAATTCAACAAACAAAAAGAAGATCTTCAAAGTCAATCGGTATTTGAAAAGGTAGATCCCAAGGAACTTTTTGTTAAGCATGCAGAACTTAATGTTTTACCAAAGGGACATATCATAGAAAATATCGAATCGAAATACGGTTGTGTATATCTTGTAAAAAACGGACTTATAAAATCGTACAAACTGGATGAAAATGGTAAAATTTTAGGACTCTATTTTTACACAAACGATAGTTTTATTGGAAATCTGGGAACCTTAAAAAACATTGAAAACAATAATGTAAAAGCCATTTGTATTGAAAAAACTGAAATCTACAGTCTTGAAAAAAGCAAGATTTCAAAACTCATAGACAACAATCCAAACCTAGGTAAAGAGTTTATCAACTTTCTTAGTAATTACATCAACAACATTTTAGATCAATTTATGCCAATTGCCTACGGAAGTGCTACAGTAAAAACTGTTTCATCACTCACTCGGCTGTATGAAATCTTTTGTTCTAACGACAGAAATTTCATCAATTTATCCCGTAACGACATTGCAAATTTTGCTGGTTTATCCACAGAAACTTTCATTAGAGAATTAAAAAAATTAAAAGCAAAATCTTTAGTAGAAATCAACAAACGAAAAATCATCATTCCGAACATCGAAGCGCTAAAGCAAGAACTACAAAGTCTTCATTAAAATTATAAGTGGCATATAAGTCATTGACTTTATAAATCTTACTTCAACAGTAAACTACCACGAGATATTAAAAGGAACCTCAATTCTGATTTCAACGAAAGCGTCGGAGCATTTAAATCCCGATTATCGAGTAAAACAAAAATAATACTTACTTTTGCATCTTGTTATGCGATTAACGATTCAAAGTATAATTTTCAGTTTAAAAAAACGAAATATGATTCAAATAAAAACACTCGAAGAAATTGAATTAATGAGAGAAAGTGCCCTTATCGTTTCTAAAACTTTAGGGATGTTGGCAACAGAAATAAAGCCGGGTGTAACAACAAAATATCTCGACAAAATAGCTGAAGATTTTATACGTTCGCAAGGAGCCGAGCCTGGATTTTTAGGTCTTTACGGTTGCCCTTCTACCTTACTTACTAGTACCAACGAAGCTGTAGTTCATGGTTTACCAACCGACGTTCCGCTTAAAGAAGGTGATGTGGTATCGGTAGATTGTGGTGCTTTAAAAAATGGTTTTTACGGCGATCATGCTTACACTTTTGAAATTGGTGAAGTAGCTCCAGAAACAAAAAAACTATTACAAATTACCAAAGAATCGTTGTACGTAGGAATTAGAGAATTTAAAGCTGGGAACAGAGTTGGAGATGTAGGTTTTGCTATTCAAAACTATTGCGAAAAAGAAGGCTACGGAGTTGTAAGAGAATTGGTAGGTCATGGTCTTGGTAAAAAAATGCACGAAGATCCAGAAATGCCAAACTACGGTAAACGCGGTCGCGGAAAGAAATTTGTAGACGGAATGGTGGTTGCAATCGAACCAATGATTAATATGGGAACACACCGTATTAAGCAATTGAAAGATGGTTGGACAATTGTTACTGCTGATGGAAAACCAAGTGCGCACTTTGAGCACGATGTTGCACTTGTCAATGGGAAACCTGAAATTCTTTCTACATTTAAATATGTGTACGATGCTCTTGGAATTTCGAGCACCGAAGAAGACGAGTTTAAAAATGTAGCTACAGAATAATTTGCCCCCTTGAAAAAGCTTTTCAAATTTGTTTTAAATACGATTCCTCGCCCATTACTTATAAAAATGAGTTATTGGGCTCGTCCACTTATATCGGCATATTACAAAGGAGATAATTTTACCGACCCGATTGACAATAAAAGTTACAAAGCTTTTTTACCCTACGGATACGGAACACAACGCGAAAATGTTTTGGCACCGGGAACTTTATCTTTGGAGCGTCATCGGTTATTGTGGTTGTATTTAAAAACTGAAACAGATTTCTTCACCAAGCCAATAAAGTTGCTCCATTTTGCTCCTGAACAGGCTTTTTACAACCTTTTTAGAAATCAGAAAAATCTTGAATATACTACTACAGATATCGAATCGCCATTGGCAGATGTAAAAGCTGATATTTGCAATCTTCCTTTTGAAGACAACAGTTACGATGTTATATTTTGTAATCATGTTTTAGAACATATCAAAGACGACGAAACTGCCATGAAAGAACTATACCGAGTGCTTAAACCTGGCGGATGGGGAATATTCCAAATTCCGCAGGACATTAACCGAAGTGTGACTTTTGAAGACGACAGCATTGTAGACAAAAAGAAACGTGCCGAAATTTTTGGACAATACGATCATGTGCGGGTTTACGGCCTCGACTATTTTGACAGATTACGAAATGTTGGTTTTGATGTAAAAGAAGTACACTTTGCAAAAGACTTTTTAACTTCAGAAGAAATTAAAAAATACGCACTTAATCCAAACGAAATTCTTCCAGTCTGTTTTAAACCGATTGCTTAAACCTTGCAACTACTTTTTAATCTAAAAGTAATTCTTGGAAGCCTTTTGTTTTGTATTCAACTAAATCTCCATCTTTATCTGCGCTAATTATATAAGCATCGATTGTGGGTGTGTTTTTAAGTAATTCTTTGGCTTTATCCAACGGCATTACCATTAAAGCTGTAGCATAAGCATCGGCTTCCATACATGTATTGGCAACTACAGAAACACTTAATACATTACTTTTTTGAGGATAACCCGTAAGCGGATTTATAATGTGGACATAGTGCTCGCCAGTTTTTTCATCAACACGGAATTTTCTGTAATTTCCACTTGTTGCCATCGCTTTATCTTCTAACTGAACTTTTGCAATAAGTACGCGTTGATCTTTATCCTGCATCGGACTATCAATTGCCACAACCCAGTTTTTAACCTTACTTGTTTTTTTACTGTTTCCTTTGGTTAGAATTTCGCCTCCTACTTCAATTAAATAATTTTCAACCCCATTTTCATCAAACATACGACCAATTAAATCGATGGTATATCCTTTGGCAAGCGCATTAAAATCTAAATAAATGTTTTTATTCTTTTTAATAATTCGTTTGTCATCAGACATAAAAACTTTATCAAAACCTGTAAACTCCAAAAGGCTATCAACTTCGTGTTGCTCCATATGGTCTAAAGCCATTTCTGGTCCAAAACCCCATGCGTTAATCAAAGCTCCAATTGTAGGGTCGAAAAAACCTTGTGTGTTGCGATACACTTCTTTGGCTTTTAAATACACCTCTTGAAAGTAAGCATCGACCACCAAAGTAGAATCTCCTCGATTAATTGCAGAAATATCTGAAGTTGGTAGATACGTCGACATCGAAGCATTTACGGTATCAAACACCGCTTCAATTTGAGGTTTTAAGCTTACAGTGTCGTCTTTCACCTCGTATTTTATAGTGTAAGTGGTTCCTAAAGCGTACCCCTGTTCAACTTTAAAATTTGCTTCATCATCAGTATTTGCACAACTTAAAATAATTAAGCTCGCTATAAATACTGTGAAAATCCCACATTTAAATTTCAATGATGCCATTATAATTAATTATATATTTTTCGCCTTTTACCACTGGAGCTTCATAGTTTTTAGCATTTGCAATGCCTACACCTGCGTAGTACGTTCTCGCCTTAAATTTTAGCGCATGTTCCCTCATGGTTTCCATATAAGTAACATTGTACTTCTGCGGATTTTCGGGATACAAAATTGCTTTTACAACTACAAAATGAAGCTTCTTATTTTTCAAACATACAAATTGAGGATCTTTTTTTAACTGGCTATTTACAGACATAAATTCGAACCCCATTTTCTTCAAGTCTTTTCCTACCACATTCATGGCTAGATTGTGTAATTCTTGTTCAGTAAATTCTTCCGAAGTAGTCAAAATAAAATTTCAATTTTAAAAAATAACAAAACAAAAGTACATAAATCTTTCAGTATCGTAGCTATGGAAAGGCATCAGAAATAAAAGAAAAGAAATTCTTAACATACTGCTCGCCAATAACAAACACGAAATGGCACAGTCCTTGATTCTGCATAAACAACTGAAAATCCATAGTATATAAAATCAGCATCAAAATAGAACACAAAAAAACGGCTACTTAAAAAGTAGCCGTTTTTATATTGAAATATCAATTTATTATCCTCCGAAGTCGTCAAAACGTACATTCTCTGGTGGAACACCAAAATCGTCACACATTTTTTCAACTGCTTTGTTCATTAATGGCGGTCCACAGAAATAGAATTCTATATCTTCTGGAGCCTCATGATGATTTAAATAGTTATTGATTACCACTTGGTGAACAAATCCTACAAAACCATCTCCTTCACCATCAATTCCATCTTTTACTTTCCAATTGTCTTCTTCTAAAGGTTCAGAAAGTGCAATGTAAAACTTAAAGTTAGGGAAATCTCTTTCTAATTCTCTAAAGTGCTCTAAGTAGAATAACTCTCTCTTAGAACGACCTCCGTACCAATACGTAACTTTTCTACCTGTTTTAAGTGTTTTGAACAAGTGGTATAAGTGCGAACGCATTGGTGCCATTCCAGCTCCCCCTCCAACGTAAAGCATTTCTGATTCACTTGGGTTGATAAAGAACTCACCGTAAGGTCCAGAAATAGTTACTTTGTCTCCTGGTTTTCTTGAGAAAATATAAGAAGAAGCAACTCCTGGATTCACATCCATCCAACCGTTTTTGTTACGATCCCATGGTGGCGTAGCAATACGTACGTTCAACATAATATCTCTACCTTCTGCAGGGTAAGAAGCCATTGAGTAAGCTCTTTCTACAGTTTCGGCATTTTTCATTGTTAACGGCCAAAGGTTAAATTTATCCCATTCTAATTGGAATTTCTTTGGGTCTTCGTGCTCTTCAGGGTGCGCAGTAATATCGATATCTGAATAGTTTACCTCAACTGGTGGAATTTCAATTTGAATATAACCTCCCGCTTGGTAATCCATATCTTCTGGAATACGTACTACAAACTCTTTAATAAAAGATGCAACGTTCCAGTTACGAACAACTTCTGCTTCCCATTTTTTAATACCGAATACTTCTTCTGGCACTTCGATTACCATGTCTTGCTTCACTTTTACTTGACATCCAAGACGCCAACCTTCAGCTACTTCTTTACGCGTAAAGTGAGGTGCTTCCGTAGGAAGAATTTCTCCTCCTCCTTCTTTTACAACACATTTACACTGAATACAAGTACCTCCACCACCACAAGCCGATGGTAAAAATATTTTATTATTTCCTAGCGTAGAAAGTAGTGTGCCTCCAGAAGAAACCTCTACATCTTTTTCGCCATTAATTTTTAAAGTTACAGGACCAGAAGGCACTAACTTAGCCTTTGCAAGTAATAATATAATTACCAACACAAAAATAAGTGTTAAGAAAACTACTAAACTTGCTATGATTACTGAATAATCCATATTGTTAATTAACTAATATAATTTATAATTTAATTCCCATAAAACTCATGAATCCAAGCGCCATAAGTCCTGTGATGATAAAGGTAATCCCTAGACCTCTTAACGGAGCTGGCACATTTGAGTACGTGATTTTTTCTCTGATTGACGCAATAGCCAAAATTGCTAAAAACCACCCGATACCAGAACCAAGACCGTAAGTAAATGCTTCTGAAACACCACCAAAATCTTTTTGTTGCATAAATAAAGATCCTCCTAAAATAGCACAGTTTACCGCGATAAGTGGTAAGAAAATACCAAGCGCACCGTAAAGTGCAGGAGCAAATTTTTCAACAATCATTTCTACCAATTGCACCATAGATGCAATTACTGCAATAAACATGATAAAGCTTAAGAAACTTAAATCGATGTTTGCATATTCTGGACTTAACCATGTTAAAGCACCTGGCTTTAATAAATAATTATCTAGTAAGAAGTTAATAGGTACTGTAATTGCAAGTACAAAAATTACCGCAGCCCCCAAACCAACAGCTGTTTTAACTGTTTTAGAAACTGCTAAGTAAGAACACATTCCTAAGAAATAGGCAAAAATCATGTTCTCTATAAAAATACTTCTTACAAAAAGGTTTACATATTCCATTGTATATATATTTTTAAAAGCCTATAGCTTAGTGTTTTTCAATTAGTTCTCTATTTCTTGAGCGTTGCACCCAAATAATAACTCCTACTACAAGTAATGCAGCTGGCGATAACAACATTAATCCGTTGTTTTCATATCCTAAAGCATACAATCCTGTTGACTCTGCTAGTGTTGCTCCTTTGTGACCTAAAATTTCAAATCCTAATAATTTACCAGAACCTAAAAGCTCACGGAAAAATGCAACAATTACAAGTATTAATCCATAACCTGCAGCGTTTCCGATTCCGTCTAAGAAAGACTTCCATGGTCCGTTACCAAGCGCAAAAGCTTCTAAACGTCCCATAACGATACAGTTGGTAATAATAAGTCCGACAAAAACCGAAAGCTCTTTACTTACATCGTAAGCAAATGCTTTTAAGACCTCGTTTACTAAAATTACTAAAGCTGCAACGATTACCAATTGAACGATAATACGAATACGGTTTGGAATTAAATTTCTGATTAAAGAAACAATAACATTACTAAATGCCATTACTACCATTACCGCAATTGCCATTACGATAGACGGCTTTAATTGTACTGTAATTGCCAATGCAGAACAAATACCTAATACTTGTACTGTAATTGGGTTGTTATCGTTTAAAGGATCTGATAATAATTTTCTGTTTTTCTTAGAGAAAAGCGGCTCTTTTTCTTCAGCTACAAAAAGCACCACTGGTGATTTCTCTTTTTTGTTTTTTGTATCAGCCATCGTATATTAATTTAAAGCTACTTTAGTGTTTTGTTTCTTAAGAAAAGTAAGGTAGTATGATAAACGGTTGTGAATCATTTTTGTTACACCATCACCTGTAATGGTAGCTCCAGAAATAGCATCTACTGCGTTATCATCTTTATCACTTCCTCCAGAATATCCTTTCTGAACTGTAATACCTACGAAGTCTCCAGATTTGTTGTAGATTTTTTCATCTTCAAATCGTTGTTGAAACCACGCTTGTGTAATTTCTGCACCCAATCCAGGAGTTTCTCCTTTATGATCGAATACTGCGCCTTTTACGGTATTTACATCGTCTTCTAAAGACACATATCCCCAAATAGCATCCCATAAACCGGCACCTCTAAGTGGAATAACGTAATATTTTTTTCCTTCTACTTCAGCTACGTATAAAGGAAAACGTTGTTTACTTTCGTCTTTCTTAAGTTCTTTGGCAAGGTCTACATCAAATGCATTTACATCTGTTTGTACTTCACCTTTATTGTCTAATGCAATTTCTTCTTTGATATACTTATGGTATGTATTTTCAGCTTCTTCTTTGGAAGCTTCAATACCAATAGTAGCAAGAATGTTTTGCATCTTTTCGATTTTTATATTCTTAGCCTGAATAGGTTGTAAAGATGTAGCTGCAAATGCTAAAGCAGAAGCTACTATAACTACCATAATTCCAGCGAATATAAAAGTATATGCGTTACTATCTCTATTCATAATTAAGCAGATTTTACCGTAGCGGCAGATAAACGTTTCTTTCTTCTTTTAATGCTTGATTGAACAACGTAATGGTCAATCGTAGGAGCAAATACGTTCATTAATAAAATGGCAAGCATTACTCCTTCTGGATATGCAGGGTTGAATACACGAATCATAATACAGAAAATACCGATTAAGATTCCGTAGATCCATTTTCCTTTTTGTGTTTGTGCAGCAGATACTGGATCTGTAGCCATAAACACAATACCAAAAGCAAATCCTCCTACAATAAGTTGTTGGTACCAAGGAAAAGCCATTAATTCGTTAGCGCTCCAAAGGTTGAACAAGAAGCCCATAAATGCACCTCCTATAACTCCACCAGCCATAATTCTCCAACTTCCAACACCTGTTAAAATTAAAACAGCTGCTCCAACTAAAATCCATAATGTTGAAGTTTCTCCAATAGATCCTGGAATTGCCCCCGAGAACATCGACCATGTGTTGTGTGCTACTTCTTTACCAGCAGCTAGTGTTCCTAATATTGTTTCTCCAGAAATTGCATCTACGTTTGTTGCATCGGAAACCCATACTTTGTTACCTGACATAAATGTTGGATATGCAAAAAATGCAAAAGCTCTTGCAGTTAACGCAGGATTTAAAATATTCATCCCTGTTCCTCCAAAAGCTTCTTTCCCGATAACTACTGCAAATGCAACAGATACTGCCACCATCCAAAGTGGAATATCTACCGGCATAATCATAGGGATCAAAAGTCCGGTTACCAAGTACCCTTCGTTTACTTCGTGTCCTCTATAAATAGCAAACACAAACTCAATACCTAAACCTACTATATACGATACCGCTACCATTGGTAACACTTTCCATGCTCCGTGTGCAAAAGCATCCCAGAACGAGAATGTATCTCCTAATTGCGAAAAGTGTTGGTATCCTACATTATAAATTCCGTAGAATAACGCTGGTAAAAGCGCTAAAACCACGACAATCATAGTTCTTTTTAAATCTACTGCATCACGAATATGCGCTCCTTTTTTTGTAGTATGATTTGGCACATACAAAAAGGTATCGAATGCATTAAAAGCGGGACCAAATTTCTCCCACTTCTCTCCTTTATTAAAAGGCTTTTTTAGTTGATCTAACTTTTTTCTTAAAGCGTTCATATCTTAGTTTTTATTAACCAACTTCTTTTATCATTATATCCAATGCTTCTCTAATGATGACTTGCGCTTCAATTTTTGAAGTGTTAACATAGTCGATCAATGCAAAATCTTCTGGAGCTACTTCGTAGATTCCTAAGTTTTCCATTTTCTCTATGTTTCCTGCCATACATTCTTTAAGCAACTGCATAGGATATACGTCCATTGGCATTACTTTTTCCATTTCTCCAGTAACTACTAGCGCTCTTTCTTCACCATTTAAATTGGTATCAACGGTATATTTCTTGTTTGGAAATAACCAAGAAAGAGAAGTTCTAGACATACTCGGAATATTGTTATCTTTAAAAGGTAACCATCCGAACATTCTGTACGTATTTCCTTCAGGAATTAAAGAAATGGTATTGCTGTAATATCCAACATAACCATCGTTAGCTATTTTATCTCCTGTAAGCACATCCCCAGAAATAATTCTGACGTTTGCTGGCAACTGCCCAACAACATCTGCTACATTCGATCCTATTTTAAATCTAAAATATTGTGCTTTTGGCGCTTCAGATCCAGCAACTGCAACTACACGTGTTGCATCGAACTTCCCGGTCCTAAATAAAGACCCGATAATTGCTACATCTTCTGGATTGATAACCCACACACGCTCTCCTGCATTTACAGGATCGATGTGATGAATTTGAACTCCAACATTCCCTGCAGGATGCGGACCAGACACTTTATGAATCTGAACACCTTTAACTTCGCTAAAAAACGAAGCCGATCTTTTGTCTATAGAAAGATGTGTTTTCCCAGAGGTAAGTTTCGATATTGCTTCAATACCAAGTTGAAAATCTTCCTTGCGTTTTCCTATTGCAAACTCAACATCGGCAGCCAAAGGAGCCGTTGCTAAACCTGAAATAAAAATTGCTTTTGGAGCATCATCTGGATTGGCTACAATATCGTATGGTCTTTGCTTAACAAAAGGCCAACAACCACTATCAAGTAAGTGTTGTTTTACCTCTTCTCCAGACATAGTTGCTACATCTTTCTGACCAAACTCCTTGTACGTATCAGCTGTATCAGCTTCAATGATAACCTCTAAAATTCTTCGCTTCGCACCGCGTTTAATTTCTTTTAAAGTACCACTCACTGGCGAAACAAACTTCACCTTTTCATTGTACTTTGAATAAAAAATAATATCTCCGGCTTTTACAGATTCACCTTCCTTAACAATCATCTTTGGGGTTACCCCATGAAAATCGGTAGGCTTAATAGCGAAGGTTTTAGATCTTGGCGCGTCAGAAATTAATTTTTCCGCTTCGCCTTTTAGCTTAATATCTAAGCCTTTTCTAATCTTAATGTCGTTTGACATGCTATCTATCTAATGAAATTAGTTAACTCAAAAATTCGTGCAAATTTAATAATTAAAACATTGTTCGCATAATAAAAACCTATATTTTTCGGACCGATTCCTTTGAAACACAATACACATAGTATTTTGTGTATATTTATCGCAAATTTTTTTTGAAAGCATGAATTTCAACTACAACCTTTTCGCTATTATTTTTTTCTTCGGAAACTACTGCGGAGCACAAATTTTGCAAGAAGTCGCTCCGCCAGAAAATATAAAGTCGGTCGTTTTTAAATCTGAAAACGATGGCGATCAATTTCCTATCGTGAAAATGGGCGAAACTTTCACACTTTCTTTTGATGATTTGTATGCTGATGAAAAAGATTATTATTACGAAATTGAACATTGCAATATCGACTGGACGCCTTCAAAACTTTTAAAATCGCAGTATCTGTCGGGCATCGACAACCAACGAATTATAAACTACAACAATTCGCTTTCAACCATTCAACCGTATACAAATTACCAATTAACACTGCCCAACCAACAAACAAAATTTAGGGTGAGCGGAAACTATATTTTAAAGGTAAAAGATAACACTGGAGAACTCATTTTTTCCAGACGATTTTTAATTTATAAAGATGGTGTTACAGTGGGCGCAACGGTAAAGCGCTCTAGAAATATGAAACTTATCGACAAGCTTCAGCGCTTGGAATTTTTTATAAATTATGCCGATTACGACATTGTAAATCCACAGCAAGAAGTAAAAGTAGTTATTCTTCAAAATAGCAATTTCAACAATGTTGTTTCTGGTTTAAAACCACAATTTATGTCGGGCGATCAGCTTATTTATAAATACGACGCCGAAGCATCTTTTGAAGGCGGAAACGAATATTTTTGGTTCGACACCAAAGAAATTAGAGTATCGAGTAATGCCATTGCACGCGTAGATCTCACCAATCGATACAACCATTATTTGTACACCAACGAAATACGAAAAAACAACGCCTACACTTACAATCCCGACACTAACGGCGATTATTTTATTAGAACCATCGACGGCGTAGATCAAAGTGCCAATCGAGAAGCCGACTACTCGTTTGTTAGATTTAGTTTAGCTTACGACAACACCATTGGTTTAGACGATATTTATGTCTACGGAAAATTTAACAACTATCAACTTACAAAAGAAAACAAACTCACCTACAACGAAAAAACCAACACCTTGAATACCGCCATTTTACTGAAACAAGGATTTTACAATTATAAATTTGTAAAAGCGGACAAAGACGGAAAAATCGACCTAAATTTTGTTAGCGGAAGCTTCTGGGAAACCGAAAACAACTATACTATTTTGGTATACTACCGAGATTTTGGTACTGTATACGATAGTTTAATAGGTGTTGGAAGCGCAACTTCTGTTAATATTTCAAACTAAATGGAACACAGCGACAGAACATCCCGTAAATACCGAGGCACTAAATGCTTAAATTGCGAACTCCCGCTAGAAAAAAGTGATGGATACTGCCCTAATTGTGGCCAAATTAACAGCACCAAAAAGTTAACACTCCTCGATATGCTCGAAGAGTTTATGTCGAGTATTTTATCGTACGATTCAAAACTCCATAAAACACTAGCTGCTTTAATTTTAAAGCCAGGAAAAATAACAACCGAATTTGTAAGCGGAAAAAGAGCTAAATACACCAATCCGTTTCGGTTTTTCTTCAGTGTAACACTATTGTATTTTTTAATGATAAGTTACAGCAGCAACTTTGATAATTTGGAAGACAGCATCAATAGCGCTGTAAGCATGAGAGACAGTATTTTTATTGAAAGTGCTCTCATGGAAGTTAAAGCTAATAATCTCGATAAGAAAGACGCTGCGATTATCGATTCTATGATTGCAAAATACAATCCGAAACGCGAAATTGAATTGCACGAACTCCCGCAAGAATATTTTAAAAAACTAGATCAAAACAACCTTATTGCGCAACGTTTGTACGACAAAACAGAGTTTTTCTACGAAGACCTTCAAAGAAAAAAATACAAAACCTACCCAGAGGCAATTGTATCATTAAATATTCCTAAAAGTCTTGAAAACCACATGACTTTCAATATTGCCAAAAGTGCGCATAAAACATATAACGATCCTGGAAGATTTTTCACAACACTTATTTCCAAGCTTCCGTTTATAATTTTCTTTTACATCCCTTTTTTCACCATTTTTATTTGGCTTGTTTATTCATCTAAAAAATATCACTACATCGACCATTTAATTTTTAGTTTCCATACACAAACACTTTTTACCATCTTACTCATCACCACACTAATTATAAAATGGATATTCAATATTGATTTACACGGCATTACATTAATTATATTTTTCTTCTACCTTTATAAGGCCATGCGTGGTTTTTACAAAGAAGGCAGACTTAAAACAATTGTTAAATTCGTTTATCTTAACACAATTTTCCTTATTTTAGCTACTGTATCTACATCGTTGGTTATTTTAATTGGTGCATTTACATTTTAAAAACGTATGATAACACAAATTACCAAAGGCATAAAAATTTCTGTAAAGACTAGTTTTGAAGGCACTTTCTTCAAGAACTACAAGCTTCACTATGCGTTTGGTTACAAAATAACTATTGAAAACCAGAGCAAAGATTCGGTACAACTCACCTCGAGACATTGGCAAATATTCGATGCTTTAAACAATATCGAAATTGTAGATGGCGAAGGTGTTATTGGGAAAAAACCTGTATTAAAACCAGGAGAGTCTCACACCTACAGTTCGGGTTGCTTACTTACCTCGCCTATTGGCGCTATGCGCGGGCATTACAACATGATTAATTTCACCTCAACAAGAAAGTTTAGAGTGATTATTCCTACATTTAAATTACACGCTCCGTTTGCATTAAACTGAGAAAGTTTCTTTAACACAATTTTACTTTTTAAACCCTTTAGCATTTAGTACCTTTGATGAAATTTTAATGTATTAAATCGAAAACATATGGGAAAAGGCTTTTTTCATGTTCCGACTGCGGTTAACGAGCCCGTTAAATCGTACGCACCAGGATCACCCGAAAGAGAGGCTGTTTTAAAGCAGTATGACGAATTTTTTAACAGCACCGTAGATGTACCATTGTATATTGGAAGTGAAGAAATAAGAACAGGCAACACAAAGCCTATGACTCCTCCTCACGACCATCAACATGTTGTAGGACACTATCATTTAGCTGAAAAATCGCATGTAGAAAAAGCAATTGCAAACAACTTAGAAGCACGCAAAAAATGGGCTGCTTTAAATTGGGAGCAACGTGCTGCTATTTTCTTAAAAGCTGCCGATTTAATTGCTGGACCATACCGAGCAAAAATCAATGCTGCAACTATGATTGCGCAGTCAAAAAATATCCATCAAGCTGAAATTGATTCTGCTTGTGAGTTAATTGACTTCTTAAAGTTCAACGTAGAATACATGTCAAAAATCTACGATGATCAACCAGAATCAGACGAAGGAATTTGGAACCGAGTAGAATACAGACCACTTGAAGGATTTGTATACGCAATTACTCCTTTCAACTTTACTGCCATTGCTGGAAACCTTCCTGCAAGTGCTGCAATGATGGGGAATGTTGTTATTTGGAAACCAAGCGACAGCCAAGTATATTCAGCAAAAGTTATTGTTGATATTTTCAAAGAAGCTGGATTGCCAGACGGGGTTATCAATGTAGTTTACGGAGACCCTGTAATGATTACCGATACTGTACTTGCAAGTCCAGATTTTGCTGGAATTCACTTTACAGGATCTACACATGTATTTAAAGATATCTGGAAGAAAATTGGTAACAATATCGATACTTACAGAACGTACCCAAGAATTGTTGGAGAAACTGGTGGAAAAGATTTTATCATTGCACACCCAACTTCAAACGCAAAGCAAGTTGCAACAGCAATTACTAGAGGAGCTTTTGAATTCCAAGGTCAAAAATGTAGTGCAGCATCTAGAGTGTACTTACCAAAATCGTTAGCAAACGAAGTTTTAGAGTTTGTAAAAGAAGATATTGCTTCATTTAAAATTGGAGCTCCAAACAATATGGAGAACTTCATTACTGCGGTAATTCACGAAGGTTCTTTCGATAAATTAGCAAGTTACATCGACCAAGCAAAAGCAGACAAAGATGCTGAAATTATTGCTGGTGGAACTTACGATAAATCAAAAGGATATTTTATCCACCCAACTGTTATTCTTACTACAGATCCTCAATACAAAACTATGACAACCGAGTTATTCGGACCTGTTGTAACTGTATATGTTTTTGAAGATGAAAAATGGGAAGAAACACTTAAATTGGTTGACGGAACATCTGAATACGCTTTAACTGGAGCTGTTTTCTCTGGATGCCGTTACGCTATTGAAGAAGCTACAAAAGCACTTGAAAACTGTGCTGGAAACTTCTACATTAACGATAAACCAACAGGTGCCGTAGTTGGACAACAACCATTTGGAGGTGCTAGAGCTTCTGGTACAAACGACAAAGCAGGTTCATCTCAAAACCTACTTCGTTGGGTATCTCCAAGATTAATAAAAGAAACTTTTGTTACTCCGGTAGATTATCGTTATCCTTTTTTAGGAGAATAATAATCACTTTACTATATTTTCAAAACCCTTTAAGTTTGCTTAAAGGGTTTTTTTATTCTATATACTTCGCTTAAAATCAGCAATCAAAACAACTCAATGTTAATTTAATGTTACCAAATTGTATATTTATTGTAAAATATTTTTGTATATTTGCTGATAATCAAAAAGTTGAAGATGATGAAAGATGAAAACAAAAAGTGCATTTTAAGTATAAAATATTCTATACTTGATAGCACAAGTAACAACGAAAAGAAAGTGACTAAGATAAAACGTGTATTTGTAGCAAAGAACAAAAATTCTTTACTAGAAAAAATTCAAGAGTTTGAAGACACGTTAAGTAAAAGACCTCGCAAAAGTTATTTCAGCAGAAAAATGGAGTACGTACAACATTTCTTGCAAAGCTGGAGATACACTTATAATTCTATGTTACGAATGTAATTTTCTATTACTTTCCAGTATATTTTAACGGAAGGTGAACCACCTTTTTTGTCTCAAAAAAATCTTCTTCAAAGAAGTCTGGTAAATCGTACAAAGTCGCTGTTTTGTACACAGCAAGTTCTTCGGATAAATCGCCACCTTTAAGGTAAAGAATTCCGTTTTTCAAACTATGAGACGACTCTTTCTTAACCTTCCCTTTTACCCATTTTACAAAATCGGGCATATTGGTTACGGCTCTACTCACAATAAAATCGAATTGTGCCTTTACCTTTTCAGCTCTAATTTGCTCTGCCTTTACATTTTCCAATCCTAAAGCAGTAACTACTTCATTAACTACATTGATTTTTTTACCAATGGCGTCAATTAAGTAAAATTGAGTTTCTGGAAACATAATTGCCAAAGGCACTCCAGGAAATCCGCCACCTGTACCTACGTCTAGTACATAACTTCCAGGGTTAAAAGGCTGTACTTTTGCAATTCCTAATGAGTGTAACACATGGCGAATATACAGTTCGTCTATATCTTTTCTGCTGATGACGTTAATCTTGCTATTCCAATCTTTATACAAACTTTCAAGTTCGGTGAATTTAGTAATCTGATCTTCAGTCAAAGAAGGAAAGTACTTACGAATAATGGATACTGACATGTTATTTTAAAATTTTAACAAAAATACGTATTAAATACGGCACTTTTCAAGTTTTTTGGCTCACAAACACTTTAATTATTTCTATTTTTGTCTGCATAGCTTCATTTTCAAAAATGAAAGAAGAATTTGAAAAGTATTTTATTCTTTTCAGAAACTTCAAAAAAATAAATAGCATACAAATGAATACAACAACAGATATCAGGTTTTCAAGAAAAGACCCAGCAAAATTCTTCAAAACATTAAACAGCCGAGTAAACAATTATTTCCAAGAGAATCAACTTAAAAAAACAGGAAATTGGAAACTGTATTTAAAAACAGCCATTATGTTTGCTATTTTCCTTACGCCGTATTTTTTATTACTCACTATTGAAATGAATCAATGGCTTCAATTATTACTTACCGTAGTAATTGGTGTTGGAATGGCAGGTGTTGGTATGAATGTTATGCACGATGGAAACCACGGTTCGTATTCATCAAAAAAATGGATTAACAAAATAATGGGAGCCAGCATTTATATTTTGGCAGGAAATGTTTACAACTGGAAAGTACAGCACAATGTACTTCATCATACGTACACAAACATCCCAGGGCACGATGAAGACTTAGATGCAGGTAGAATTATTCGTTTTAGCGAACATTCAGAGTGGAGTAGATTTCATAAATTTCAGCATTACTATTCGGTATTTTTATACGGTTTACTCACCCTAAATTGGGCTATTACTACCGATTTTAAACAAATGAGACGTTACCTTAAAAGAAAACTATCTTATGGTAAATTTCCAAACCCTGCAAAAGAATGGAGCGTACTTATCATCACTAAAATTATCTACCTTACTATTTGGATTGTCATCCCAATGTTTTTTATTGATATTGCTTGGTGGAAAGTTTTATTAGGCTTTTTTGTAATGCACTACACCGCTGGTTTAATATTAAGTATTGTATTTCAATTGGCGCATATTGTTGAAGAAGCAGAAACTGTTATTCCAGATAATACGGGAACCATTAAAAACACATGGGCGATACATCAACTATTTACAACCACCAATTTTTCAACTAAAAACCGAATTGTAAATTGGTTTACTGGAGGGTTAAATCATCAAGTTGAGCATCATATTTTTCCAAATATTAGCCATATACATTACACAAATATTGCTAAAATTGTTAGAGAAACAGCAAAGGAGTTTAATTTACCGTATTACGAGTATAAAACTACCAGAAAAGCTATAATTTCGCACTTTAAACATTTAAAAGCGTTAGGACAAAAACCTACATACGCATACAACTAAACAAAAAATTGCCTTCAACTTTTTAAGTGAAAAGGCATGCTAATCTGACCAGAAAAAACATTAAATAAACACAGATGAAACAACAACTATCTGAAAGAGTTTTAAACATGGCAACTTCTGCAACCCTTGCCATGGCTGCAAAAGCAAGAGAATTAAGAGCCGAAGGAAAAGACATTATAGGATTGAGCTTAGGAGAACCAGATTTTAACACTCCAGATTTTATCAAAGATGCTGCAAAGGAAGCCATCGATCAAAATTACAACAGCTACTCTCCTGTTGATGGTTATGCCGATTTAAAAGCAGCAATCATTACCAAATTTAAAAGAGACAACAACCTTACTTACACTCCAAACCAAATTGTAGTTTCTACAGGAGCTAAGCAATCGCTTGCCAATGTAGCGCTCGCTGTAATTAATCCAGGTGATGAAGTAATTTTACCAGCACCGTATTGGGTAAGTTATTCTGATATTGTTAAAATTGCTGAAGGAGTTCCAGTTGAAGTACAAACTTCTATTGAAAACGATTTTAAAATGACAGCCGAGCAACTCGAAGCTGCCATTACACCAAAAACAAAAATGATTTGGTATAGCTCGCCATGCAACCCAAGTGGTTCTGTGTACAGCAAAGAAGAACTTGAGGCACTTGCAGCTGTTCTTAGAAAACACCCAAATATTATTATTGTTTCTGACGAAATTTACGAGCACATCAACTTTGGCGATGGCCACACAAGTATTGCTTCTATCGACGGAATGTACGACCGTACAGTTACTGTAAATGGAGTTTCAAAGGCATTTGCCATGACAGGATGGAGAATTGGTTACATTGGAGCACCAGATTGGATTGCAAGAGCTTGTAACAAAATGCAAGGTCAAATTACTAGTGGAGCCAACTGTATTGCACAAAGAGCTACTATTACAGCTTTGGAAGCTCCAGTAAGTAAAATTAAATACATGATTGACAAATTCCATGAGAGAAGAGATCTTGTACTTAAATTACTAGGAGAAATTGAAGGTTTCCAATTAAACGTTCCTGAAGGAGCTTTTTATGTATTCCCAAATATTGCTGATTTCTTCGGAAAAACTATCCGCGGAAAGAAAATTGAAAATGCATCAGATTTTTCTTTATTACTTTTAGAAGAAGCAAATGTTGCTACCGTAACGGGTGAAGCATTCGGAAACCCTAGTTGTATTAGAATTTCTTATGCAGCTTCAGAAGAAGAATTAATTGAAGCCATTAAAAGAATAAAAGAAGTATTATCGTAACACTTCTTTCAAGCTTATAAAACAAAAATGCGAAGTCCCCACTTCGCATTTTTTTTAAACTTAATTCCCCTTCAAATCTCATTATTGCTTTTTGAAGACTATTACACTACAAAAATCAGTAAAACATCTCAGCAAAGACAGAGGAAAATCACCCTTTATAATTTCATTATTAACCTCTGTTTGATAAAAACATCAACATACAACACCTTTAGCTATTTGTTTTTAAATCACTTAACTATACTTTCATTTTTGTCTTGACACAAAAACGAAACAAAAAAGTCAAGACTGATTAAAAAAGCATAAGAAAATCTACGGAAACAACCGCCACAGATAAAAAGAACTCTCTGCGCTCAAACAGCTTTTTATCTATCAGCCCATGCTGCTTCCTTGATTTTCAATATTTTTTAATAGGTCAATTTTACCGCACATTCATCATTATTACGGCAAGCTCACATTAATTACGTGCGTTTCCAGAAGAAAGGAGAAAACAATATCAATACGGTAAACAATTCCAATCTACCTAAAAGCATCAAAAAAGAACACCACCACTTTCCAAGTACTGGTAACGAATCGAAATTTGTAAGCGGATGTAAAGACCCCAACCCAGGACCTATATTCCCTAAAGAAGATGCAGAGCCACCAATGGCCGACTCAAAATCGAGCCCTAAAGCACCTAATACCACCGCTCCAATAATAAACAACAACATGTAAATGATGAAGAAACCAAGGATGTTGTAAATGATATGTTCTTGAACTGTTTTTCCGTTATAGCGAACAGGAATAATAGCATTTGGATGTAGGGTTCGTTTAAACTCTAACAATCCGTTTTTGATCATCAACAAATGACGAACCACTTTTACACCTCCCGCTGTAGAACCAGCCGAGCCACCAACAAACATCAATCCGAAGAAAACAATAGTTAAAAAAGGTGTCCAACTTGTAAAATCGGCAGTTACAAAACCCGTTGTTGTGATGACAGATATTACTTGAAACAAAGCATGTCGAAACGAACTTTCGGCAGCGCCCAACACCATAGGATGGTATTCGCTTACAGGAACATTGGCTTTAAAATAAATTACAAGTGCCGCTACAACACTTACACAAAACACAAGTAATCCGTAAAACCGAAACTCGTAATCGTTTATTACTTTCTGAATTTTTCCTTTAAAAGCAAAATAGCTCAATACAAAGTTAGCTCCAGCAACAAACATAAAAAAGATTACAATGTACTCAATTAAAGGATTGTCGTTCCAATAAGCCAAGCTCGCATTTTTAGTAGAAAACCCTCCTGTGGAAAGCGTTGCCATTGCGTGGTTAATTGCATCAAAAAAGCTCATCCCAGCAAGCTTCAGTAATAAAGTTTCTGCTAACGTATACCCTACATAAATAAACCATAATCGTTTGGCTGTATCTGTAATTCTAGGGTGTAACTTATCGGCACTCGGTCCAGGAGCTTCCGCAGCAAACAACTGCATTCCTCCAATTCCGAGTAAAGGTAAAATAGCAATTGCAAGCACGATAATTCCCATACCACCAATCCAATGCGTGGTACTTCGCCAAAAGAGAATTCCTTCTGGAAGCACTTCAATATCATTTAAAATAGAAGCTCCAGTAGTGGTATATCCACTCATCGTTTCAAAAAAGGCGTTAGTAACCGATGGAATGGAACCTGTAAACAAATACGGAAGCATTCCGGAGATTGTCATAAAAACCCATCCGAAAGTAACAATCATATATCCTTCGCGCTTTTTAATTTCTTTTTTATGGTCTTTGGTGGTATACATCAACAAAATCCCTAAGAAAATTGTTGTTATCCCTGCAAAGCTGATTTCGGTTGTTACGCCATCTTTATAAATTCCGCTAACAATAGCAGAAAGAATCATAAACCCACCATTGCAAAGCAACAGCAAGCCCATAAAATGGAATAATATTTTTGTATTGAGACGCTTCATCATTTTAAAAGAAAAGTTTTTCCACTTTCGAAATCGAACGTGGCAAGCAACAAACCACTACTCTATCGCCTGCTTTAATTTCGAAATCTCCCAAGGCGATAACCCCTTCTCCATTTCTGATAACCCCACCGATAATTGCAGAGCGCGGGAAGTCGATATCTTTAATAACTTTTCCTGTAACGTTGGAAGTTGGCTTTACAATAAACTCCAACATTTCGGCATTTAAATTGTTTAATTTGGTAAGTGCTACCACTTCTCCTTTTCGAATATGACGGAAAATATTATTGGCAGCAAGAAGCTTTTTATTGATAAGCGTGTCGATTCCGATAGATTGAGAAAGCTGGAAATAATCCATATTCTCCACCAAGGCAATTGTTTTTTTGATGTTTTTAGATTTTGCCATCAAACAAGACATAATATTAGTCTCCGAATTTCCTGTAACGGCAATAAAAGCATCCATTTCGCTAATGTCTTCTTCTTCGAGTAAATCTACATTTCTTCCGTCGCCATTAATAATAAGTGCATTTGGTAAATCGTCTGCCAAGTCGAAAGCCTTACTCTTGTCTTTTTCAATAAGTTTTACTCTAAACTTACTACTGCAAAGATCGCGAGCGGTTTTAAATCCGATTTTACTTCCGCCTAAAATCATTACATTTTTAATATCTTCTTTGGTTTTCCCTGTAAGTTTATACAGTTCTTCAACACCTTCTTTTAAGGTTACAAAATAAGCTTGATCGCCTTCTTTAAAAACAGTATCTCCTCTAGGAATTAACGTGTATTGCGTTCCGAAGCGTTGAATGGCAATCGGCACAAAATGCAATTCAGGAAAAATATTAGCGGCCTCTTTTACCGATTTCCCAACAAAGGGCGCTGTACGTTGCAACGCAGTTCCTACCATAATTAAGGCTCCGTCTTCAAACTCATAGCTATCATTAAAAGCTGATTGATCGAGTAATAACTGAATCTCTTCAGAAGCTAGTTTTTCAGGAGAAATCAATTCGTCAATCCCAAGGGTATCAAACTTAACTTCATCTTTATGGTGAATAAACTCGGTGTTAGAAATTCGGGCAATGGTACGCTTACAACCCAATTGTTTTGCCAACAAACAAAGTGTAATATTGGTAGTTTCTGAAGAAGTAACCCCAATCATTAAATCGGAAGTATCCACTCTTGCTTCTTTTAAAACTGAAACCGAAGTTGCATCGCCACGTAGTACTTTTATATCCAGATGCGTATCGGCATAATTCAAACTCTCTTTGTCTGTATCAATCAAGGTAATATCTTGTGATTCGTACGACAATAATTTAGCTAAATGAAACCCTACCTCTCCAGCACCTGCAATGATTATTTTCATATAAATAGTTCTAATTTTTCAATAACTGCTGGTTTTTTCATCAATGTGAATAAAGCTAAAATCTTACACCACATCGATTTACAGTATATTGAATTACAAATATATATTAAATATAGATATGTGCGAATATTATCGACTTCCAGTGCATACCTCAAAATTAATGGTTGTTTGTATAAGAATATTAGTTTACATCTGTAGTTAGTAAAGAACGAAAAACTTTAAAAAATGGAAAACGGAAGTGAATTTCTACAAATAGTTGCTTCAAATTAAGTAGACTAGATAAAATGGAAGTAGTATATTTACCAAAATTTTGAAGATGGAGAAGAAAGTAACCCCATATAAAGACTCTGAACTTGGTAAAAAACAGCAAGTAACGCAAATGTTTGATGCCATTTCTGAAAAATACGATGGTTTAAATCGTGTGATTTCATTTGGAATTGATATTAAATGGCGCGAAAAAGTTGTAAAACTAGTTAATAGCACCAACCCTACAAACATTCTTGATATTGCTACAGGAACGGGCGACCTCGCTATAAATATGGCACTAAAAACCAATGCCGAGAAAATTACCGGACTTGATATTTCTCCTGGAATGCTTGAAGTTGGAAAACAAAAAGTAGCTCAAAAAAATCTAAGCAATAAAATAGAAATGGTTATTGGCGATAGCGAAGCCTTACCGTTTACCGACAATACTTTTGATGCGATTACTGTTGCCTTTGGTGTACGAAATTTTGAAGACCTCGAAAAAGGGCTTTCAGAAATTTACAGAGTACTAAAACCTGGAGGTATTTTTGTTGTTCTCGAAACATCCAACCCAACAAAAACACCATACAAACAAGGGTATAATTTTTATACTAAAAACATTTTACCAACTATTGGAAAAGTCTTTTCGAAAGACCGTTCTGCTTACGCCTACTTATCAGAATCGGCTTCTGTTTTTCCTTTCGGAGAAAAGTTCAACAATATTTTGCGTAAAATTGGGTTTACTAATGTGAACGACAAACCTCAAACATTTGGCGTTGCAACTATTTATGAAGCATACAAATAACATACAAACCCCAACGAACCAAAACATGAAAAACCTTATTATTGCGATGACTGTTTTACTGTGCGGTTTCCAATCTGTTACCGCTCAGTTCAATGAAAATCCGATTTTAAACTTAGAAAACGAAGATAAAAAACGACTCAATTGGGGATATTTTTTAGGCTTCAACCAATACGATTTTAAGTTTGATTATAACGAATACGACCCGAGTGCATATAAAACAGATGTACTTGTTGGAAAAAGTATTGGTTTTAATGTTGGATTGATTGGAGAATTGCGCCTCAATGATTATTTTGATGTTCGTTTAGAACCTGGACTTTATTACACACAAAGAGACTTATTATTTCCTGGCTTCGCTGATGAAAACGACGCCATACGCGAAGTAAAATCTACCTACATACACGTTCCGCTACTTCTAAAAGCGAGTACCAAACGTCTGGGAAATTTTAAACCTTTTATCGTTGGTGGTGTTTCTACCTCATTCAACCTAAGTAGTAGTCAAGACAGTAAAGAAGATAATAGCACTGGTACTTTTAGAATGAAAAAAAACACCTACTATTATGAGCTTGGCTTCGGAATTGACTTTTACTTACACTATTTCAAATTCTCACCTTCAATTAGAGGAGTGTTTGCTTTAACAGACGAATTAGTGCAAGATAACCCTTCAACGAATGCTGTTGACCCAAACTGGACCGAAAACATTAATCATATGTATTCGAGAGGTGTTTTTGTGAATTTTACGTTTGAGTAGTTGATAGTTGATAGTTGATAGTTGATAGTTGATAGTTGATAGTTGAAAAATAGGGATTTATTCTTTTTAATCTTTTAATCCTTTAATTCAACATCCCTGACCTCTCGACTCCGCTCGAGGTGACAGTTTGTTTATAATTGATTGTAAGTAATTGAATTTTTCAATCCTTTAATTTTTCAATTTTATAACCTCCTTTTAAACTCACTTAACAAAATAGCAGTTGCGGTAGCGACATTTAAACTCTCGGTTGCTTGAATTGTTCCGAAACGAGGAATACTTATATTGTTTTTTACCAATTTCAAAATAGATTCAGAAATTCCATTGGCTTCATTTCCCATAACTAAAACCGCATTTTTAGGCACTTCGGCTGTGTAAATATTTTCGCCTTCCATCGTAGCGCAATATATTGGGCGACTCTCATCTTCGAGGTAGGATTCCAAATCAGTATAAACTACTTGCACTCTCGATAAAGAACCCATGGTAGCTTGCACAACTTTTGGATTGTAACAATCTACCGTGTTTGCACTACAAACCACCGAAGAAACTCCAAACCAATCGCTCAGTCTAATTATCGTTCCTAAATTCCCAGGGTCTCTTACATCATCTAAAACAAGGGTAAGTCCTTCTAAAGTTTCTTGCACTGCTTCCTTTATATAGAAAACAGCCAATGCCGGACTCGGAGTTTTCAAAGCACTCATTTTTTTCAACACCATTTGAGGCACTCGTACTTCTTTATCAGTATTAAATGATACATCACTTTCGGTAGCTACAAAAATTTTATAAAGCTTAAAATCAGATTTCAGCAATTCATTAATTACTTTTACACCTTCAGCAATAAAAAGCCCCTCTTTATTTCTGTACTTTTTTTGATGTAAGCTCGTTATAAGTTTTATTTCGTTTTTGCTAACCATTCAAATAATGTATTTTTGAAGTTAAATTAATGAGTACCCGATTGAGACACTTTTTTGTAAAAATAACAGTATTATTTTATGTAATACTATTTATAAGTTCTTGTAATACCATAAAACGGGTAAACGATGGTGAATTACTGCTGAGCAAAAATAACATTTTGGTTAATGATGAGAAGATAAAAAATGAAGAAGTTCAAGGGCTCCTCTCTCAAAAACCAAACAATATGGGACGTTTGGCGCTTTATAATTTAGCTCGAGAAAATGCCGACTCTTTTTACACTGCAAAACTCGATAATTCTTTAAAAGACATTAATTTTTTTGAACGTATTATTTCTAAAAAACAATTGGTTCAAGTAGCCGATTATAAAATCAATTTTAATAATTGGCTTAAAAAAACTGGGGAAGCTCCAGTTATTATCGACAAGGCAAAAACACTTAAATCGGCCGAAAGACTTCAACAATACTACGAAACAAAAGGTTATTTTAACAACGATGTTACTTTTGAGATTGATACTACCGAGCAAAAAGAAAAAAGAGCCGCTGTAAACTACAAAATTACTACAGGCCCAACTTATTACCTCGACACAATTTCTACTGCAATTGCTTCAAAAGATTTAGATTCAATTTACCAACATTACAAAAGATTTTCGCGAATTCGAGCTGGACAGCAATTCGATTTGGATAGATTTCAAGCTGAAAAAGAACGGTTAACTTCGTTGTTTGCCAACAACGGTATTTATCAATTTCAGCCAAACAATATTAGTTTTGACATCGAAAGAGACACCACCACAGGGCAAGATTATAAAATGCCTGTAGAAGTAAATATTTCGAATAAAATTGGTGAGAGTTCGAATGCCGAAACAGCTTACAAAATACACAATATTAACAGTGTAAATATTTATGCTGATTATTCCTTCGGAACAAACCCCGACTCACTACAATCGGTTGAAAACGACGGCTACACTATTTATTTTAAAGACAAATTAAAATACCGCCCCAACGCACTTACCGATGTAATTGCAATTTTGCCAGGAAGTATTTACCGAGACGCCGACAGAGCACTTACGTCAAAACAGATTAACAACTTAAAGGTTTTTAAATACCCCAACATTAGCTACACCTATGCCGATAGCACCGACAACCAACTCAATACAAATATTTACCTCGCACCACGTTCGCGATTTTCGTTAGGTTTTAGTACCGATTTGCTACATTCAAACATTCAAGATATCGGTATTTCGTTTAGTACTTCGTTGGTAAGTAGAAATATTTTTAGAGGAGCCGAAACCCTCGATATTGCCCTTCGTGGTACCGTTGGTTCGTCTTCAGATTTTAAAAGTTCGAGTAGTAGCTTTTTCAATCTTGCTGAATTTGGAGCAGATATTGGTTTGAATTTTCCGCGGATATTTTTTCCGATTAAAACAGATAAAATCATTCCGAAGTCTATGTCGCCCGAAACTCGAATTTCATTAGGTACGACACTTCAGAAGAATATCGGACTAGACAAACAAACTTTCAACGGAATTTTACGCTACAAATGGAGTCCTACCACGCAACGCAGAAACACAGTCGAACTGATGAATATTCAGTATGTAAAAAACTTAAACATCGACAGGTATTACGATGTGTACGACAATAGTTATGGCGATTTAAATAGCGTTGCAGATAATTACATTCAGGTAGCCGATTCGAGTTATTACGACACCAACGGAAACTTAACAATTCCAGACGGAACCACAGGTTTTACTTCGGATGTTTTAGACGGAAATATTACAACCTCACAAGACGATTACAACGAGGTAGCACGCCTAGAAGACCGCCGAGAACGATTAACCGCAAACAATTTAATTTTTTCGAGTAATTATACTTATTACAAAAACAACCGAAGAAATGTAAACGACAATAACTTTTTTCAGTTTAGAGGAAAAATAGAACTCGCTGGAAATTTACTTTCGGCACTCGACCCACTTGTTAATTTTGAAGAAAACGAAAACGGTGATAATTTAATTTTTGGAGTTCAGTATTCGCAATACGTAAAAACCGAATTAGATTATATTAAATATTGGCGATTATCTCGAAGCAATGTCCTTGCTTTCAGAAGTTTTATCGGTGCGGCTATTCCCTACGGAAATGCAGACAACATTCCTTTTATCCGTAGTTATTTTGCTGGAGGTTCTAACGACAATCGTGCTTGGCAACCATACTCTCTCGGGCCAGGAAGAACCGATAACGAGAACGATTTTAACGAAGCAAACTTAAAAATAGCTTTCAACTTAGAATACCGATTTAATATTATTGGCGATTTTAAAGGCGCCCTTTTTGCTGATGCTGGTAATATTTGGAACTTTTTAGACAATGTAGAAGACGAAGCTGCAGTTTTTGAAGACCTAAGTTCCCTTTCTGAAATTGCCTTAGGAACAGGTTTTGGACTTCGATACGATTTTAGTTTCTTTGTCCTTCGCTTCGATATAGGCTTTAAAACCTACGACCCATCTTACGAAACAAGCAAAAGATGGTTTACAGATTACAATTTTGGTAATGCTGTATATAATATTGGTATTAATTATCCTTTCTAAGCGAGCTAAATTTATTATTTTTGCAAACGCATTTGATTAGAACAACTAAATAAAAATTAGAAACTTAAATTTATGAGTCATAACATTAAGCCTGGTGTAGCCACAGGAGATGAAGTACAAAAAATCTTTAACTATGCCAAAGAAAAAGGATTCGCTCTTCCTGCAGTAAATGTAATTGGAAGCAGCTCTATTAACGCAGTTTTAGAAACGGCTGCCGAGCTAAACGCTCCAGTTATCATTCAATTTTCAAATGGTGGCGCACAGTTTAATGCTGGAAAAGGACTTTCAAACGAAAATCAACAATCGGCTGTTGCTGGTGCTGTTGCTGGTGCAAAACACGTACACGAATTGGCAGTAAAATATGGTGTTCCTGTAATTCTTCATACAGATCACTGTGCTAAAAAATTACTTCCTTGGGTTGACGGAATGCTAGATGCAAGTGAAAAGCATTTTGCTGAAACAGGAAAGCCACTTTTCAGTTCACATATGATTGACCTTTCAGAAGAAGACATCAAAGAAAACATCGAAATTTGTTGTGGATATCTTCAAAGAATGGAGAAAATGGGAATGACCCTAGAAATCGAATTAGGAATTACAGGAGGAGAAGAAGATGGTGTTGATAATTCTGATGTAGACGATTCTAAACTATACACACAACCAGAAGAAGTAGCATTTGCTTACGAAGAACTTTCTAAAGTATCTTCTAGATTTACAATTGCTGCTGCCTTCGGAAATGTACACGGAGTGTACAAACCAGGAAATGTAAAACTCACTCCAAAAATCTTAAAAAATTCTCAAGAGTATATTTCTAAAGAATACAACGTTCCAGCAAACACTATCGATTTTGTTTTCCACGGTGGATCTGGTTCTACAGTAGAAGAAATTAGAGAAGCTATTGGATACGGAGTTATCAAAATGAATATCGATACCGATCTTCAATATGCATATTTAGAAGGAATTAGAGATTACATGAGTGCAAAAGCTGATTATTTAGGTGCTCAAATTGGTAATCCAGAAGGAGAAGATGCTCCAAACAAAAAATATTACGATCCTAGAGTTTGGGTAAGAGAAGGTGAGAAAACTTTTATTACTCGACTTAAAAAGGCTTTCGAAGACTTAAACAACGTAAACACGTTATAATAAAACCGATTGTACATCCAGTAGCCACCATTGCGCTACTGGATGTTTTTAAATTATACTAAGAATATGGCTTGGTTCAAAAGAAAAGAAAAAGGTATACAAACCAGTACCCAAGAGAAAAAAGACACCCCCAAAGGACTTTGGTACAAATCGCCAACAGGTAAAATAGTTGAAGCCGACGAGCTCGCTAAAAACTTTTATGTAAGCCCTGAAGACGATTACCACGTTCGTATTGGTAGTAAAGAATATTTTTCAATTTTATTTGATGACAATAAGTTTAAAGAACTCAACCCTAATATCGAGTCTAAAGACCCATTAGAGTTTGTTGACACCAAAAAATATTCTGACCGTCTAAAGCAAGCGCAAGAAAAAACTGCCTTAAAAGACGCTGTTCGTACAGCCGTTGGAAAATCTAAAGGTAAAGATGTTGTTATTGCTTGTATGGACTTCGCGTTTATTGGAGGTTCTATGGGAAGTGTTGTAGGAGAAAAAATAGCACGCGCTATTGATTATGCTATCAAGAAGAAACTTCCGTTTGTAATGATTTCAAAATCGGGAGGTGCCCGTATGATGGAAGCTGCCCTTTCGCTTATGCAATTGGCAAAAACTTCTGCTAAACTTGCGCAACTTTCAGATCTTGGTATTCCGTATATTTCTTTATGTACCGATCCAACAACTGGAGGAACCACTGCATCTTACGCTATGCTTGGAGACATTAATATTGCCGAGCCAGGCGCATTAATTGGTTTTGCAGGGCCACGTGTTGTTAAGGAAGCTACAGGGAAAGACCTTCCTGAAAACTTTCAAACTTCTGAGTTTTTATTAGAACACGGATTTTTAGATTTCATTACACACCGTAGAGATTTAAAAAACAAAATAAACCAGTATATCGATCTTATCTTAAATCAACCAATACGAGATTAAAGAACGAATACAACGTATTTCGACCTAACAATCGATTCACAAAAAGTCCGCAGTTAATCTTCAACTTCGGACTTTTTATTTTCTACTGAAGAAAGACATATATTCCGCTGAAAATTATTCAGATATAAAACTTCTTTCTTCAAATTAATTCTTATCTTTGCGCCCACTTGATAGAAAGTCTATCAAATACATAAAAATCATTTAAATAATATTGGCATGTATTTAGCTAAAGAAGTAAAAGCAGACATATTTAAACAATATGGCGGTGATGCAAAAAACACTGGATCTGCTGAAGGACAAATTGCTTTGTTCACACACAGAATTAACCATTTAACTGGACACTTAAAACAAAATCGTAAAGATTTTAACACAGAGCGTTCATTAGTTAAATTAGTAGGTAAAAGAAGAAGCCTACTTGATTATTTGAAGAAGAAAGATATTACAAGATATCGTGCTATCATCAAAGAATTAGGATTAAGAAAGTAAGATACAAGGGAGCAAATTTGCTCCCTTTTTTTATAAGATAAAAATAGAAATTAGCTGAAAGAGAATTTCTTACAGATATTCAAACTATAATTAGTACCTTTAGCCTAATTTTTATTAAATATTTTTCTGAAATATTTTTTTGTTTCTGAAAAAGACAGTCCACCAAGTGGATAAAAAAGCTTAAAAATTAATAGTTTTTCATTGGGTAACAACAACTACAACAACACAACAACTCCGTATTTATGCGGAACCCTATGTTTAACACCCTGCAAACAAGCAGGAAAATTAAAAACTATATGATTCCTGAAGTAAAACAAGAAATTATTGACTTAGGAGATGGAAGAACCATTTCTTTAGAAACGGGAAAATTAGCAAAACAAGCAGACGGGTCTGTTGTAGTAAGAATGGGAAATGCCATGTTACTTGCCACCGTAGTTTCTGCAAGAACTGCAAACCCAGGTATTGACTTTTTACCATTAACTGTAGATTACCGCGAAAAATTTGCCGCTGCTGGACGTTTTCCAGGTGGATTTTTTAAGCGTGAAGCAAGACCTAGCGACAGCGAAGTTTTAACAATGCGTTTGGTAGACCGTGTACTTAGACCACTTTTCCCGAAAGATTACCACGCAGAAACGCAGGTAATGATTCAACTAATGTCGCACGACGAAAACGTAATGCCAGATGCGTTAGCAGGGTTAGCTGCATCAGCATGTATTCAACTTTCAGACATTCCATTTGAATATCCAATTTCAGAAGTAAGAGTTGCAAGAGTAGATGGAGAGTTCATCATCAACCCTAGCAAAGAACAACTTGCAAAAGCAGATATCGACATGATGGTAGGAGCTTCAGAAGATTCTGTTGCCATGGTAGAAGGAGAAATGCACGAAGTTTCTGAAAAAGAAATGGCAGACGCAATTAAATTTGCTCACGAGGCTATTAAAATTCAATGTGAGGCACAACGTAAACTAGCTGAAAAAGTTGGTAAAAAAGTAGTTCGTGAATACGAGCCAGAAGATGAAGACGAAGCATTAGCTACAAAAATACACGAACTAGCTTACGATAAATGTTATGCCATTGCAAAAGAAGATACTTCAAAACAAGAAAGAGGTGAGAAATTTGCCGAATTAAAAGAAGAAATCTTAGCAACATACACAGAAGAAGAGCTTGAAGAAAAAGCTGCTCTTATCGGGAAATACTTCGGTAAAGCACAAAAAGAAGCTGTACGTAATTTAATTTTAGACGAGAACATCCGTTTAGACGGTCGTAAAACTACCGATATTCGTCCGATTTGGTGTGAGGTAAACTACTTACCATCTACACACGGTTCGTCAATCTTTACACGTGGAGAAACACAAGCTTTGGCAACTGTAACCTTAGGAACATCAAAACAAGCAAATGTTATTGATTTACCAACAGAGCAGTCTGAAGAAAATTTCTACCTACACTACAACTTCCCTCCATTTTCAACAGGAGAAGCTCGTCCGTTAAGAGGAACTTCAAGAAGAGAAGTAGGACACGGAAACTTGGCGCAACGCGCACTTAAAAATATGATTCCTGCAGATTGTCCTTACACTGTAAGAGTTGTTTCAGAAGTATTAGAATCAAACGGTTCTTCTTCTATGGCAACTGTTTGTGCGGGCACAATGGCACTTATGGATGCTGGGGTTCAGCTTAAAAAACCTGTTTCAGGTATCGCTATGGGACTTATTACCGATGGTGAAAAATTTGCTGTACTTTCAGATATTTTAGGAGATGAAGACCACTTAGGAGATATGGACTTTAAGGTAACAGGTACCGAAAACGGAATTACTGCTTGCCAAATGGACATCAAAATTAAAGGTCTTTCATACGAAATTTTAGAACAAGCACTTAACCAAGCAAGAGACGGTAGATTACACATTTTAGGCAAACTTACCGATACTATTGCAGAGCCAAACGCAACGGTTAAAGCACACGCACCAAAAATGGTTAGCGTTACAATCCCTGGAGATTTTATTGGAGCACTTATCGGTCCTGGAGGAAAAGTTATTCAAGAGCTTCAAAAAGAAACAAACACAGAAATTGTTATTCAAGAAGTTGACGAACAAGGTGTTGTTGAAATTCTTGGTACCGATCAAGCTGGAATTGATGCTGTATTAGCAAAAATCGATTCGATTACCTTCAAACCAGAAAAAGGAGAAGTTTACGAAGTAAAAGTAATTAAGCTTTTAGATTTCGGAGCGGTTGTAGAATACACAAAAGCCCCAGGAAATGAAGTTTTATTACACATTTCTGAGCTAGCTTGGGAGCGCACCAACAACGTTACCGATGTTGTAAATATTGGTGATGTTTTTGAAGTGAAATACTTCGGTGTAGATCCAAAAACTAGAAAAGATAAAGTATCGAGAAAAGCTCTTTTACCAAAACCTGAAGGTTATACAGAAAGACCTCCACGTGAAAAAGACGGTAACAGAGATAACAAATCGAGAGATAATAGAGGCGATAGAAAACCTCGAAGAGATTAAATATTTATTTAATTTTTAAAGTGTGGTAAAAAAGTCCGGTATATTATGTACCGGACTTTTTTTATAACTTCAGTTTTTGGGCGTTCCCCTATCGGGTCGGGCTTTCCACGCTACACGGTAGCTTGCTCCAATCCCTAACGCAAACTACTACTATATACGAGTTCTTCCTTCGTTTAATGCGGTTTCCAATGCCTTAGCCAATTCTTTTACCACATCTGGATACTTGCTTGCTACATTCTTCAACTCCGAAGGATCATCTTTTAAGTTATACAACTGTACTTCTTCACTAATTCCAGTTTCTTGTCCTCCATCAACATCAAAAGCCCAACTAAGTCTTTTAGCTCCTTTTTTCGGCTGAATGTATTTCCAGTCTCCTTTTATATATGCCAAAGTTCTAGCATGCTCAATCATTTCAACTCTACCCATATCAGATTTACCAATCATAGCTTCCCAAATATCAAAACTATCAACAGCTTCATCAGTAGTTAAATTCTGTCCAAAGTAACTAGCAAAAGAGGCTAAAAAATCTACCTGATTTACCATAGCATCCGACACCTTTCCTTGTTTTATTTTATTTGGCCAACTAATAATTGTTGGCACACGTGTTCCACCTTCAAAAATACTGTACTTCCCAGAACGATAAATTCCAGCTGGTTTATGATTGTTAATTTCTGTTATAGCACCATCAACATAACCGTCATCCAAAATAGGTCCGTTATCACTCGAAAAAATAACCATGGTATCATCTTTTATATCCAAATATTCAAGCAAACGTAGAATTCTACCTGTAGTATCATCGAGTTGTAAAATAGCATCACCTCTATACCCTAGTTTACTTGCTCCTTTAAAACGTGTATCGGGCATTCGCGGAACATGAATATCACTTAGAGAAAAGAACAAGAAAAAAGGTTTCTCTTTATTCTGAATAATAAAATTTTCTGCTTCACTAAAAAAATCGTGCGCAAGTTCCTCATCTGTCCAGCGGGCTCGAGTTCCACCTTCCATCCATCCCATTCTGGAAATTCCGTTTACTATAGTCCCGTCGTGTGCCAAACCTGGAGTATAATCCATTTTTAACAACTCCGGATTTTCCTTCCCTGTTGGTTCTTCTCCCACTTTTTTACGGTAATTCACAACAATCGGATCTTCTTTTTCTAACCCTATAATATCGTGATTCCTTACATAAACCGTAGGAACTCTATCAGCCGTAGCTGGAAAAATAAAAGAATAGTCAAAACCTACTTCATTTGGCCCAGGACTTATAGCAGTATTCCAATCGAGTTCGCCACCGTCGCCAACACCCAAATGCCACTTCCCTACTACCGCAGTTTGATAGCCTGCTTTTTTAAATACTTTAGGCAACGTAGTTTTATCAGTAGGAACAATAAGTCCCGCATTTCCGTTAAGCACTCCGGTACCTTTTTTTCTAAAGGCATAATTTCCAGTTAACATTGCATACCTAGAAGGTGTACAGGTTGCAGAAGCACAATGCCCATTAGTAAACATTAAACCTTCAGCTACTAATTTATCGATATTTGGAGTTTGTATTTCTTTTGCTCCATAAGCGCTTACATCTCCATAGCCTAAATCATCAGCATAAATGATAATAACATTTGGCTTTTGCTGCGCATAGGCAAATCCTATAAAACAAAGAAATAATAAAAGTGTTTGTTTAGTTTTCATTAGTATGGTGTAAAAATTAATTATTGTTTTCCCACTTAAATTTAAAGTCTGGATTATAAATATGTTGCTCTTTAAAATAAGTACTGACTTGCTTAATTATTTCAGGGTATTGAGTAGCTAAATTATTTGACTCTCCAACATCAACAGATAAATCATACAATTCTATAGCTCCGTTTTCATCTTTATTTACGTGATATTGCACCGCTTTCCATTTTCCCATTCTTAGCGCACGACGACCATTAGCCTCATAAAATTCCCAACTTAAAATACGCTCGTTTAAATCAGATTGGATATCTCCAAGCAGTGTAGGATAAAAAGATACACCTTCATTTTCTGGTGCTTCAACATCAAGAATATCTGCAAGTGTTGCCATTATATCAACAAAACCTGTTACAGCATCAGTTTTAGTATTTGGTTGAACTTTCCCATTCCAACTCACAATAAGTGGCACACGGATTCCCCCTTCATACAAATCTCGTTTATGACCTCTAAGCACTCCATTACTATCAAAAAATTCAGGATCATTTCCTCCTTCTACATGCGGACCGTTATCACTTGTAAAAATTACAATAGTATTATCTAAAACACCTTGATTTTCTAATTCAGCAACAACTTCACCAACATAAGCATCTACACGACTAACCATGGTTGCATAGGTCGTTCTAGGTTTTGGCTGAGATTGATAACCAGGAATTATAAATGGCTCTGCGTCATAATCAAATTTTGGAGTAATTCGAGGAGTCTCTTCCCAATTAAGATCTGCATAATATTGCCAAATACTATCTTTAGGAGACGCAAGTTCTGCATGTGGTTCAACTATTGGCAAGAATGCGAAAAAAGTAGTGTCCTTGTTCTTTTTAATAAAATTTATCGCTTCTTCAAAAATTAAAGTAGGCGCATAGGTATTCTTTTCAGGGACATTATTTAAAATGACTTTCTCACCATTTTTTCTTAAAAAAGGAGGATAATAGCGATGTGCATAGCGTTGACAATTATACCCATAAAACTCATCGAACCCCATTTTATTAGGAGCAGAAACAGAACCCGGAAAACCTAACCCCCATTTCCCAAAAGCACCAGTTACATACCCGGCATTTTTTAGCATATGTGCAACCGTAAAAGTATTTGCAGGCATTGGAGCTTGCCCCTCACCTGGATTAGGTTTATTCCCTCTAATTGGATTTTTGGGAGTTTGAATACCCGTCATTAAAACTGCTCGCGAAGGTGCACAAACTGTACTGCCAGCATAATGTTGCGTAAAAAGCATCCCTTTACTGGCTAGTTTATCGATATTCGGAGTTTTGATTTTAGCTTGCCCATACACACCAGCATCCGCATACCCCATGTCGTCTGCAAGTATATAAACTATATTAGGTTTTTTATTTTTTTCTGAAACTACAATCTCCTTCACATCTGTATGCTCTTGATTTCCTTTACAAGAAAAAGAACCAATTACAGATAATAAAATAACACTATGTATAAACTTTTTCAGCATAATTATTTTTTTTAATCTTTTAATACTCCATTTAACTCTAATGCTACCACAGGTACAATTTGATTAGGATTTTGCCCTATGTAAACTTTATTCCCTTCAATTTTTAATGATTTATCGTCTCCTAAAAGTGTTGCATCAGAAACATTTAACTCATTTGGAATAGTAGGAATTTGCAACGTATCATTGTCTGGCCACTTATAAATGTAGCAAAAAACTGTAGTCGTGCCCTTTTCATTTTGTTTAATTGATACGGCACCATCAAAAGCAATTTCAGGAAATAAATAGGCTCCAGCTTCGGTTTCATAAATTGATGCTGAATTTACTTTCATCCAATCACCGATTTCTTTTAATCGTGAAATATTTTCGGGTGGTAATTCTCCCTTTCCGTTGGGACTAACATTTAACAGATAATTTCCTCCTCTACTCATCGTAGAAGTTAGAATTTCAATTATTTCCTTTGTACTTTTCCAATTTGTATCTTCTGAATCATAATGCCAACTATCATTCATAGTCATACATCCCTCCCAATCTTGATATCTTAAATTTTTGTTTCTTCCTGCTTGTTGTTCAAAAGTTTGATAATCGCTTCCGTTTCTTTTACCTTCCATAAACAAAGGATCCTCTTTTACCATTCTAGTTTTTGTCAATCTATCATCTATAATAACATTTGGACTAATAGAGCGTAAATAATTATGAGCAATAACACCGTCTTTAACGCTCCAACCTGGGTCTCTATCAACGTCAAACCATATAATATCGGGGTTATAATTATCTACCAATTCAGTAATTTGCGCCATTAAATAATCTCTATAAATCTCAGGATTTGGCATTCTACCTGTCACTTCGGGATCACTCCCTCTAAACTGAAAAGAATACTGAAAAGCTCCTCTAAACCAACCCCAACGCTCCACAGGTTCACCAAACTCAGGGTGATGCCAGTCCATTACAGAATAATATGTCCCAAATTTAAGCCCTTCCGCTCGAACAGCTTCAGCCAAAGGAGCAACAACATCTTTTCCTTTTGGAGTATTAGCGACATCAAAATCAGAAAACTTACTGTCCCATAAATTAAAACCTTCATGGTGCTTAGTAGTCAAAACAACATACTTCATTCCTGCGGTTTTAGCAAGTTGTGCCCATAATTGTGGGTTATAGTTCTCTGCCGTAAATAAATCCAAATATTGTTCATACGCTTTGGCAGTGATGCCTTGACTAGTATCAGAATGCTCTGTATATCGACCAACCATTGCCCAAGGATGTATTTCTGCTCCAGAATACAAACCCCAATGAATAAACATCCCAAACTTTGCATCTCTCCACCATTGCATTCTTTTATTGAATTCTATTTCACTTTCACTGTTAAGTTCGGTAGAATCTAAACTATAGTCAGGAGATAATCGTTTCCAATTCTGCTTTGGAGGATTATAGCTTGAAATAGGATTTTTAGTAAGTGGTATTTTCCTAGAACTATCTTCAACTATAGAAACAGAAGATTGAGGATCTAAAGCATCTTTAAAAAAATTAAAAGATACAAAACCCGCAATTAAAACTATAAAAAGTAATAAGATGAAAATTTTAAGTGGTTTCATAAAGGATATTAGTTAACAAAAAATAATAATTCGAAAGATAATAAATTTCGTATTAAAATAACAAGAATATTTAAAATATTGAAATCGTGATTTTATAACCAAAAAGGTAAATAGTAAAGAAAATATAATTATAAGGGCGTTCCCCTATCGGGTCGGGCTTTACGCGCTACACGGTAGCTTGCTCCAATCCCTAACGCGGAAGTTGTTTGAGGTTTAAAAAGTTTGAAGTTTATTGTTTATAGTTCAATGTTTATTCACTCTGTGAGTCTATGACCCTTTGCACCTTTGATACTTTACAGTAAAAAAAA
>NZ_JAESVF010000013.1:0-58422 GCF_038433465.1 Joostella sp. CR20 | reverse complement strand
GTCCGGATCATCTCCAGTAACAGTTGCTAAGTTGTACACCCCACCAGCATCAATATCTTCTTGCGTGATGGCATAAGTAGCTGAGAAAGTTGTATCATCAGAAGCCCCCACAGCTAATGTAGCGATTGGTCCACCTTGCACGGTTACTTTATCATCGGTAATAGTGATATTTGAAAGTGTAGTTTCCCCCGTATTTGTTACAGTGAAAGTGTAAATAACACTATCTCCAACATTTACAATTCCGTCGTTATTGGTGTCTTGGTATGCACCATCTTTTAATAATTCGATACTACTGTTAGTTGGTAGTGGTGTAATGGTACAATCTGGACAGGTAGGATCTACAGGAGGATTGTTTGGATCTGTTGGATTAACTGGCGTTGGATCTTCCGAAGTATCGGTAACCGAAGTTCCGTCAGGATCATCTCCAGTAACAGTTGCTAAGTTGTACACGCCTCCAGCATCGATATCCTCTTGCGTGATGGCATAGGTAGCTGAGAAGGTTGTATCATCAGAAGCCCCCACAGCTAATGTAGCGATCGGTCCACCTTGTACGGTTACTTTATCATCGGTAATCGTAATGTTTGAAAGTGTTGTTTCTCCAGTATTTGTAACTGTGAAGGTATAAATCACACTATCTCCAACATTCACAATTCCGTCGTTATTTGTGTCTTGGTATGCACCGTCTTTTAATAGTTTAATATCAGAAGTAGTACAATCTGGAGCAGGTATAGTGATTTCTTGAGCACTACAACCATCAAAAGAAGAGGTGATGGTTACATCTGTTCCTGCTGGAATATCCGTAATTGTATTTGTAGCAGTGTTCACTGTACCTTGGTCTGCTGAAACTGTTGCATCACTACTCGTTGAGAAACTTACACTATAAGTTAGTAAATCATCTGAACACGTAGTTCCTCCAATACTTATTTGAGGAAGTTCGCATGGATTATCACAGTTATTAGGGCTGGCAACTGTAATTACTGTTGCGCAATCGCCAGAAGTAGCTGTTAATATAACGTCTGTTCCAATATTTCCAGTAACAGTCCCGTCGCCATTATCGGTACCGCCAGTTACTTCTAGCGTTGATACAGTGTTTTTTGTATAGCTTACAGTAAACGTTCCAGCGCCACTTCCGTCGCATACAGCCTGTCCCGCAGTAAGTCCTGTTTGTGCACAATCTATAGGGCAAGTTTCAGGAATACTAATTGATTGAGAGGTTTGGCAACTTGTCCCGTTTGTGGCTGTAATAGTCAACTCAGACCCAAATGGGACTCCTGTAATAGAGTTGGTAGACATATTAACATTTCCAGCACTTGCTGTTATGGTATCTCCGTTGCTGATAAAACTTACGGTATATCCGTTTTCGTCACATGATAAGTCGCCAATAGTTAATATTGGATCTTGGCATGCGATTAATGTAATTGTAACGGTAGTTGTATCTGTACCAGAACATCCACCGTCTACAGTGTATAGAAAAGTATAAGTTCCAGATGGGACATTTGTAATTTCCCAGTTTTCAGAATCGTAAACTAGCCCTCCACTTGAGGTTGCTGTAGTTTCTTCCCAATATCCAAAAGTATCGTAATCTCCATCTATATATTCAAATAAATCGAGTACAGTTTTATTGTCCTTAGCAATAGTTATTGTCTGTCCAGTTCCTGCTTCTGGATTCGAGATATTATCTTCAGTAACATTATATGTCATTACAATTTCAGAACAATCATTTGGATTAGGCGTATAGGTCATAATCGCTTGATAAACACCTGAATTATTTGTAATTGAAAAATTATCAATTGGGAGTTCGCTTGTAGTACTTAGAATTGTTGGGTCGCCATCTTTGGTCCATTCATACGACATGTATTCAAGGTCTGGGGCAAAAAGTTTTCCGTTTTCACCTTCACACAAATTATAAGCTCTAATTCTAGGTTCTTTGGTTCTATTCGCTAAGATTGATACAGGGACAGTGTTACAGTCGTCTTGTAAGTTGAATACATAATCTCCTTGTTCTAGGTTTTCAAAAAGTCCAACGTTACCATTATCAACAGAAAAGGCTTCTCCGTCTTTTGAGACAATGCTGTAATTTATTTCTCCTGCACCTTCAGCATCTATGAAAACATTTAAGGAGCCATCAATACATTCGTTTACATAATAGTCGTTTACAATTACAGAGGTATCACCGTTGAATTCGAATTCTTCTAAAATTTCGTATTGTTCGCATTCGCCAACAATCTCAAGAATTTCTGATGGAGGATTAGAAACCTTGCTAATAACTCGATACTTACCATTGCCAAAGCTAAGATTTTGAACGCTAAAATTTCCTGATCTAGTTGTAAGTGTTCTTTTTCTTTCCCATTCAGATGTTTCTATATTGAATTTTTCTAAATCTATATTTATAGTGTTATTATCACCAGGAACACTAGTTCTACTTCCTTCAATTCCAAAATTACCACAATAGCGAGTAACATGTGCTTCGCTTGTGTAAGTGAAATTTTGATTAGTAGTTGTATATGTTTTAGTGACAATTTGATTTTCACATCCAGTTATTGTTCCTTGAAATTCATAATCACCATGTATTGCATCATAAATATAAAATCTATTTGTGCCATCTAATGTTTCATATTGATTCAGAGTATATGGTAATTCATGTGGAAAGCCTTCAGGGGCTTTTGTTACTTGAATTTCATATGCTCCACCAATAATATAACCAGAAATGTAAAATGTGTCAGGTGAACAGTAATGCCTTTGGAAAATCGAAATTGAAAAGTCGCCTGTTTCAATCTCAGGAGATTTTTGGACTTTATTTCCACATGAATCTATAAAATCGAATATATAAACTCCATTTGCTACTGGGTCTTCAGAAGAACCAATTACGATATCCCTAAACTCAGTAGAAGAACTAATTGTTTTACTATAAGTGCTATCCCCATTATCCGTGAATCCAGCATCGAGAATTTGCTGTAAATTAAAATTAGAAGGAAAGCTAGTTAAAGTTGCAGTCAAGGGATAAGTCATGTTGCTAGTATAGCCAAAGGAAATATATCCATTCTTACAATCTGCTGTTCCTTGTCTGATTACAGCATTTGGGTTATTGGTATAAGTATATGATTTTGAAAATGACACATTCTTTCCACAAGCATCTTGAAGTTCAATATCTACAATAGTGTTTTCATCTTGAAAAACATCAAACGTTACATTATTAAATGTAATTCTATTTGTTGCAATAGTTGAGTTAATAGGATTTTCTTTAGTCTCTGTTATAACTTCTGTAGACCCATCAGGATATGTTATTGTTGTTTTTGCATATGCTGGATACATTAAAATGTTATCACTTGATGTGAGTTCAAAACTAATACCTGATTTATTACATTCAGTAGTAATACTCAAATTAGTAGAATTGTAATTATATGTTTGTTTTAACTCGTCAGCTACAAAATTCTCATTTCGAATAGCACCACAATCACTTACAACTTGTATGGTATATGACCCTGGTTCTAAGTTCTCAAGGACATTGCTCGTTTGTGGACCGGCTACTAAGTTTCCGTCAGAGTCGTATGCAGAATATTGTACTAAAGTACCAGACTCTGTTTTAACTCTAAATTTTAAATAATCGTCGGTTGCTGTGGGACACATATATGATGATGTAACAGAAAAATCAATAGGAGTAGTTGCTTCTGATTCTATAGTAAAGTCAATTAGAGTCGTTTCTTGTACCCCACTTGCATTTATTTTAGATATCTCAGCACGGTATGTTGCTGCAGCCAAATTTGCTACGACTTCAATATCTGAGGAGATGTCCTCTTCAATTAAAACTGTTACAGGGTTTGTGAGGTCTGGTTGTCTGTAAATCGAAATTTGGAAATCGACATTGGCTTCATCATTTTCGATTAAAAATTTAACCGCACCATCCGAATTACACGGTGCAGGTGTAGTTTCTGTAGAAACAGTAAACGTAGCAAAATTAGTCGTTTTTGTAACGCTATTTGCAAAGTTTATTTTACTACTTACGGTAGTATCCTTGCTATAAAATACTCCCAAACTTAATAATGCAATAAGTTGAATGTAAATATATTTCATAATCCCTTTTTTAGCTTTTTTTGTCTATTGATTCGTCTTAATACCTTGTTAGTATTTGTTGTTTAAAACTTTTGTACAGTAATCCTAACAAACACTCACTACAATATTTTGTGCGTATGTGTTCATTTACAATACAATAGTAAAAGGGGGGTGATATTAATTTTGGGTAAGGGTACAAAGCTATTAACAAGCTTAAAGGGGGTAAAGTAATTCGATTAAACAAATTAATATGATTAATACCTTATTTTCTTTTATTTTTTTTAATTATTTTTCTTTCAAAATGAGGATTATAATTATATAGTTTTAATTAAACAATGTTTTTGATGGCTAGTAATTATAGTCTATTCGACTATTTTTAGCAGATTTGTAAACTTGAGTAAATTGAAGTTATTTGCTATGAATGCATAGTATTTGCTGGGTGTTCAAAGAAAATTAGTTAGCTGATTTTCTGCTTATTTTCGACTAATTAAGTAGTGCATATGAATAAATTCTTCCATTTTATACCAAGATTACAAAGAGATAGATTATCTTGCTTTGAGATTAAATATTCAGTTCATTAATTAAATTACATAAATGAAGTTTTTAAGAAATCTTTTGGCTGCCATTTTAGGAACCCTTATTGCGTTGGGTATTATTATAATGTTTTTTGTGTTGATTGCTGCCGTTGCAGGAAGTAGTAACGAAGAAGTGATTAAAGTTAAAGACAATTCGGTTTTAGAAATTGCCTTTAATGAGCCTTTAAAAGATTACGGCGGAAAGTATGAATTTACAGATATCGATTTTAAATTCGAAGAGTATAACGGACTCAACAATGTGCTTTTGGCAATCGATAAAGCTGCTACCGATGATAAAATTAAAGGAATAAGCATTCGCAGTTCTTTCATCAATACAGGCGCTGCCAATACCAGAAGTATCCGAGAAGCTATTAAAAAGTTTAAAGCTTCAGGAAAATTTGTGTATGCCTACAACGATATTTACCTTCAGAAAGATTATTATTTGGCTTCTATTGCCGATTCTGTCTTTTTAAATCCAACAGGGAATTTAGACTTTAGAGGACTTTCTTCTGAAGTTTTGTACCTGAAAGACCTACAAGATAATTCAGGAATAAAAATGGAAGTTATCCGCCACGGAAAATACAAAAGTGCGGTCGAGCCATACTTAAACAGTTCGATGAGCGATGCCAACCGTGAGCAAATTACTGAACTTTTAGCCTCGGTTTGGGATACGTATTTGCAAGATATTTCTGCTAGTAGAAACGTAAGTATAGACCAGTTAAATACGTTTGCCGATGAGTTGGCAACGCGTACTCCAGAGCTCGCATTTCAAAATAAATTTGTAGATGGGTTAAGGTATATGGACCAATACAATACTTTGTTGCGTAACGAATTGAGTATTACTGAAACCGAAAAAATCAATAAAATAAACATTTTAGACTATGCCGAATATGCTTCTAAAAAAGTAAAATCGGTTGGGACAGATAAAATTGCGGTGATTTATGCGCAAGGCGAAATTGGCTACGGAAAAGGAAATGACAATTACATCGGTCAAGAAACGATGTTTAAAGCTTTAAAATCTGCTCGCGAAGACGAAAAAGTAAAAGCAATTGTAATGCGAATCAACTCTCCTGGAGGAATGGCGCTTACTTCCGACATTATTTGGAGAGAAATTGAAATCACCAAAAAAGTAAAACCTGTTATCGTTTCTATGGGGAATTTAGCTGCTTCTGGTGGTTATTACATGGCCGTTGCTGGCGATAAAATTTTTGCTGAACCTTCAACAATTACGGGTTCAATTGGAGTTTTTGCAACTATTCCAAATGTTAGTGAGTTGGCAAAAAAATGGGGCATCAATGCCGAGCAAGTAAATACAAACAAAAACTCAACGACCTATAGTGTTTTTGAATCGGATAACGAGAACTTTAAAAAATATGCCAAAGAAGGAATTGAAGATTTTTATCAGACATTCTTAAAGCGTGTTGCTGATGGTCGACACATGAGTGTTGCTGAAGTTGATAGCGTTGCGCAAGGTAGAGTATGGACAGGAATTCAAGCGAAAGAGCGCGGTTTGGTTGACGAGATCGGTGGCCTGGAAGATGCTATTAATTATGTTGCAGAAACGAATGGCGTTACCGATTTTACCGTGAAAAATTATCCAGTGTACGAAACTAGTTTGGAAGAATTATTTCAAAACTTCTCTGGACTCGGATTTATGAAAAGTAAAGAAACGCTATTAAAAGAAGAACTTGGAGAAGAGGTGTATAACATTTTACAGAAAATGAAAACACTAACAAACCAAAAAGGCGTGCAAGCCAGAATGCCTTTTGAATTGGATATAAAGTAATTTGAATATCCGTAATGTATCATACCAAGATTAAAATGTCAGGTCGAGCCTGCCTTTGTCGGCAGACAGGCGTAGTCGAGACCCATTTAAAGCTTGTTAAGCCGAATAACCTCTCGACTACGCTCGAGGTGACAGTGAATTTTGACAGATTGCGGACAATCATATAAAATTAATGACACAAGCAAACAAAAAATTAGCCTTTAAAATATATTTGTATTTAGGAGCGTTGTTTATCACTTCGCTAGTTGTTTCAAACCTTATATTTCAAAAGTTTTTTTATTGGTATCCGTTTGGAGATACCAAAGTTTTTGGAGCTTCGCTGTTTGAAATTTCAGTAGGAATTTTACCGTACCCTATTACGTTTTTAATAACCGATTTAATCTCTGAAATCTACGGACAAAAAAAAGCAAATCAGGTAGTAACTGCTGGAATTTTTGCATCCCTGTTTTCGATGGGTATTATTTTAATTGCTGAAAAAGTTCCTGCACTTGCCTCGTCGCCAATTCAAGATGAAACTTTTACGCAGGTATTTGCTTTGTCGCCAATTGCAGTGTTAGCATCGATGATAGCCTATTTGTTTGCGCAGTATATCGACATTACAATTTATCATTTTTGGAAGAAACTTACCAACGGAAAATACCTTTGGCTCCGCAATAATTTTTCAACTTTTACCTCTCAATTTATAGATACATTTACGGTTGTTTTTCTGTTGTGTATTTTTAAAGTTTTGCCTTGGGATTTGTTTTACGGACTCGTCATAAGTGGTTTTTTGTTTAAAGTACTTGTAGCCATTCTCGATACACCTTTTCTATATCTATTTGTGTATCTCTTCCGTAGAAAATTCAATTTAAAAGTAGGCGAAGAAATTGATCTAGATTTGTAAATAAACTAGGTTAATAGGGAAAAGGGAAGGCTGTTTCTGCAGATTTTTTCTGATTATAAATCAGCAGCAAAACTCCAAAAAATCCTTACTACACTTCTTTACGTATATATTTAAAAAGCTATGTGTTTTGATGTTTTAATGATGTCAAAACATTAAACTTTTATTAAAATGTATGAATACGTAAAATATTTACTACATTTTTGTTATATATATTTATAAAAAAAGTCTGAAAAAGAAAAAATACATGAAAAAGGTTTTAAAAATTATTGGAGTTGTTATTGCGCTTTTATTAGTGTTTTTAATAGCTGCGCCATTTTTATTTGAAGGAAAAATTTTAAACATCGTAAAAAGTACCGTAAACAAAAACATCAATGCAAAGTTTGATTTTGCAGATGCCGATGTGAGTTTAATTCGCAATTTTCCAAACGCTTCGGTATCGGTAAAAGAAATGAGTATTATAAACAATGCTCCCTTTGAAGGGGATACGTTGGTTTTTGCCAAAGAAGCAAATATTAGTGTGCCTTTTATGCAGTTGTTCAATAACGAAGGGGAGCCATATTCTGTAAATTCTTTTACAATTGACGGGGCTGTGTTGAATGTTTTTATTGACGAAAACGGAAATGAAAACTACAATATCACCAAAGAGGATGCAACTTCCGCAGAAAAAACTACAACAGAAACTTCCAGTAGTGAAACTGCTAGTAACGTTTCTTTATCTATTCAGAAATACGAAATCATCAATTCTCGCATTAAGTATAACGACCAAAAAGAGAAGCTGTATTTTGAAATCGACGAGTTGAATCATTCAGGGACGGGCGATTTATCTACTGCGGTTTCGGAGTTGGATACAGAAACAAGCGGATTGGTTTCTTTTGAAATGGATAGCGTGAGTTACTTCAGTAGAAATGCAATCCAACTCGATGCAAAATTGGGAGTTGATTTAAATGAGAATAAATACACATTTCTAGATAATAAAGCTATTGTAAACCAATTAGAATTAGTTTTCGACGGGTTTGTAAAAATGAATGACGATAGCCAAGAGGTAAACCTTACTTTTAAAACGCCATCGTCGGATTTTAAAAACTTTTTGGCACTTATTCCTAAGGAATATTCGCAAGATATTGCAGATGTGCAAACTTCTGGAGATTTTGTGGTTTCTGGTAAATTAAATGGCGTGGTAGACGACAAGCATATTCCTGCTTTTGATATTGCAATTTCATCAAATAATGCGTCGTTTAAGTACCCAGACTTGCCACAGGCGGTTACCAATATTTCTATAGATACTAAAATTGCCAACGAAACTGGAGTTTTAGAAAATACGTATGTCGATATTAATAAACTTACGTTTAAAATTGCGCAAGATGTTTTTAGTGCCGATGCTCATATTAAAAATTTAATGGGGAATGCCTTAGTGAATGCAAACTTAAAGGGACGCATTAACCTAGCAAATTTATCAAATGCGTATCCGTTTCCAGAGGGCAAAAATTTAAAAGGAATTTTAGATGCCAATCTTACAACTGCTTTCGATATGGAAGCTATTGAGAAATCGAGATACGAACAAACAAAAAATAGTGGTTCGTTAGGGTTGAAAGGTTTTGAGTTTTCTTCGGAAGAACTTAAAAACCCTGTGCAAATTTCGGATGCTGGAATTACATTTAACACTCAAAATGTAACCTTAAATAGCTTTGAAGCCAAAACTGGTCAAACCGATTTATCGGCAAAAGGAGCTATCGATAATTTGTTGGGTTACATGTTCAATAAAGAAACCCTGAAAGGGAATTTTACATTGACGTCAAACACCTTTGCAGTAAACGATTTTATGATGACAGAAACTACTTCTGATGATACAAAATCATCCGAAGAAGAACCTTCTGAAACTACAACATCCGAAGAGCAAATTAAAATTCCATCATTTTTAGATGCTACAATTGTGGCAAAAGCAAACCAAGTGTTATACGACAATTTAACATTGAAAAATGTATCAGGAACACTCATCGTAAAAGATGAAACTGTAACCTTAAAAGATTTAAAATCGAATATTTTTGGTGGAGAAATTGCTGTAAACGGTGCCGTTTCAACAAAAAATACAACGCCAACATTTAATGTAGATTTGGGGATGCAACGTTTTAATATTTCTGAATCTTTTCAAGGGTTAGAAATGTTGCAAGCCATTACGCCAATTGCAAATGCCTTGCAGGGAGTTTTAAATTCTAATTTTTCAATCAAAGGAAATTTAAATAACGATTTCACTCCAAACTTAAACTCGATTTCTGGAAATGCTTTAGCCGAAGCTATTGTAAGTGGTTTTGACCCAGAAAAAGGAAAAGTATTGAGTTCTTTGAGTAATCGTTTAGACTTTTTAAATTTTGAAGAAGGAGAAACTAAAGACATCAAAACGACCTTAACTTTTGACGACGGAAAAGTAAATGTAAAACCTTTCAATTTAAAATATAAAGACATCAATATTCAAGTTGCGGGAAGTCACGGTTTTGATAAATCGATTAATTACAACGCTACTTTCGATGTTCCTGCAAAATACTTAGGAAAAGACGTTACCAATTTGTTGGCAAAATTAAACGATCCTGAGGCTGAAAATATTACAGTTCCTGTCTCTGCAACCATCGGCGGAACATACAGCAGTCCTTCTATTTCAACAAATCTTAGTGCTACGGCTACCGAACTTAGTAAGAAGTTGGTGACTATGCAAAAGGATAAATTGCTCAACCAAGGAAGCGATAAAGTTAAAGATGTTATTGGTGGTTTATTGGGCGGCAGTAAAACGAAAGATACTACTGCAACCACAACTGAAAATACCAAAAAAACAGATTCTGTTACGACTGAAAAAATCAAAAATGCAGCTGATAATTTAATTAAAGGATTGTTCGGAAAGAAAAAGGATACTACAAAAACAAATTAAATGACGTGTGTTCGATATTATAATAACGAATATGTGATAAATTGACCTATTTAAAAAGTATTAAAAATCAAGGAAGCAGCGTAGGCTAAAAGATAAAAAGCTGTTTGAGCGAAGCGAGTTCTTTTTATCTGTGGAGGTGATTTCCGTAGATTTTTTGATGCTTTTTAAATTAGTCTTGACTTTTTTGTTTCGTTTTTGTGTCAAGACAAAAATGAAAGTATTATTAAATAGTAGAAATGCATGCAGTTAAAAAGTTTAGATATTAATATCGAGCTAAGATTAAATAGTACAGAATATCTACAAAACCACGACGTATAGCAACAAAAAATTGTTGTTGGTCTAATTGTTTTTATGATGTAAATTTAAAGTCAAAACTTTAAAAGAATAAAAGGGCACGATGGTGTCCTTTTTAATTTCATATCATTTTGGCTTATGCGTTTAATTTTTCAATTGTTTTTGATTTTAAATTGTGGTGTGCTTTTGGCGCAAAAATCTACTTTAGTTGCTCCAAAAACTTATGTGGCGCAGCAAACTTCTAAAGGGATAAAAATTGATGGAAAAGCAAAAGAAAGGGCATGGAAAAAAGCTAAATGGACATCCGATTTTATCGATATTGAAGGGGTTGAAAATCCGTCATACCAAACCCGTGTAAAAATGATTTGGGACCAAGAGTTCTTATATTTTTATGCTGAAATGGAAGAGCCGCATGTTTGGGCAAACTTGAAGCAACGCGACACTGTGATTTTTTACAACAACGATTTTGAAATTTTTATTGACCCCGATGGCGATACATTTAATTATATGGAATTTGAAATGAATGCGCTAAATACCATTTGGGATTTATACCTCACCAAACCGTATCGAGAAGGAGGCAAGGTGCTTGATAATTGGGATATCAAAGGTATAAAAACTGCAGTAGCAATAAACGGAACTTTAAATGATGCAACTGATGTTGATAAAGGTTGGAGCGTTGAAATAGCAATGCCTTGGGAAGCTTTAAAGGAAGCAGGAAATAACCAAATTCCGGAAAACGATTTTTGGAGAATTAATTTTTCTAGGGTGAATTGGGATTTTGAGTTAAACGATAACAAATACCAACGAAAGAAAGATGCATCGGGAGCTTTTTTACCCGAATACAATTGGGTTTGGTCGCCACAATGGGTAATAAACATGCACGAGCCAGAATGGTGGGCATATGTGTTTTTTGCTTCGGAAGAAAATCAGGAGTTTGAAATTCCTTCCGATGAAAAAATTAAGTGGGAAATGTATCGAGTTTACCGTCAACAAAAAAAGCATTTTAATGAAAACGGTAGATGGATGGAAGCTACTTCAGCAAGTATTCCAAAATCAATTTATGTAGATGGAGTGGAAGTAAAATTGAAATTAGAAAATCATTCTGAAGGATGGAATCTTAAAGTTGAAAGTCCGTTTACGGAAAAACTTCTTATGATAAAAGAAGATGGGGAGTTCACTTCAAAAAATAAACAAAACTAACTACAACAATATAAACTAAAACCTAATTTATGAAACTACTCAAACTACAATTACTTGCCTTATTGATTGTGTTTTCGGCATGCAATGATGTAAAAACAACAGAAGAAAACACCGCGAACAAAGAAATAGAGCCTACAAAAGTGGCATCCGATTTTAAATATTGGACGTGGACATCGGCAAATGCAGAGAGAGCCGATACGAGCTATCAGCGAGAGTATGCAAAATACAAAGCAAACGGGATAGACGCTGTTTTAATTAATACCAATACCGACCCAGAAGTGTTAGCGCGAGTAGCTCCAATAGCACAAAAGGAAGGTTTGGAAGTTCATGCTTGGATTATGGCAATGAACAGGCCAGGAGATTCTGTAGCGCTTCAGCATCCCGATTGGTATGCGGTAAGTAGAGAGGGGAAATCGTGTTTTGATACCCGCCCGTATGTGGATTATTACCAGTGGATGTGTCCAACTCGTAAGGAGTCTCGTGGACATGTGTTAGAGCTTGTTGAGGGCTTGGCAAAAGTTGAAGGGGTGGCTAGTGTGCATTTAGATTATATAAGATATTCCGATATTTTTCTGCCTATTGGTTTGTTGCCAAAATACGATTTGGTGCAAAACGAAGAGTTGCCTGAGTTTGATTTTTGCTATTGTGATGTGTGTGTTGCCGAATTTGAAAAGGTTCATCATAAAAATCCACGAGAATTTGAAAATCCAGCGATTGATATGGAGTGGAAACAATTTCGTTTAAATAAAATAAAAGCTGTAGTTGATGATGCGTATGCGATAGCTCATAAGCACGGTAAAATATTGACGGCAGCAGTGTTTCCTTACCCAGAAATGGCCGATCATATGGTTCGCCAACGTTGGGATAAATGGGATATCGATATGGTTTTACCTATGATTTATAACAATTTTTATAACGAAGAAGTAGATTGGATTGGCTACGCAACTGGGCAAGGCGTAGAAGATTTAAAAGGGAAAAACACAGAGTTGCATACGGGAGTTTTTGTGCCAACAATGTCTGCTGAAGAAGTTGCTACTGCAATTAAATTGGCTAAGGAAAACGGAGCAAAAGGAATTTCATTCTTTGATGGAAACGCTATTACTGAAGCGCAATTTGAAGCGATTAAAGCTTCGAAGAAATAAAAGTGTAAGAGTTTATTTTAAATTTTTAAAAAGAGTAGAGGCTATCCAAATAATGGGGTAGCCTTTTCTTTTTGTTCATATATTCTTGTCAAATTAATTATCAACAATTGCAATGTAGTTATAGTTGTAAAATGTTGAGTAAATAGTTCTTGTTTCTTCTGCTAGACTTTTATGGAGATTACTAGTGCGTGTATTTATTCTGTTAAAATATTGAATATTTTTCAGTGTAAAATTCCTTTATTCTGATTTTAAATTTTCTTATAAATTGATTTTTAGTCTTTTATAAAAGTGTTTTTTACTATATAAATTTTTCTTCACTTCTGAAAGTCGATATTTTGATGTTGTTTATAACTTTCAAGGAGTTGTTTGTCGAAATAGTTTTACTTTAATTAAGTATTTTTTAACATTTAAGAAACTTTTTGTTAATGCGATAATTCCGTTAACATTTGTTTCAATCACTAACACTAACTTAAAACTTAATTTATGCGTAAAAAACTATTACCAATTTTGGTAGTTGCGTTGTTCTTAATCAGTAACGTGTTACTGGCGCAAGAAAAAACTATTACGGGTACTATTACCGATGGAGATGACGGGATGCCGTTGCCAGGAGTTACTGTAGTTGTAAAAGGAACCAGTCAAGGGACTTCTGCAGACTTCGACGGAAACTTCACCCTAGATAATGTAGCTCCTAATGCTGTATTGCAGTTTACAATGATAGGGTATACTTCTCAAGAAATTTCTGCAGCGGGGAAATCAGTAATTAATATTTCGATGAGTGCCGATGCACAGCAACTTGATGAGGTTGTTGTTACATCGCTTGGTTTGACGAGAGATAAAAAGTCGTTAGGATATTCGGTTACCGAACTTGATGGTGAAAGTGTTTCTTTAGTAAAAGAATCTAACGTTGCGAGTTCGTTGGCAGGAAAAGTTGCTGGGGTTGTCGTAACAAAGTCTACCTCTGGTGTTGGAGGGGGAACAAGGGTTGTTATTCGTGGTAACAATTCGATCACAGGAAACAACCAACCACTTTATGTAGTTGATGGGGTGCCTATTGATAATAGTTCATTAGAAACGTCAAATGGAGCAGAGTATTCGGTTCCAGATTTAGGAAACGGTATTTCGGATATCAACCCAGACGATATCGAAAGCATGTCTATTTTAAAAGGTCCAAATGCAGCCGCACTTTATGGATCTCGTGCAAGTAACGGGGTTATTATTATTACTACTAAAAGTGGAAGAAAAACAAAAGGATTAGGTGTTACATATACTACGAGTGCAACATTCGATACGCCACTTGTTTTACCAGAATATCAAAACGAATATGGAAGAGGAAACAATGGAAACTTTCCTCAAATAGATACAACTGCAGATCTTGCTACACAAGTAAATTCTGTAACGAGTAATGGAGGTTCGTGGGGACCAAAGTTTGACGGAACTCAACATTTAGAATTTAACGGAAAAATGCGTCCGTATGTTGCTCAACCAAACAACGTGAAAGATTTTTTTGAAACTGGTTCTAGTTACATAAACACGTTGGCGTTAAACGCAGGTTCAGAAAAAGCAACTGTTCGTTTTTCGTATACAAACTCCGATTTGGAATCTATTTTACCAAATTCGAATGTAAAGCGTAATAACTTCAACTTAAGAGGTACGGCCAATTTATCTGATAGATTATCGTTGGATGCAAAAATTACTTACTTTATTCAGGACGCTAGAAATCGTCCAACTCAAGGTACAGAAGGAGTTGTTGCTTATGTGTATCCGTTGGCTAGAAATGTTGCGATAGACGATTTAAAACACTATCAAGATTTAGAAAATCCAATTGATCCAAACAATCCTTACAAAGTAATTGCTCCAACTGCATCAGGTGGAAATCCATATTGGATGTTGGAAAACGATTACAATGGCGATAAAAGAACACGTATTACAGGTTTTGCTAAATTAGAGTATAAATTTACCGATTGGTTGTCGGCATTTGCTAGAGTTGGTACAGATGCAATTCAGCAAGATACTGAAGCCTACGAAGCCACTGGTCATCACTTCTTTCCTGATGGAAGAATTCGTTTTACTAAAAACGACAGAACAGAAACCAACTACGATTTCTTATTCATGTTTAATAAAGATGTAGGAGCAAATTTTAATATTTCGGCTAATGCGGGAGGAAACATGAGACATTCTACCTACAGTGCTTCTACCATTAACGGATATGATTTTAAAATCCCAGGGAAATACTTTTTAGATAATACAGATGGTACGCAGCTAACAGCTACGCAAACCGATTTGATTGAGAAAAGAGTAAACTCAATTTACGGGTCGACTTCTTTTTCATACAACGATATGGTGTATCTCGATTTAACAGCTAGAAACGATTGGTCGTCTGCACTTGCTGCGGATAATAGATCCTATTTTTATAGCTCTGCAAGTTTGAGTGTTTTACTGAATGAAATGTTTAATTTCGGAGAGTCTATCAATTTGCTGAAGTTAAAAGGAAGTACCGCAAATGTTGGTAACGATACAGATGCACAACAAATTGTAAATGTATTTACCGTTGCTTCAAACGGATACTTAGGAAACACACAAATTAACCGTCCAAATATTAGATTTAGTGAGAGTCTTCAGCCAGAAGATATTCGTTCAAACGAATTTGGATTGGAGTTTAAAGCTTTTAGAAATCGTTTGTATGCCGACTTTTCTTACTACGACATCAGCAGTAAAAACTTAATTTTTGACGTTCCTGTTGATCCAGGTACTGGATACGATTTCTTCAGAGAAAATGTTGGTGAAATTACCAATAAAGGGTTCGAATTTTTAATTGGAGGTACTCCAATTCAGAATGAAAATTTCGCATGGGATGTTTCTTTAAACATGGCTAAAAACGAAAATAAACTAGCAAAACTAATTGACGGACAAGAAAACTTTACCTTCAGTTCGAGTAACGGAGGGATTGTAGATGTGCGTGCTCAAGTTGGTGGTGGCTACGGAGATATTTATGCAACAGATTGGTTACGTACAGACGACGGACAATTAATTTTAACTGCTGAAGGACTTCCGCAGGCTACTTCAGAACGTGTGAAAGTAGGAAACTATCAGCCAGATTTTTCAGGTGGTTTTACAAATACCTTCAGAATTAAAGATTTCACGTTAAATACTTTAATCGATTTTAGAGTTGGTGGAGAAGTTTTCTCGTATACCGACGCTGGTTTAGATGCAAGTGGTGTTTCAGAAAGATCTTTAAAATATAGAGATGGCGGTGTAGTTGTAGATGGTGTTGTAGACGATGGAAGCGGAAACTATTCTGCAAATACAGAGCTTATTTCTGCGCAAGAATATTGGGGAGCTGTAAGTGGTATCGGTTCTGAATATGTGTTTTCTCAAACAAACATTCGTTTAAGAGAACTTAGTTTAACATACAATTTACCAGCCAAGTTTTTAGATCGTACATTCTTAACAGGATTGTCGCTTAGCGCTGTTGGAAGAAACCTTTTCTTTATCTACAAAGAAGCTGATAACTTCGATCCAGAATCGAGTTATTCAACTTCAAATTTAGGACAAGGAGTTTTATTTTATGCGCTTCCTACTACAAGAAGTATTGGTTTAAGTATGAACGTTAAATTCTAAAAAATCTACGCAATGAAAAAAATTAAATATATAAGCGGTCTTTTGTGCCTCCTAGTAGGAATTTCTTGTACAAAAGATTTCGACGAGATAAATACCAACAACCAAGGCTTTAATTCAGATGAGGTGAGTGCGAAATACTTTTTAACAAGTGCACAAGTTGGTTTGTATGCACCTGGCCGTTACGAGTATTGGAGAGCGCACCTTATCCATACCGATAGGTTTGCAGGACACTTTACTTTTGGAATGGATCAAAGTTGGTGGGGAGACGATCTTTCCTATACCTACAACGCAGGATATACCGATGCTGCCTACGATTGGCTCGCAGGATATTTTGGAAACATCAAGTCTTTTAGCGATTTAACTGCGGAAGGCGGAGAGTTTGAAAACCAATACATGTACGCCATGTCTTTAATAATGAAGGGACTTTATTACCAAATGTATACCGATACTTTCGGGATGGTACCTTTTACTGAAGCTGGTGTAGAAGGAATTTTAACTCCTAAATACGATACACAAATGGATATTTACAAAGGTATTATTGCCGATTTGAATACTGCCATGAGTATTATTGGAGATGAAGAACGCACAGGACTCGGAATTGACGATGCTGGAGCAAACGATGTGTATTGCGGTGGAGATTTACAGCTTTGGAAGAAACTAGCAAACACATTAAAACTCCGTATTGGAGCTAGAGCTTATGGTGCATCTGGAGAAAATTTTGCAGCTAGCACTATCAATGAAGCCATGAGTGCTCCTCTTTTGGATGAAGCAACAGGGAGTGTAACCATGAAAAAAGATTTTGTAATTAGCGAGTGGACTTCTTCTTCGTACGGCGATGTTTGGTACGATTTCGGAGCTGGTTCAGACTGGACAGTTAGTAAAACACTTATCAATTTATTAAAAGATAATAACGATCCAAGATTAGCACTTTATGCTAAACCTGCCAAAGGAGGAACGTTTGTTTTTGAAGACACTGGATCTGATGACGATTTTGCTGAAAGAGTAGATTTTATGGAGTCTGCTTTAATTGATGCTGGAGCAACTTATACCAGAACCGATGCAGGAACAACTACAACACTCGAAGTTGCTGCAGGGCAATACATTGGGCAACCAGTTCGTATAAACGGACTAACAAAGCCTTTTGTGAGATACGATATGTTTAGCACTCCTTCCGATGCGGTAATTCAACCAAGAGGGAAAGAAGCTGAAGGATATCCAGAAATTATTTTAAGCAGTGCCGATGCTTACTTTTTACAGGCAGAAGCTGTTGTAAATGGTGTAGCTTCTGGCGATGCTCAAACTCTACTTGCTTCCGGAATTAAAGAAGCTATGAAGTTGTGGGGAATTGGAGAAGGAGATGCCGATACCTACATTGCAAGTAGCGCCATTGCAGATATTTCTACAGGATCAACCGATGAAAAACTAGAAAAAATAGCTTTACAACGTTGGTTGGCAAGTTATACCGATGGTTTTGAAGCTTGGGCTGTTGTTAGAAAAACTGGCTATCCTAGCGAACTTGCAGCGGGTGTAAGTAATCAAACTATTTTCGCTTTAGGAACTTTAAATGGGGCTTATCCGCAGCGTTTACGTTATGGAACAGGAGCACAATCGAATCCTAATTTTAATGCTGCTATAAGTGCACAAGGACCAGATGTTCAAGGCACAAAATTATGGTGGGCAAAATAAAAATAATATTGTTAATTAATTTGTAGTGAAGGCCGCACTTATTTTAGGTGCGGCTTTTTTATGTTTCCTTTTTCTTTTTTCTACTGAAGTTTACAAAGGAATCCTATCGCTAACAGATGATTATTTTGTGAGTGATTTTCAATTTTCTTAAATTCAGCATTTAATCTTTTTAATATATTCTAATGAAGCGTTTGTTCTTAGCTGCTTTGTGTATTATTTCTTTAAGTTGTAATAATTCGTCTGTCACAAAACCTATTTCAGAAACTATACAAATCACCCCAAAACCTAAAAATGTAAAGCTCGAAAGCGGAGTTTTTTCCTTTGATGCAAACACAAAAATTGTTGCTCAAACCGAATCAGAAGTATTGGCTGCTGAAATTTTAACAGAGAAATTTCAAAAAGCGGCAACGATAAAATTAGAAGTTATTGAGCAAAGTCCTCATAGTAATGTAATTCAGTTTAAAGAAAATACATCTCTACAAGCTGAGGCATATCACCTTATAGTTTCAAAAGATAAAGTAACTATCGAATATCAAGATTTGAGAGGCGCTATTTATGGAGTCCAAACTTTATTACAACTGCTTCCAAATGCTATTGAAAATTCTTCAGTTGCCGAGCAGCAAAATTGGAGTATTCCTTGTGTGGAAATTGAAGATGCACCTCAGTTTAAATGGAGAGGTGTGATGCTCGATGTTTCAAGACATTTTTTTGAAAAAGAATACATTTTAAAAACAATCGACCGTTTGTCTTTCTTAAAAATGAATACGTTGCATTTACATTTGGTAGACGATCAAGGGTGGCGAATTGAAATCAAGAAATATCCAAAACTTACCAGTGTAGGAGGGTTTCGCGTAGATCAAGAAGAGAAGCCTTGGAATGCACGTTCTAAAAACAGTCCAGAGGCTGAGGCTACTTACGGCGGATTTTACACTCAAGAAGATATTAAAGAAATGGTTGCCTACGCTCAAAAACGAGGTGTTACCATTGTTCCAGAAATTGAAATGCCCGCACATGTATCGAGTGCCATTGCAGCATACCCAGAATTGACTTGTTTCAATCAAAAAATAGGCGTGCCTTCGGGTGGTGTTTGGCCCATTACAGATATTTTTTGTCCTGGGAAAGAAAGCACTTTTGAGTTCTTAGAAGATGTGTTGGATGAAGTATTAGCGTTGTTTCCTTCAACATATATTCATCTTGGAGGTGATGAAGCCACCAAAACTAACTGGGAGAAATGTCCGCATTGTCAACAAAGAATAAAAACTGAAGGCTTAACAAATGTGGATGAATTGCAGAGCTATTTTATGAGTAGAATGGAACGCTACATCAGTAAGAATAATAGAAAAATGATTGGTTGGGATGAAATTATTGAAGGCGGAATTGCTCCTGGAGCCACGGTAATGAGTTGGCGTGGTACGAAAGGAGGCTTGGAGGCCACAGTCCAAGGTCACGATGTAATTATGACGCCGACTTCGCATTGTTATTTTGATTATTACCAAGGGCCACAAGATGTGGAGCCAAAGGCATGGGGGAGTTATGTGCCGAGTAGTAAGGTGTATCAGTTTAATCCTATTCCGAAGGAAATGGATAGTGTGCAGGCGACACATGTTTTGGGTGGTCAAGCTAATTTATGGGCAGAATACATCCCAACCGAAGCACAGTCTGAATATATGTTTTACCCTAGGTTGGCTTCTATGTCGGAAGCGCTTTGGAGTACCGAAGGTCAGAAAGATTGGGATGATTTTTCAGAGCGATTACCAAATTTGTTTCAGCGGTTTGAATTTATGGGGATTAACTATGCAGAAAGTGTGTATACCATTCAATCTTCAGCAAAAATAGATTCAGTTTCTAAAAATATTATGGTGTCTTTACAAAATGAAATTCCAAGTAGCGACCTACGGTATGTTGTTAATCAAGATGAAATTTCGTCAGCTTCCGCAGAAAAATATACAAAGCCTATTGAAATAGCAGAAACTACCAAATTAAAAGCGAGTCGCTTTGTAAACAACAATCCTGTTGGTAAGGTTTTTGAAAAAGAATTTGTGTTTCATAAAGCGGTTGGAAAATCGATTCGCTATAAAGAAAAATATAGCAAAAGTTACCAAGGTGTTGGAGATGGAACGCTTGTAAATGTTTTGCGAGGTTCAACTCATTTTCACGACGGACAATGGTTGGCGTGGTTGGGTAGCGATATGGAAGCTGTTATCGATTTAAGCGAGAGTACAACCATCTCTAAAGTTACAGTAGGAACACTCGAAAATCAAGGTTCTGGAATTTATTTTCCCACAAAGGTAGCAGTATATCTTTCGGAAGACGGACAATCGTATGCGCTTGCAAAAGAAATAGAACGACCTTTTAAAGTGAATAAAGAATCGGTTTTAAAAACATTTGAATGCGCTTTCGAAACCAAACAGGCACGCTATGTTAAAGTGAAAGTTAAAAACTTGGCAAAAGCACCAAACGGAGGAGGAAGTTGGCTGTTTGTCGATGAGGTTGTCGTTGAGTAATAAAACTTCGACATAAGAATTATGAAATGAAATTGACCTATTTAAAAAGTATTGAAAATCAAGGAAGCAGTGGAGGCAAAAGATAAAAAGCTGTTTGAGCGAAGCGAGTTCTTTTTATCTGTGGAGGTAGTTTCCGTAGATTTTTTGATGCTTTTTAAATCAGTCTTGACTTTCCTGCCTGCCGGCAGGCAGGTTTGTTTCGTTTTTGTGTCAAGACAAAAATGAAAGAGTTGTTAAATAATTGAAATGAAAATAGCTAAAAATTCATTTAAGTTGTATTTATTTAGAACTGAGTTTTTATTAACTATTGACTAGCTGATAATTATCATATTTTACAGGGGGTATTCCAATTAAATTTGTAATACAAAACTGTAATATTATGTGTGATTCACTAGTTCAAAAATACAATGTGCCTGGCCCTCGCTACACAAGTTATCCCACGGTTCCGTTTTGGGATGAAAGTACATTTTCCGTAGAAAAATGGGAAACATCACTTCAACAATCGTTTGCAGAAAACAACGGGGCTTTAAGTTTGTATATTCATTTACCATATTGTGAAAGTTTGTGTACTTTTTGTGGTTGCCATAAGCGAATTACAAAGCGTCACGAAGTTGAAAAGCCATACATTGAAACACTTTTAAAAGAGTGGAAATTGTATTTATACCTTTTTGAAACACCTCCAATTATCAAAGAAATTCATTTAGGAGGCGGTACACCTACTTTCTTTTCTCCAGAAAGCTTAAAACTTCTTATGGATGGAATTTTTGAGTTTGCTGATAGGGCAGAAGATTACGAGTTCAGTTTTGAAGGGCATCCAAATAATACAACCAAAGAGCATCTTCAGGTTTTATACGATTTGGGTTTTAGACGCGTGAGTTACGGAGTTCAAGATTATAATATCGATATCCAAAAAGCAATTAATAGGGTGCAACCATTTGAAAATGTTCAGCGCGCCACTTTGGATGCTCGTGAAATTGGTTATACATCTGTAAGTCACGATCTAATTTTCGGTTTGCCTTTTCAGAAGCCAGAACACGTTGTGGACACCATCAATAAAACACTTTTGTTAATGCCCGAGCGAATTGCATTTTACAGTTATGCACATGTGCCGTGGATTAAAGGAAATGGACAAAGAGGATTTGATGATAAAGATATTCCTAAAGGTGATGAAAAGAGAGTTTTGTATGAAATGGGGAAAAAGCTTTTTGAAGAATTAGGCTACGTGGAAATAGGAATGGATCACTTTGCAATTCCTGAAGATTCGCTAACAGTAGCGATGGATTCAAAAAAGTTACACCGAAATTTTATGGGTTATACCACTCAAAAAACCGATTTGATGATTGGTTTGGGAGCTTCGAGTATTAGCGATAGTTGGTATGCATTTGCACAGAACGAAAAGAATATAGAAACCTATGTTCAAAAAGTGAATTCTGGTGAAATCCCTGTAGTGAAAGGACATGTACTAGATAAAGAAGATTTGATTATCCGTAAGCATATTTTGAATTTAATGTGTAATATGGAGACATCTTGGGAAGATTCATCGAAAGTGTTTACAGCGCTTCCAAATGTAATTACTTCGTTGTACGAATTTGAAAACGATGGTTTAATTACTATCACACACGATACATTATCGGTTACCGAAAAAGGGAGAACATTTATTAGAAATATTTGTATGGCTTTTGATATGTATTTAAAGCGTGCAAAACCCGAAAACAGATTGTTTTCGATGACAGTTTAATTTTTATGATTAAATTGAATTTAGCGTAGGAAAGAGGTTGTCTAGAAAAAGATAGCCTCTTTTTTTTATTGCTGAATAGGAACAATACAATTTGGCGACGATTTCACCATTAACTGAAGCTCGGAAGGCGAAAGATATGGAATGCCTAAGCCTAGTCCTCTTACAATAAATAGTACTCCAATAAGCACCACAAAAACAGGAATAGCTTTAGTGATTTTTTTTCTTGCTGAAACCGATAAGAAATTTCCTAAATACACAGCCGTTGTCATTAGCGGAATAGTACCCAAACCAAACAAAGCCATATATAGTGAGCTTTCAAGAGGGTTTCCAATAGCAACTGCCGAAAACAGTGCCATATAAACAAGTCCGCAGGGTAAAAAACCGTTAAAAAAACCAACAGCAAAAAGAGCAGATGTTTTTTTACTTTTTAGTTGCTGTCCCAACACCGATTGAACTTTGGAAAGCCAACGCATTACATTTTTAGTAATAAAATTACTTTTTGACTTTCGGAGTGGGAGCAATGCAAAAATTATGATAAGCACTCCAATAACAATCGATAAACGTTGTTGGAGTCCGCTTACAAAAAGTCCTTTTCCAAGCCAACCAAAAATAAACCCGATAAGGCTGTATGCAAGAAGTCTTGCACTGTGATATATAAAAATTTGAAAAGCCTTTTTTGTAGGTTTACTATGGTCTAGCGGTAACAAAAAGGCAATAGGACCACACATTCCTACACAGTGGAAGCTTCCTAAAAGACCTAATATTACAGCAGATAACAGCATTTTATAGACTCAATTCTTTTTTAAAATAATAGTTTTCATTTTGGTAATTCCAATCAACTTCAACATTCCATCGACCACCTGGAAGTTTTTCCGAAGGAACAATAAAAGTATTGTTGGAAATTTCAATAGGCATACTAAAATCAAGCACTTTGTTTGAAGGTCTGTAAAGAAAAACTTTCCCTGAAACTTCAGCAACATTCACCGCTTCCGGAAACGAAATTACGAGTCCGTTTTCAGAGTTTTCAACCTTTACATGGTATCCCTTTTCTTTGGCTTTCTGGGCATTGTTAATCTTAGCCTGATATTCCAATTCTTTTTTGTAATAATCTTTTGTTACCAGGTCGTGTTCGTACATTTTATTGGTATTCATCTTAATTACAAAAAACATAATGAAACTAATAAATAGTACAAATGCAATAACGATTCCTGTTCCCCAATTTATTTTCATGTGCGTATTTTTTATCTATAACTTCTCGGTCCTAAAAATGTAGTGCTTGTAGTTTCAATAAGTGTGTCGCCACTAAAAACACCAATTTTTAATGTTGTTTTATCTTTTGAGAGGAGTGCTTTGTCAATTTCTATAAACAGCGTTCCTTCGTGTAAACCTTCTTTTGGAATGTCAAAATTTTCTACGGAAACTAATTTGATTTCTCCTTTCGGACTTAATAATTTAAAATGAACATCGTCAATTTCTTTTACCGTTTTATTGATGATTTTAAACGTGTAAACATTACTGATGATGTGTTCTCCTTTGTGTTCGTATAATTGTCCTGGGAGTCTAAGAATATTAGCTTCCACATCGTTTCTTAAAAACAGCATCCCAATTAAAATTCCTATTAAAATTAATAAAACTGCCGCATATCCTTTTAATCTAGGCGTTAGTTTAAATGGAGTTTTATTTTCAATGTTTTCTTCACTAGCATACCTAATCAACCCTTTCGGAAGATTGACTTTCTCCATAATGGTATTACACTCGTCGATACATGCGGTGCAATTAACACATTCCAGTTGCGTACCGTTTCGAATATCAATTCCCGTTGGGCAAACATTTACGCATTGTTTACAGTCAATACAATCGCCAAAACCAAGTGCTTCCCTGTCTTCTCCTTTTTTGAATTTTTTTCTTCCGTTTTCGCTTTCACCACGTTTGTGGTCGTAGGCTACAATGATAGATTTTGTATCGAGCAATACCCCTTGAAGTCTTCCGTAGGGACAAGCAATAATACATACCTGCTCTCTAAACCATGCAAATACAAAGTAAAAAACCATGGTGAAAATGAGTAGAGAAACTAGTGTAGAAATATGATCTAGCGGGTTTCCAGAAATGTACCTAATAAGTTGATCACTACCGATGAGGTATGCCAAAAACACATTTGCAATAAGGAAGGAAATGATAAAAAACAAGAACCATTTTATAAGTCTTTTTCTGATTTTTTCTGCATTCCATTCTTGCTTTTTCAAGCGCATTTGGGCACCTCTATCACCTTCAATCCAGTATTCAATTCTTCTAAAAACCATTTCCATAAAAATGGTTTGCGGACAAATCCATCCGCAGAAAATTCTTCCGAAAGCAACAGTGAATAGGGTTATAAAAACAATCCCAATAATCATGCAGATTACAAAGAGGTAGAAATCTTGTGGCCAAAATGGAAATCCGAATATATTGAATCGGCGTTCTAATACGTTGAATAGTAAAAACTGATTTCCGTTTATTTTTATAAATGGCGCAACTATTAGAAATGTTAGTAAGAAGTAACTAACGTATTTGCGGTAGGCGTAAAATTTTCCGTGTGGTTTTTTTGGAAATACCCAAGCCCGTTTTCCTTCTTCATTAACAGTTCCGATAGAATCTCTAAAATTTTCTTCGGACCTTTCCATATCGTAATAGTTTTAAAAAATTGTTTTAATTCGAATAATTAAATTCGGTATAAACTTTGGAAAAAAATGAAGTTGAAAATTGCAAAAAATGCTTTTTTTCAACTTCATACAAACTACATTAACTTTGTTTTTATTCTGTTGCTGCAGGTTCTTGTGGAGCTTCCCATAAATCTCCTTCTGGAGCTTTTGGATCTGCAGGATTGGTTCCGTGGAGTGTTAAAATATAACTTGCTACGAGTTGTATTTCAGATGGTTTTAACGACTGTTTCCAAGCAATCATTCCTTTTCCGCTTCGTCCACCTTCTGTAATAGTGTGGAAAACATTTTTAATTCCGCCACCTAAAATCCAATAATCATCGGTTAAATTCGGCCCAATAGCACCACCACCATCTGCACGGTGACAGGCTACACAATTGGTTTGAAAAATGGCTTCTCCTTTTTTAATGTCGCTTTCCTCGGTAAGTGCAACTACGGTGTTAGCATCAACCAAATCGACAGCAGTTTTTTTGTATTCTTCAATTGCTATCTGTGCAGCAGCAACCTCTTTTTCATATTCAATTTTTTGAGAATCGCCATTAAATACGTGGTATTTAAATAAGTATATAGCAGCAAAAACAATGGTTGCGTAGAATCCGTAAAGCCACCAAGGCGGTAGAGCGTTGTCGAGCTCTTTAATTCCGTCGTAATTATGGTCAAGGATAATTTCTCCTTCTTCCTCAATTGGTTTTGTTTTTGTGAGTTTTTTGATAAGGTTTTTAGACCACGAGTTCTCTTCTGCTTCTTTGAGTTGTTCTTCGCTTAATAAAGCTTTTGTAAGCGCATTCATTGACGCTGCAACAACTTCTACAGAAACTAATAATATGGTAAATAGAATTAAAAATAAACCTACTTGCGGGTATTCTATAAATGCAGGTTTGTCTCCAGAGTCTATAAAATATTCAGCAGCACAAAACACTAAGAATACAATGATAAGAACTCGTAAATATGATGCGAAATTTCTCATGATGTTAAGTCGGTTTTATCGTTATTGTCTAATGGAAATTGACTTACGTTATTGATGTATTCTTTTTTGGCTGTGAAAACCCACCAAAATAGAATTACAAAAAAGACGAAAAATATAAGTAAGGAGAAGATTGGGTAAACCGCAACTCCGTCGATAGAATCCATGTAATTTTTTGCGAATTTCATCATAACTAATTTGTTTTACTGGTTGCTTCTTCTTCGTTAAAATCTATTTTAATATCGGTTCCTAAACGTTGTAAATACGCAATAAGTGCAACAATTTCGCGGTCTTTCATTTCAACAAAATCGTCATTGTTTAGCTTAGCCGCACGTTTGTCGTTTTCGTAAGTTTCTTTAAAGTCTGGATCTTGATATAAATTCTGCTCAATAGTATGTGCTTGGGTATCCATATTTTTTTGCGCATTGGCAATTTCTTCTTCGGTATATGGAACACCAAGTTTTACCATGGCTTTCATTTTTGTTTCGGTATTGGAGCGGTCGAGCTTATCGGTAATCAACCAACGGTATGATGGCATAATACTTCCTGCTGAAGTACTTTGCGGATCGTACATGTGGTTAAAGTGCCAGTTGTCGTTATACTTCCCTCCAACACGATGCAAGTCGGGACCTGTACGTTTACTTCCCCATAGGAATGGATGGTCGTACACATATTCTCCCGCTTTTGAATACTCTCCGTAGCGTTCTACTTCACTTCGGAAAGGACGAATCATTTGCGAGTGACACGAAACACAACCTTCACGAATGTAAAGATCTCTACCTTCCAATTCTAATGGAGTATAAGGTGTTACACTCGAAATAGTTGGAATATTCGATTTAACTAATAGTGTAGGCACAATTTGTACAACTCCACCAATTAAAATTGCAATAGTTGCCAGGATGGTTAATTGTACTGGTTTTCTTTCTAACCAAGTATGGAAAGTTTCGCCAGCCAATCTTCTTTTAGAAACTTTAGTAAGTGGAGCAGCTTCTGCCAATTCATCTGTAACATCAACACCTTGTTTGATTGTTTTTACAGCATTATAAACTCCGATAGCAGCTCCAATAAGGTACATTGTTCCTCCAACAGCTCTCATGGCATACATTGGGATAATTTGCTGTACAGTTTCTAAGAAGTTTCCGTATAATAAAGTTCCGTCTGGGTTAAATTGGTTCCACATAGAAGCCTGTGTAAATCCTGCAACGTACATTGGTAAAGCGTATAATAAAATTCCTAAAGTACCAATCCAGAAATGGAAGTTTGCCAATTTTAAAGAATACAATTTGGTTTTAAACATTTTCGGAACCAAATAATAAATCATCCCGAAAGTTAAAAATCCGTTCCAAGCCAAGGCACCAACGTGTACGTGAGCGATAATCCAATCGGTAAAGTGCCCAATAGCATTTACTGTTTTTAAGGAAAGCATAGGTCCTTCGAAGGTTGCCATACCATAACCAGTAATTGCAACTACAAAGAATTTTAATACAGGGTCTACACGTACTTTATCCCATGCTCCTCTTAAAGTTAGAAGTCCGTTTATCATACCTCCCCAAGACGGTGCAATAAGCATTACCGAAAAGGCAACTCCTAAGTTTTGAGCCCAATCTGGAAGTGCAGTATAAAGTAAATGATGAGGTCCTGCCCAAATGTAAATAAAGATTAACGACCAAAAGTGAACGATAGATAATCGATACGAATAAATAGGTCGGTTTGCTGCTTTTGGCACAAAATAGTACATCAACCCAAGGAAAGGCGTTGTTAAGAAAAATGCCACAGCATTATGTCCGTACCACCATTGCACCAAAGCATCTTGTACCCCTGCGTAAACAGAGTAGCTTTTCATTGCTCCCACAGGAAGTTCAATATTATTAAAAATATGCAACACGGCAACGGTAACAAAGGTTCCTAAATAAAACCAAATTGCTACATACAAATGGCGTTGTCTTCTTTTTAAAATTGTACCAATCATGTTAATTCCGAAGGCAACCCAAATCACAGCAATAGCAATATCAATTGGCCATTCGAGCTCTGCATATTCTTTAGAGGAAGTATATCCTAGCGGAAGAGAGATTGCGGCAGCAACGATAATTAGTTGCCATCCCCAGAAATTTAAGTTACTTAAAAAGTCGCTATACATCCTTGCTTTTAAAAGCCTTTGAAGCGAATAGTAAACTCCTGCAAAAATTGCATTTCCTACAAATGCAAAGATAACAGCATTGGTGTGTAAGGGTCTTAATCTACCGAAGCTTAACCACGAAATCCCGTCGGTTAAATTAGGGAAGATAAATAAAAATGCAAGTAGTAACCCTACGAGCATCCCTACAAGCCCCCAAAACATGGTTGCATAAAGAAATTTCTTTACAATTTTGTTGTCGTAGTAAAATTGTTCCATTTCCATAGTTACGATTGTTGTTTGTTTTTGGTTTTATTTGTTTCAGTTTCGAGTTCGTCTTCAAAAAGCATACGCACGGAAGGCGTATACACATCGTCGTATTGTCCGTCTTTAACTATTGTGATAAATAGGACCAAGAAGATAATGGCAATAACCATACTGATGGCTAGAAGTATGTATATAACACTCATATTTATTAGTTATCCTGCAAAACTAAATGCATCCTCTACCAAAAAGAATGACATTTATCATGTTGTGGTTTATTTTAAATCTCTACAAATAAAATTTGTACATATGGTTGTAAAAATAACTACGCTAATAGAGCTAAGTGGCATTAAAATGGCGGCTACAACAGGAGATAAATGCCCAGTAACTGCAAAAGAAAGTCCGATAATATTGTAGATAAAAGAGAGTATAAAACTTGCTTTAATGATGCGGATGCCCTTGTTGCAAATTTTTAAATACTTACTTAAATCAGTAATATTCTTTGCGTCTAAAATTGCGTCGCAGGCTGGGGAGAATATATTTACATTTTCAGAAACAGCTATTCCTACATTACTTTGTTTTAAAGCTCCAGCGTCATTAAGTCCGTCGCCAATCATTAAAATCTGCGCACCTTCTTCTTGATGATGCTGAATGTAGACTAGCTTATCTTGAGGTTGCTGATTAAATAGCAACTTTGTTTTAACAGGAAGTAATTTACGTAAATTTTCTTTTTCACTTGCATTATCACCCGATAAAATTGCAAGATGATATTTTTTTTCAAGTTTGTAAAAAAGCTTTGAAATCCCTTTTCGGTATTGGTTGTAAAATACGTATTTCCCTTTGTATTGATTGTTGGTACTAATATGAACACTTGTTTTAAGTGCGTTTTTGGTAGTTGTTTCAGCAACAAAACTTTCAGAACCAATTTTAATTTTGTGGTTTTTAACACGCGCTTCGAGTCCTTTTCCGGTTGTTTCTTTAAAATCGTCTAACGGAACGATGTTGTTTTCTTTTAAAAGAAGATACAATTGTCTGCTCAACGGATGGTTCGAACCTCTTAAGGTACTTTTTAGCAGTGTTGCTTCTTCTTCATTCAAGGCTTCACCTTCATATGAAATATCTTTTTTGTCGGAAGCTGTAATGGTTCCAGTTTTATCAAAAATGATGGTATCTATTTTTGCGAGCTTTTCAATAACATGTCCGTCTTTTAAATAGAATCCTTTTTTTCCGAAGATTCTCAATAAATTTCCCAGTGTAAAAGGAGCCGAAAGTGCCAAAGCACATGGGCAAGCAATAATTAGAATCGCAGTAAAAACATAAGTTGCTTGCGAGGTATCTTTCCAAAGCCAATAAAAGAGAGACAGGAAAGCGATAGACAAAATAACAATCGTAAAGTGTTTGCTAATTTGGTCGGTTAAACTCTGAAAATTTGCGTTACTCTCCTTCTTAAAAGCGTCATTACTCCAAAGTTGTGTTAGGTAGCTTTGGGAAACCGACTTTAGCGCTTCAATTTCGATGGCATTTTTGGTTTGTTTTCCGCCAGCAAAAATTTTATCGCCCGAAGTTTTTCTTACAATTTCCGATTCTCCCGTAACAAAACTGTAATCAATGTAGGCTTCACCTTTCATTAAAATACTGTCTACCGGAATGATTTCTTCACTTCTAATTAAAATTCGGTCGCCCTTTCTAACATCTTGAACTTGTATGTTTTCCTCTTCATTGTTGTTTTTAATGAGGGTAACTCCAATAGGAAAATAGCTTTTGTAGCTTCTTTCAAATGAAAGAAAATTGTATGTTTTTTGCTGAAAGAACTTCCCAATCAATAAGAAAAAAACAAGGCCAGCAAGACTATCAAAAAAGCCTTGTCCCGTACCCGTAATGATTTCGTGGCAACTCCTGATGAATAGCACAGCAATACCTAAAGCAATAGGGATATCGATGTTTAATATTTTGGATTTAATGCCTTTGTATGCCGATATAAAATAGTCGGAAGATGCGTAAAACACCACTGGGAGCGAAAACGTAAACATAATCCAACGGAATAAAGGTTTGTAGTGGTCTAGCCAATATTCGTTTACCTCAAAGTATTCTGGAAACGATAAAAACATAATGTTCCCAAAGGCAAAACCAGCAACGCCAAGCTTGTATAGAATTGTTCTGTTAGAGGTGTTTTCTTCGGTATTTTTATTCTCTAAATTTATTTTGGGCTCGTAACCAATTGAAGCAAGTAAAAGCGCCAATTTCTTTAAGTCGAAATCGTTGCTGTTGTACGTAACACGTATTGTTTTTTTAGGAAAGTTTACTTGCGAGTCTTTTACATTTTGATTAATTTTATGAAGATTTTCTAAGACCCAAATACAAGAGCTACAATGGATTGATGGAATGTATAAATTTACCATCTGAATCGCACCATCATTGAACTCTAAGAGACTTTCGAGAATATCTGGATTTGACAAAAAATCGTACTTTCCTTGTACTTCTTTTGGTGTGATTCCTGGATTATTTTCTATGTCGTAATAAGAGGTTAGATTGTTTTCTGAAAAAATCTGATAAACCGTTTTACAACCGTTACAACAGAAGTTTTTTTGATCGAAGACGATGGTTTCTTGATCACAATCTAGTCCACAATGGTAACACGAGTTGCTCAATTTCTTCAATTTAGTAGTACAAAACTCTCTAAATATATGAAGAAAAAGTATGATATTTGTCATAGAAAACAATGAAGAATAGTTAATTACAAAAGGTTTCTCTGGAGCATGAGTAAATGTGAACAATGTATTGTAAGAAAGTTTAGTTCTCTAAGGAGTTTAACAAAGGACGAATTGATAAATATTTCCGACTGTAAAACTTCTCAACACGTAGAGAAAGGAGCTTTTATTTTTGAAGAGGGAGATTATTTAAACGGTGTATACTGTATAAAATCTGGTATTTGTAAACTCACAAAACTGTCGTCTAACGGAAAAAGTCAAATCGTGAAATTTATCAAAAAAGGCGATTTACTTGGGCAACGTAGTATTGTAAGCGACGATGCCGTAGGCTTGTCTGCGCAGGCAATTGAAGAGATGGAAGTGTGTTTTATTCCAAAGACAGAAATAAAATCGGCTTTTAAAAATAATTCAAATTTTTCTGCGGATATTGTAAATGATATTTGTTACGATTTAAAAATTGCTAACGACCATATTGTTGAAATGGCACAGAAACCTGTTAAGTCTAGATTTGCAATTGCTCTGTTAGAATTGGAAGAAGAGTTTGGTGTAGATGAAGAAGGCTTTTTGAAAATTACACTTTCTAGAGAAGAATTTGCCAATATTGTTGGGACTGCAACAGAATCTTTAATCCGAATGGTGTCGGAATATTCTAAAAACGGATTGATAGCTACTTCAGGAAAGAAAATAAAAATTCAAGATAGAACACGTTTAGAATTACTAGGCGAAAATATCTAGCTTAATAACGCAACAATTTCTTGGTTTTTTTGCATGCGAGCATGGTCTATTGCCATGTGGCCGTTTGCATCTTTTAATGTTTTGTCAGCATTGTTTTTCAGCAGTAATTCAACCATAGCCGTTCTACCAAAAGTAGCTGCAAAAATTAGCGCAGTTCCACCATTGCCATTTGCTAAATTTACATCGGCATTGTGCTTTATTAGTAAGTTGGCAATTTCTGTATATCCTTTAAAACATACACCCATCAAAGCAGTATTTCCAGAAGCATCTTTGGCATTCACATCTGGATTAAATTCTAAAATGGTATTTGTAACCTCAATGTTTCCGTAGTAGGTTGCCAAAAGTAAAAGTGTAGAACCACGAGTATCCCGGTCATTGATAAGCGTTGGGTTTGCGCTTAAAATTTCTTTTATTTTGGCGGTGTCTTCAGTTCGGAGTGCTGCAAACAATTCTTCAGTATTCATAGCGCTTTTTTATTACAAATTATTAAATCGTTTTAATGTTAACAACCAAACCTTCGTTGGCTCTTACATTGAAAACGGTTTGGTCTTCAAAAATTAAATATTGCCCTTTAATTCCTTTTAAAACACCCTCGTAAGTTGGCGTTTTACTTAGGTTTAAACTACTTGGTTTAACGGGATATGCTTCTACTGGAAAATCAATATTGGTTTCAGTATTGTATTCAATAAAATAAGGAAGCGTTTCTTCAGGGATGTATTGTTTTAACTGGTCGCGATACTGTTTTAAATCTTCATCTACAATGTCATTCTGAAGCATTTTTCGCCAATTTGTTTTGTCGGAAACATGGTCTTTCAAAGCAACTTCAGTTATCCCTGCAAGATATCGATTTGGAACCTCTACAATTTCAATAGCTTCATGCGCTCCTTGGTCAATCCATCGCGTTGGAACCTGACTTTTTCTTGTCACTCCCACTTTAATACTGCTCGAATTTGCTAAGTAGACAATATGCGGTTGTAGTTGTGCTTCTTTTTCGTAGGCTAAATCTCTATCTTCAATATCTAAATGTGCTGTGCTCAACTCAGGTTTTAAAATCCAATCGGCTGCTTTTGGTGTTTCAAAAAAGCAACTTTTACAAAATCCTTGACGGTAAATAGGTTTGTCTAAATGACACGATAAACATTCAAACTTTACGAAGGTGATGCTTATTTTTTTATTAATTAACTGATTAAAATTTATGTAGTTGTTTTCAAAAACTAAATAATAATTAATAGGATTTGTAAATTCGGTTTGCATTTTAGTGAGAACACCTTCGAACATCATAAAAGTTTTTTCATATTTTTATCAAATATAAATTAAATAAATGTCAATTCCGTTATTCAATTCGATAGCTTCTTGGTTTTTGAAAAAGCGTTTCCACCAGATGGAACTTTTTATGAAATACCCTAGTGAAGTTCAAACAGAAGTGCTAACTCATTTAATGTCGGTTGCCAAAGAAACTGAGTTTGGTAAAGCACACGGATTTTCCGATATGGGCTCGTATACTGCTTTTACTGAGCGAGTGCCCATTGTGAGATACGAAGATATCGAGCCGATGATAGAGCGGGCTCGAAAAGGAGAGCATAATATTTTTTGGCCTACGCCGATAAAGTGGTTTGCCAAAAGTAGCGGAACAACCAATGCAAAGAGTAAATTTATTCCTGTAAGTACAGAGTCGTTAGAAGATTGTCATTTTAAAGCAGGGAAAGACATGTTGTCGCTTTATTTTAATAATAACGAAGATTCTAAATTGTTTACAGGAAAGAGTTTGCGACTTGGCGGAAGCAAAGAACTTTATCAAGACAACAATACATTTTTCGGAGACCTTTCAGCAATTATTATTGATAATATGCCTTTTTGGGCGGAGATGAGCAGTACACCGAGCAACAAAGTTTCTTTGATGAGCGAGTGGGAGAGTAAGCTGGCGGCCATTGTAGAGGAAACTATAAAAGAAGATGTTACCAGTTTGGCAGGAGTACCCTCTTGGATGTTGGTTTTACTTAACGAAGTGTTGGAAAAAACAGGAAAAAGTCATCTGTTTGAAATATGGGAAAACCTGGAAGTTTATTTTCATGGAGGGGTGAGTTTTAATCCATATCGAGAACAATATCAAAAATTATTACCTAGAAAGAGTTTTAGATATTACGAAATTTATAATGCTTCGGAAGGATTTTTTGCAATTCAGGATAGAAACAATTCTGATGAGTTACTGCTGATGCTGGACTACGGGATTTTTTATGAATTTATCCCGATGGATGTGTTTGGTACTCCAAATGAAAAAGTAATACCACTTTGGGAAGTAGAACTCGATAAAAATTATGCTATTGTAATTACTACCAACGCTGGATTATGGCGTTATTTAATTGGTGATACGGTAAGATTTACGTCTACTTCACCATACCGAATTAAGGTTACAGGACGAACAAAACACCATATTAATGTTTTTGGCGAAGAACTTATTATTGAAAATGCTGAAGAAGCTTTGCAAGCAGCTTGTAAAAAAACTGGCGCCGAAATTATAGATTATACGGCGGGACCTATTTTTATGCAGGGTAAAGAAAAAGGTGCGCACGAGTGGTTGATAGAATTTAGAAAAGTTCCAACCAATCAAACTGAATTTGTTGAGGTGATGGATGCAACACTAAAAAAGTTGAATTCGGATTATGAAGCAAAACGCTATAACAACATTACTTTAAATATGCCAACGGTACACGTAGCAAGAAAAAACTTGTTTTACGACTGGTTGAAAAAATACGATAAACTAGGAGGGCAGCACAAAATTCCACGACTTTCGAGTAATAGGCACTACCTTGAAGAGTTGTTACAAATGAATAAAGAATAAAGTTAAAAATCCTCTTTTGCATCGTAAAAAAGAGGATTTTTTTATTAGAGTTTTAAATTTTCAATAATAGAGTGTGCAATAGTAGCTTTTTCGACCTCTTGATGTTCAATGTAGAATTCATGTAGTTTTAAAAGTGACTTTTTATTCCATTTCACATCTTTATTTGTTGTCAACCAATTACTAAGATTTTCTTCTGTAAGTGTACAAATTTCTTGTTCTAAAACCTCTTCTCCATATCGCTGTGGAATGTTTAAAGGGGTTCCGTTTTCAATATAATTGTCAATCTCTTTTCGGATTGCTACCATATAGGGGCTGTTTGTGTTATTCAAAATCACAATAAGACTCTTATTGTTTAAATACCGTTTTATATATGTTTTGTTTCCAGCCCAACTTCCAGTATGGTAAACTGTTTTATTTTGTGCCGAAGTATCAGGAATGTGCCATCCGTAGCCATAATCAGATGTATCATGACTTGGCGGCTGTGGTGTAAAAGCAATTTTCTTACTCGCTTCATTTAAAAAATTATCAGTATATAAAATGCTATCCCACTTTATTAAATCGTTCACCGAAGACGAAAGTCTGCCAGAGCCTAAACGTCCACTTAAAAATCGATAATATTGTTTCCCGTTAAGTAATTCTGGGTTGTCGTAATTACAATTAGTCGGGTTTAGCATATATCCAGGCGCATAATTTTTGGCGTTCCAAATACTATCTCGTTCTAAAAAATAACTTTGATTCATGGTCGCTTTTGTGAAAACGTACTTTTCCAAAAAAACATCTAAAGAAATATTACTTACAGCTTCTACAATACTCGCCAATAAAACATAGCCTGAATTCGAATAGTGGTATTTTTCACCAGGAACACTTTCCAACACAGGTTTTTGAGTGATAAAATAATTCAAGATGTCTTTGTTTGATGCGATTAAAGTAGAATCCCAAGCTATTTTGAAATAATCTTCGTAATCTTTCAGTCCAGATGTATGCGTTAATAAATGCTGAATTGTGATGTTGTGGTAAGGAAACGCATCTCCCAAATATTTGTAGGCAAACTCGTTTATGTTTAACTTATTTTGTTGCGCTAAAATTTGAATTGCAGCAGCCGTGAATTGTTTTGAAACCGAAGCTACTTCGATACTTGTAGAAGGAAGAAAAGGAGTTTTTTGACTGAAATTTGCAATTCCGTAGCCTTTTTTAAAAATGAGCTTTCCATCTTTTTTAACAGCAACGGCACCATTAAACATTTTGTTTTTGTGTAGTATTGAGAAGAATGAATCTAAAGCGACATCATTCACAAAAGTATTTTTTGATTCGAGGGGTTTTTCGATTTTATTTTTACATCCTATAGCTATAAGTAAGATGATTACTGTAATTGTATTTAAAATTATTTTGCTGAAAAACTTCATGACATAATGTTTTAAATTGAAGAAATTAGAGTGTAGGAATTTGATCCCAATTTGGATTGAGAAGTCCAACTCCAGCTTTGTTGTTTACATGAATAATTCCATTTTCAACATGATGCGCTTTAAATGGGTCATTTTTTATCCCTAGATTTCCGTCCAAGTCAATCCAATCGGCCAAAGCTCCTAACTGCGCTGCAGCTCCAATAGCACATGAAGTTTCAGACATGCAGCCAAGCATAACTTTAAGTCCCATCATTTTGGCTGTTTGCGCCATTTTGTAAGCTTCACGTAATCCTGTAGATTTCATGAGTTTTATATTAATACCGTGATAGAAATTTGATGCGTTTTTTAAATCAGAAAAACGTTGTATACCCTCATCACCGATTATTGGTAAAGGCGATTGTGCTGCTAACCAACTCAATTCATCTAACGCAGTTTTAGGCAGAGGTTGTTCTATAAAAACAGCTCCATTTTCTTTGAGCCAATTGGTTTTTTCGAGCGCTTCTTCTTTCGATTTCCACCCTTGATTTGCATCGATAAATAGAGGTTGATTAGTTAAACTTTTAATTGTATTTATGATTTCTTCATCAAGCTCACTTCCTAATTTAACTTTTAAATATTTGAAATCTGATGCCTCTTGTACGCGTTCTTCAATAATCTTTGGAGTGTCAATACCGATAGTTTTGCTTGTGGCTAGATTTTTCGGTTTTAATCCGAAGTAAGAGTGTAGAGGAATATTTAATATTTGTCCGATTAAATCGTGTAAGGCAATATCAATTGCGGCTTTTATTGCTGGATTGTTTGGAGCAATAGTGTCGATGTAGTTCAAGATGTCTTCAGTATTGAAAGGATCTTTAAAAGAGGTCAAATCGACACGTTTTAAAAAAGCTTCAGCAGTTTGAAAGTCTTCACCATATAATGGAGGCATAGATGCTTCTCCATACCCTGTATGATTTTCAAATTGTAATTGTATTAGAATAGCAGGTGTATTTGTGCGGGTGCCACCTGCTATTCTGAATACGTGCTTTTTTTCAAGATAGATGCGTTTGTATTGGAGTTGAAACATTACTTGTTATTTGAGGCTATTTTATGGTGTGAATTACTTCAGTTTTAAAAATTAAAGATAGCTATTTGTAATGTTAGTTGTTTGTGTATTTTTTGAATTTTGTAGAATATTCAAAACAAACAAAGCCTCCACATTGGAGGCTTTGTTATTTTGGTAATTTGTATTTTTATTTAAGAAACAGCTTTCAGTTTATTAACTGCAATTCTGTTTAATTTTTCTTCAACATACGCTTTGTCTACAACCAATTTGTTTTCTTCCGAACTTGGTAAATCAAACATAGCATCGGTTAAGATGGTTTCGCATAAAGAGCGAAGTCCTCTTGCCCCCAAGTCGTATTCAATTGCTTTTTCGACAATATAATTAAGCGCCTCATCATTAATAGAGAACTTAATATTATCCATTTCAAATAGTTTTGTGTACTGCTTGATAATGGCATTTTTTGGTTCTGTTAAAATAGAGCGAAGCGTTTCAGCATCAAGTGGATCCATGTATGTTAATACAGGAAGACGACCAATGATTTCTGGAATTAAACCAAAGTCTTTTAAATCTTTCGGGATAACATATTGCAATAGGTTTTCACGATCAATCATTTCTGATTTTGAAACATTGTAACCAACTGCTTGCATGTTTAATCGTTTTGAGATATGTCGGTTAATTCCGTCGAAAGCACCACCAGCAACAAACAAGATATTTTCAGTATTTACTTCGATAAATTTTTGATCTGGATGCTTTCTTCCACCTTTTGGCGGTACATTCACAACGGTTCCTTCGAGTAATTTTAAAAGTGCCTGCTGTACACCCTCACCAGAAACATCTCTAGTGATGGAAGGATTGTCGCTTTTACGTGCGATTTTATCAATTTCATCAATAAAAACAATTCCTCTTTCTGCCTTTTCTAAGTTGTAATCGGCTGCTTGAAGTAAACGCGTTAAAATACTTTCTACGTCTTCTCCAACATAACCAGCTTCGGTTAACACAGTAGCATCGACAATAGCAAGCGGAACATTGAGCATTTTGGCAATAGTTTTTGCCATTAAAGTTTTTCCTGTTCCTGTTTGTCCAACCATAATGATATTACTTTTTTGAATTTCAATATCATCTTTGCTGGCAGGTTGCAACAATCTTTTATAGTGATTGTACACGGCAACAGACATTACTTTTTTGGTAGCGTCTTGACCAATAATAAATTGATCGAGGTATTCTTTTATCTCAGTTGGTTTTTTTAAAATCAACTCAGAAGATAATTCACTGTTTTTATTTTGTTGCGATTCTTCTAATACAATTCCATGTGCCTGTTCGATACAGCGGTCGCAAATATGCGCATCTAAGCCTGCAATAAGCAAGTTAGTTTCTGGCTTTTTTCGACCACAAAACGAACATTCTAATTCTTCTTTCGCCATTTTTCTTTTTTTATGAAAACGCTTGTCGTTTTCTATTTTTTATACTGATGAAATTAAAGGTCTCTTCTCAAGACTTCATCAATCATTCCGTAAGCTTTCGCTTCATCTGCTTTCATCCAGTAATCGCGGTCACTATCGTCGGTAACTTTTTCCATCGATTGCCCAGAGTGCTTAGCAATGATTTCGTATAATTCTTCTTTCAGTTTTAAAATTTCGCGGGCTGTAATTTCAATATCACTTGCTTGTCCTTGAGCACCTCCAAGTGGTTGGTGAATCATAACACGGCTATGAGGTAGAGCAGAACGTTTCCCTTTTTCTCCAGCGCAAAGTAACACAGCACCCATTGAAGCGGCCATCCCAGTACAAATTGTTGCAACATCTGGTTTGATGTACTGCATAGTGTCGTAAATTCCTAATCCAGCATATACACTTCCTCCTGGAGAGTTTATGTAAATTTGGATGTCTTTAGAAGCATCGGCACTTTCTAAAAACAACAATTGTGCTTGAATGATGTTTGCTACTTGGTCGTTAATTCCTGTTCCCATAAAGATGATTCTGTCCATCATCAATCTAGAAAACACATCCATAGCAACAGCGTTTAATTGACGCTCTTCAATAATATTTGGGGTAAGCCCCACTGGAGTCATAGCGCTTATGATTTTGTCATAATACATGCTATTTATCCCTCTATCTTTTGTGGCAAATGCCTTAAATTCTTTTTCGAAGTTCATAAAATTTTAATTACTAGTTGTAAGTACGTAAAAAGGCGTTAAAACTTACAGTTTAACGCCTTAAAGATACTTAAATTATTTTTAAAGGTTTTACCCGTAAACTTCTTTAACAAAGTTTTCGTAAGTAACTTCTTTTGTCTTTAAGTTTGCTTTTTCTTTATACAGATTTACAAGCTTTTCGCTCATCATTTGTTCTGATAATCTTTTAGCTTCTTCTTGGTTTGAAAGCACTCTAGAAGAGATGTTTTCTAAAACTTCTTCGTCTGGATCTGTTTGTCCGAATTGTGCCATTTGCATACGAACGTATGTTTTAGCAAACTCTTTTAACTCTTCGTAAGTTACTTGAAGATCGTTGTTGTTGATGATTTTTCCTTCTATTAATTGGTATCTCAATCCTTTTTCAGATTGTGCATACGCTTCGCTAGCTTCTTCATCAGAAAGTTCTTTTTCTCCTGTTGCTTGAATCCATTTTGTTAAAAATTCTGCAGGTAAATCAAACTTTGTATTTTCAACTAATTCTTCAGTGATATCGTTAAGCAATTTTTGATCTGCTTGTTGTGCAAATTGCTTTTCAGCATCTTCTTTAATTTTGGCTCTCATTTCTTCTTCAGAAGTAACAACACCTTCACCAAAAAGCTTGTCGAATAACTCTTGGTTTAATTCGGTAGCTTCTCTTTTGTTAGCCTCGTCGATTGTAAAAGTAACAGCGATGTCTAAATCGTGTGCTTCGTCGTGCTCAACTTTTAAGAAGTTCATTAAGTCATGATCGTCTTCAAAAAGCCCTTTTGTTTTTAACTCTAAAGTGTCTCCAACTTTAGCGCCAACAAATTTATTTAGGTTTCTTTTTCCTTTAAGTTTGTCTAAAGTAAAAGTAACTCTGTTTTCAATTTCTTTTTCTTCGCTTTTAAATACTCCTGTAACTTCGCTATCTTCGGTTACTTCGTCTTGAGCGATTAATTTTCCGTATTGTTTTGCAATTCTATCAACTTGCTCATCAATCATTTTATCATCAGCAACGATTTGATAGTGTGTAATTGCTTTTTTAGTTTTTAAATCAACATCAAAAGCTGGAGCTAAACCTAATTCAAATTCAAAAGAAAAATCTTCAGCATCCCAATCTAAATTGTCTTGTGCTTTTGGTAACGGATTTCCAAGTACGTCTAGTTTTTCTTCTGTTAAGAATTTATTTAAAGACTCTTGTAGTAATTTATTAACCTCGTCTACCAATACAGCTTTTCCGTATTGTTTTTTTACAAGACCCATTGGTACATGTCCTTTTCTAAAACCAGGAATGTTTGCTGTTTTGCGGTAGTCTGTTAATATTTGATTTACTTTATCGCTGTAATCTTCTTTTGTAATAGCAACTTTTACTATTGCATTTAAATCGTCAATTTGCTCTTTTGTGATATTCATTCTCCAAAAATATTTAATAGCCCGTAAATGGGCATGCAAAAGTAATACATTTTCAAAAGTTAACCAAGTTTTTAAATGACTGAAAAACAAAATATTAATTTTTATTTAACAACTTTGCTTTTTAGGTAGTTACTTGGTTTTTATAAAACTTTTGAAAATGTATTTTTTAGAGTGAATTTGTATTTTTTCTGAAGTTAAATTAATCTTCGGCACCTACCAAGGTTTCGAATATAGATTGTAAGATTGATAATAGTAAACTAAAAAGTAAAGCCCACCATATATTTACTACTGAAAAGCCATCTACAAAATAATCGGCAAGTAGAATGATACAAGCGTTTATGATTAATAAGAAAAGCCCCAAGGTGATGATGGTTGCAGGTAGTGTTAAAACTACAAGAATTGGTTTTACTATAAAGTTTAAAAGTGCTAATGCAATGGCAACCATAATTGCGGTACCGTAGCTTTCTACACCTACGCCAGGTAATAGTTTTGCTAAAATTACTACAGACACTGCTGTGAGTAAAAGTCTGATTATAAATTTCATCTGATTAAGATTTTGTTTTCTTAAAGATATAAAAAAAGCGTCTGCTTTAACAGACGCTTTTGAAAAATATTCTATATTATGTTCTTTATTCTACGAAAATTGTAGGATACGCTCCTGGATTTATTCCTGGAATTGTAGCATTGTATTTTTCGTTGATAATGTTAATCATTTCGTTGGCAATAACTGCATAACCACGTTGTGTTGGGTGAACTCCATCTAAAGAGAAAGCTCCACCTGTTGCAAACGTATTTGTTATGGTTCCGCCGTCAAAAGAAATACCGCCATTAGCTAATTGATTCATTATTGCTTCTACATCTATAAAAGCTAAATCGTATTGAGTAGCTAGCGCTTTTATACTTGTGTTGTATGCAGTTTGTGCATTTGTAACCATTTCGATTTCTGTAGCTGTTAAAGCTTGCGCGTCTGTAAGTGGTACTGCAACTCCAATAATTGATTGCGGATTGCTAGCATCTGCTAAAGTCCCTAAAATAGATGAAGTTGTAAGCGGAAGTAAATCTTCAGCCGTAGCTTGTCTCATGTTTGTAAGTCCTGCGTTAATACCAGTTAAATCAGTTAAATCTTCATCTAAAATAACAACGGCATTTTGTCCTGCACTAAATTGTATAGTACGTTGCGCAACTTCTTCCGCAGTAATTAAACCGAAAGATTGTGCTTGCAATAAACCACCATTGTATTGAGCGTATGCTTGGTTAAGTACGCTTGCTGTTTGTGCGTCTAGCGGAATTGCATTGTAAGGTACAGTTGTGAAAAACGGGATTGTTGTAACGTTTGGAATGTTTGCAACGATTCCTTTAGCACCTCCGCTTGTAAGAGCCGTAAGTAGCGTATTGTAAACACTTGCAAAAACGTTAGGATCTGTAATATCGTTTGCTCCATACGTTGTAGGATCTAAATTTCCAGATTGGTCTACACCAACTCCACCACTTGTAGCAAAACTTAAAATGTCGTTGTTTCCAATCCAAAGCGAAAAGAATGTTGGACTTTGAGAAACGGCATCTTCAATTACAGAAGCATCTGGAGTACTTGCCATACGTACAAAATAAGGATTTGCTGCCGCAGGGAAGTTTCCGATATTTCCGTATCCGTTAGCTACTAAATGAAAAATTTTAGAACCTGGAACTCCCATGTTGTTAAAAGGTCCTTCAAGTGTGTTAACAATGTCTGTTGTTGGAGTTCCCTCCAAAATTACGGGAGTTGTACTTCCGTCAGCTCCAAGTCTAATTACTCTTCGGTTGTCTGTAATCTGATTTCCACTGGCTAGTAAACCACCCAAGTTGTCGTTTACCAATGGTTGTGTAAAATCGCCACCACCAACATGCTTAAACTGTGTTGAAAGCATGCTTGGGAAAGAGTTTTGTTGTCCGTTAAGATACAGCGCACCGTCGGCGTATCCTGCGGTTAAAGAGTTTCCAACTGCAACAAATGTAGAGAAGTCGGCATCTCCATTTGAGTAAAAGCCTTGCTCGTCTACCGAGTCGTTAAATTCTGGTTGGCACGAGGTAAGTGCAACCGTGGCTAATGATATATATAGTAGTTTTTTCATGAGTTATTGTTGTTAGCTTTTATTAAAATCCGTAGGTAATTCCTAGTCCTGGTACAAAAGCGTTGTTCTTGTATGTTCCTCCAAAAGAAGAAAATTGTGTTCCTGTAGGGTCTTTGTAATAATCATATGACTCATCAACTTCATCAAAATGGATGTATAAGAATGATGCGTCTAAAGCGAAACGCTCGCTAATTTTGAATGAAAAACCTCCTGTGAAGTTATTCGAATCGTTTCTTGGAGTTTCAGGAGCGAAGTATCCAGACTGTACAGGCGATTCGTCAAAATAGTAACCACCTCTTAAAGTGAAACGATTTGTAGCTTTGTACTGAACACCAAAACGGTAAGTAGAAGCATTTTTGTAGTTACGTGGGTTTATCGATTCTTCGCCATTGCTGAAAATTACATCTAATGCCTCGTAAGCATTCCAGTATGCACGGTTGTAATCAAAGGCAACAAGCCATTTTTCATTGATAGCGTATGAAGCTCCAACAGTTAATTCCGCAGGAAGTGGTAATGTAGCATCAAAAGTCACATTGTCATATTTTCCATCAATATTGAGGCCATTTGGCATATTTTGAAAATCGGCTTCTCCATCTTCAGCATCCATTTGGATTTCCGAACGGTAGTTAATTCCTAGCGTGAATTTTTCGGTAGGTCTAACCATCAATCCTAAGTTATATCCCCATGCTGTAATTCCGCTTTGGTCGATTGTAACATTTGCTCTTTCTCCTTCGGTATTGGTTGTAGTTCTGTCGATATTTCTGTTGAAATTAACAGCTCCAGTAGCAAAAATTGGTCCCCCTCCAATACTTACTTTATCATTTATTTTGATAGAAAGTGTTGGCTGAATAAAAATAGCTCGTAAGCTAATGTCGTTTATTAGGTGAGATCCTTCCCAATCGGTAGGGTATTCAACACCACTTCCGTAAGGTGTGTAAATCCCTAAACCAACACTAGCCCAATCGTTAATTTTATAGGCAGCATATACATTAAATGGTGTAGAAACAGGATTGTCTGCTTCTGTGTACCATCCGTATTGTTCGTTTTGGAAACTGATGTTTGCAAAAACAGCATTAGCACCAGCACTTACGGTAAATTTTTCATTTAAAAAAGTAAGCCCCGCAGGGTTGAAAAACACAAGTTCAGAAGAGTTTATTACGGCAACTCCAGTATGCCCCATGGCAAGTTGCTTTTGTCCTTGCAAAGAGATACGATATCCTCCAGCATACGTCAAGGCACTAGTAAGCAACAGAATTGCTAAAAGTGTGAGTTTTTTCATGAATTAGTTAATTTAGAATTATGAATATTAGCTAGTCAAATTTAATACAAAATTATTCATATGCAATTTTAACCACTTAGATATTTATAAATCATTAAAAAATTAACATTTAAACGCTGTTTAGTATGTAATGATTACAGTTCGTTTTTCTGATTTTTTATTTTTGCTGAAGTTGTAAGTTTTTTTGTAAAGTGTTAGTTATTAAGGAATTTGGAGGATTTTTCGAAAAATTGTGTAGGATTTTCCGCATGAAGCCAATGCCCAGCGTTGTCTATAATTTCTATAATTGCTGAAGGAAAATGAGCTTTGATAAGGTCGGTGTCGTTTGGAGAAATGTACTCCGATTTTGAGCCTCTTAAAAACAAGGTTTTTCCGTTGAATATTTTTTGAGACGGAAGCGCTTCACCTATTTCTTCTTGTGCTTCCGAAAGTACAGGAAGATTAAATCTAAACCCGAGTGTTTCTTTGGTTTTCCAATGTAGGTTTTTCAGTAGAAACTGACGTGTTCCCCAGTCGTTGATATGCTTTGAAAGTTCTTCGTCGGCTTCGGTTCTAGAGCTTATCTTGTTAAAATCTAATGCTTTTAAACCGTTGATAATAGTTTGATGGTGCGGCGGATAATATTTCGGAGCAATATCTGCAACAAGCAATCGGGTTACAACTTCTGGTTTTGAAACAGCAAGTAGCATGGCAACTTTACCCCCCATAGAATGACCAATAATATTAACGCTTTCGAGGTCGTGTAAATCGATGTAATTTAAAACATCGTCTACCATTAGCTCATACGAAAAATCATCGGAGTGAAAACTCTTTCCGTGGTTTCTTAAATCGAGCAAATGCACTTCAAAACCTAAATCTGCGTATTTTGTGCCAAGGGTTTTCCAATTGTCAGACATTCCTAAAAATCCATGAAGTATAAGTAATGGTTTTCCGTTTCCTATGATTTTAGATTTTAGTATTTGCATGGCTCTTTTGTTTCTGGTTTTTGTTTCTTGTTTGCTGATTTCTTTGAGATTCTGCTTTTCAGCTTTTTCTCTATTCTTTACATCCCCCTAGCCCCCTTCGAAGGGGGATTAAGTACCCAACCTCGAAGGGGGAGTTTGTTTGTTAACTGACTTCTGAATTTCAGCTAATTACATTCTAAGTCTCATTTGAAGAGAAATTAGTTTTTTTACTTACTACTCATTACTTACTACTCATTACTCACTACTCACTACTCACTACTCACTACTCACTACTCACTACTCACTTCGGACTTTAGGCTTCTGTCTCCCCACTTTTCAAAGACCTATTTTAATCGATGTAAATACATTTGTACCACATTTTCCAACCCTAAATAAAGTGATTCAGCAATTAAAGCATGACCGATTGAAACTTCAAGTAAATTTGGAATGTTTTGTTGGAAGTATGTCGTATTTTCAAGGTTTAAGTCGTGACCTGCATTAATACCCAATCCAACTTTGTTGGCTGTATTTGCAGCTTCGATATAAGGTTTTATACCGTCTTTGTTCCCTTTTTCAAATTCACTCGCGTAAGCTTCCGTGTAAAGTTCGATGCGGTCTGTTCCTGTTTCGGCAGCGCCTTCAACCATTTTCGAAATAGGATCAACAAAAATGGAAGTTCTTATTTGGTTCGCTTTAAATTCAGCAATAACTTCTTTTAAAAAATCTTTGTGTTTTAGCGTGTCCCAACCCGCATTCGATGTGATAGCGTCTTCGGCGTCTGGAACCAAAGTTACTTGTGTTGGTTTTACTTCGAGGACTAAGTCGATAAAACTTTTTATTGGGTTTCCTTCAATATTATATTCGGTGTGTACTACACTTGGCAAGTCTCTAGCGTCTTGGTAACGAATATGTCGCTCGTCTGGGCGCGGGTGAATGGTAATTCCTTCGGCACCAAAAGCTTGAATATCGGTTGCTACCTTTAATAGATTTGGCACATTACCACCTCTAGAATTTCTAAGGGTTGCAATTTTATTTATGTTAACGCTCAACTTTGTCATAAAAATAAATATTCGTTAAATTGAAAACACAAAAATACAAAGTGAACTTCCGCGGAGCAAACCTTCGGGGTTTAAAAAGTAAAAGTTGTGGTTTTTCTGTGTACGCTTGTAAATATTTAATACTGATTATCGGGGGAAGCCTGCCTTTTTATGCTAGAAATTGATTAATTTGCGTCGAAATAACTTGGTTATGAATTTACATTCTTACATCAATAACGATATCCTTCCGCTATTGCCGAATTATCCGGTAAAAATGGTGCGTGGGATGTTTTCAGATTGTACCAATACGCATATTCCAGTGGTAGAAGATAATAGGTTGCTCGGAAATATTTCCGAAGACGATGTGCAAGGTTATGATCCGGAGAAAAAAGTGAACGATTATTTGTATGCCTTAGATGTGTTTTTTGTGCAAAAAAGCACCAGTTGGCTCGATGTTTTGGAGGCATTTGCAAAATATAACGCCAATGTAATGCCAATTCTCGATGCCAATAATTTGTATGTTGGGTATTACGAACTTATAGATATTATGGGCTTGTTTAACGAAACACCGTTTTTTAATGAGCCTGGCGGAATTTTAATTGTTGAAAAAGGAAGTGTTGATTATTCGTTTAGCGAAATCTCTCAAATTGTAGAAAGTAACGACGGGAAACTTCTCGGGGCATTTATTTCTGCGGATGAAGACGACTTAACGCAAATCACCCTGAAAATCGGAAATACAGGATTGAATAATATTATCCAAGCATTTAGAAGATATAGTTACAATATTGTTTCCGGAACCGAAGAAGATACCTATATTGAGGGACTCAAAGAGCGCTCCAATTATTTAGATAAGTTCTTGAAAATATAAGAAGATTAAAATTTCAGCAATAAAAATTAGCGAATGAAAATTGGGATCTACGGACAGTATTACAAAGAAGATTCGGAAGAATATATTTTAAAACTCTTAGAGGTTTTAAAGCGAAATAATGCAGAAGTATATTTGGAAGCAGCGTATTTACAACAAATTAAAGAGGCGATAGTTGTTTCTGAAATCTACAAAACTTTTACTTCTTTTGAAGATTTAGACACTTCATTCGATTTATTTTTAAGTGTTGGAGGCGACGGAACCATGCTGCGAACTGTGCTTTTTGTACGCGATCTCGATATTCCGATATTGGGTATCAATACAGGGCGTTTGGGTTTTTTGGCAACTGTGCAAAAAGAAAACATAGAAGCAGCCATCGAAGAAGTGCTTAAAAACAGATTTGAAGTTAAAAAAAGAGCACTTTTACAAATTACCACCGCAACACCTATGGAGGAGCAAACCGAAGTGAATTTCGCTTTAAACGAAATTGCGGTAAGTCGAAAAAATACAACTTCGATGATTACGGTTGCTACGTGGCTCGACGACGAATACCTAACATCGTATTGGGCAGACGGACTTATAGTTTCAACGCCAACAGGGTCTACGGGATATTCGTTAAGTTGTAACGGACCTGTAATTGCGCCAAGTACAGATGCTTTGGTGCTTACGCCAATTGCTCCGCACAACCTAAATGCGCGTCCGCTTGTAATTCCCGATAAAACCAAAATTAAACTGAAAGTTTCAGGTCGAGAGGATACATTTTTAGTGTCTTTAGATTCTCGAATTGCAACCTTAAACAATGAAACTGAAATACTTATAGAAAGAGCCCCTTTCACCATTAAATTAGTCGACCTAAGTGACGAGAGTTTCCTTAAAACACTCCGTAAAAAACTTTTATGGGGCGAAGATCGACGTAATTAAACTACATGAACGCAATATTTTATCACAAAAATTGTTTTACAAACACATTCATTTTAAATGATATTAGCATAAAATATCATAATGTATATATTTGCAAACTTTGAAAGATATGAATTTTAGAATCTTAGCTATCGTACTTATGTTAACCACTACAATTTCAAGCGCTCAAATGTTTGAGGCAGGTGTATTTGTTGGTGGTAGTAATTATATCGGAGACGTTGGTTCTTCTTGGTATATCAAACCAAATGGCTTTGCAGCTGGAGGTTTGTTTAAGTGGAATATCAGTAAACGTTACGCTTATAGAGCTTCGGTTACACTTTCTACATTGCATGGTGCCGATAGAGATTCTGATAACGCAGCTAGACAAAGTCGCGATTATAGTTTTTCAAACGATATTTTAGAAGGATCCATAGGGATGGAGTTTAACTTTTTGGAATTCGATTTAGACGATTTTTCAAGACCAATTACTCCTTATATATATGGTGGAGTTTCTGTATTTTTGCACGACGACCTATATTATATAGGGAATAATGCGCAAGTATTTGGAAATAAGACTACATTTGCAATCCCGATGACCTTAGGTGTTAAAGGTAAAATAAGCACGCGTTTTATACTAGCTGCAGAAGTTGGTGCGCGTTATACTTTTACTGATAATATCGATGGAAGTAATCCAGAGGGTGGAACTCCTGGAACTTCTTTTGGAAATATCTTTAGTGACGATTGGTATGTGTTTTCTGGGGTAACACTTACGTATACCTTTGGAGAACGACCGTGTTACAGTTGTTTTGATTGATGCATAATGAATGAAGAGTTAGTAAATAAAGAAAATTTGCCCAAGCATATAGCCATAATTATGGATGGCAACGGAAGATGGGCTAAACAAAAAGGAAAACTTAGAGTTTTTGGTCATGAAAATGGAGCAAAAGCTGTAAAAGAAGTTGTGGAAGGTTGCGTGCGCATTGGCGTTGAGAACTTAACACTCTATGCTTTTTCTACTGAAAATTGGAATCGACCAAAATTAGAAGTCGATACCTTGATGAAGTTACTAGTATCTTCGCTAAGAAAAGAACTTCAAACCTTACACGAACAAAACATACGTTTAAACGCCATTGGGTGTTTAGATAATCTACCTAAATCGGTACGTAAAGAACTTGTAGAAGTTATAGAGCGCACCAAAAATAATACAAAAATGACACTTACTTTAGCGCTGAGTTATGGTGCTAGAGAAGAGCTTAAAAATGCTGTCGTACAGCTGTGTACGAAAGTTAAAAATAATATAATTTCTGTTGATTCTATTGACGAATCAATAATTAATAATCATCTTTACACGCAAAATTTGCCAGATGTAGACCTGCTTATTCGTACAAGTGGGGAGCAAAGAATAAGTAATTTTTTACTTTGGCAAATTGCTTATGCTGAGTTGTATTTTACAGAAACACTTTGGCCAGATTTTACCAAAGAGCACTTGTGGGAGGCAATAATAAACTATCAAAACAGAGAACGTAGATTTGGAAAGACAAGCGAACAACTTAACTAAGAATATCATGCTGAATCGATATTTGGGTGTATTTATTTTACTACTATCTTTTACTTATGTAAATGCACAAGAAACTACCTTTGATAAGGGTAAAAAGTATATTCTTGGAGGTATTGAGGTAACTGGGGTGAAAAGTTACAATGAGCAAACAGTTATTACTTATACTGGTTTGCGAAACGGACAAGCAATTACAGTGCCTGGGGAGCAAATTAGTGAAGTAATTAATAAGCTTTGGGGGCTTAACCTATTTAGCGATATCAATATTTATAAAACAAAGGTAGAAGGTGATAAAATTTATCTTGAATTAAATGTTACCGAACTGCCTGTACTTTCCGACGTTAAAATAACTGGAATCAAAAAGAAAAAAATTGACGATGTAGAAAAAGAAGCCGACCTTAAAAAAGGGAAAAAGGTAACCGAAAGTTACATTGCCAATACCAAAAATTACTTGGTGAACAAGTATAAAAAAGATGGTTTCTATAATACCAAAGTTAACATTAACACCCTTCCAGATACTACCGAAGCAAACGCTGTAAAAATGGTAGTAGCTATCGATAAAGGAGAAAAAGTTAAAGTGAAAGACATTTCTTTCAACGGAAATGAGCAAATCTCAGACAAAAAATTACGCGCTGCCATGAAAAACACCAAAGAAAAAATGGCGTTGCGTTTTTGGAAAAAATCTAAATTTATCCCTGAAGATTTTGATGCCGACTTAACTTCTGTTGTTGATGCGTACAAAGAGCGTGGATATAGAGATGCGCGTATCACAAAAGATTCGATTATCTTTAATAATGATAACACAATCGATATTCAAATCGATTTACAAGAAGGGAATAAATACTACTTCGGAGAAATAGACTTTGTTGGAAACGCTGCTTATACCGATGAGCAATTAAGTAGAGTTTTAGGACTTAAAAAAGGAGATGTTTATAACGGAGTTTTATTTGATAAACGTATTGCTGATGATACAAAACCAGACGGTCAAGATATTACCAACTTGTACCAAAACAACGGATATTTGTTCTCACAAATTAACCCAGTTGAAGTTTCAGCAAAAAATGATACCATCGATTTTGAAGTACGTATCATTGAAGGGAAATTAGCTTATTTTGAAAATGTATCTGTTTCTGGAAATGATAAAACAAACGACCACGTTATCTACAGAGAATTGCGTACCAAACCAGGGCAATTGTACTCAAAAGACAATGTTGTTCGAACAATTAGAGAATTAGGGCAATTGGGGTATTTCGATCCAGAAAGTATTGCACCAGAAATTTTGGATCCAGATCCGCAAGCAGGAACTGTTGGAATTAATTATAGTGTTGTTGAAAAAGGATCTAGCCAGATAGAACTACAAGGTGGTTACGGTGGTGGAGGTTTCATCGGGACATTAGGACTTTCATTTAATAACTTCTCTATCAGAAATATTTTTAATGGTGAAGCTTACAAGCCAGTTCCAATGGGAGACGGACAAAGACTTTCGTTACGTTTACAAGCGAGTAGATATTTCCAAACCTATAGTTTCTCTTTTGTTGAGCCTTGGATGGGAGGTAAAAAACCAGTTCAGTTTTCTACTTCTGTAAACCGTACTCTTCAGTTTAGATACAATCCAGTTACTGGAGATGCCGATAAAGATCAACGCTTTGTAATTACAGGAGCAACTGTTGGGTTGGCAAAACGTTTAAATTGGCCAGATAACTATTTCCAGTTATCACACGCTTTGAGTTATCAGCATTATAACTTACAAAATTATAATACTTCGTTGTTTACTTTCCCTGATGGATATTCAAACAACTTAGCATATACTATTGCACTTTCTAGAAATAATACTTCGGTGAATCCAATTTTCCCGATGGCAGGTTCAGAATTTAGCATCAGTTTAAAATTAACAGCGCCTTACTCGATGTTTAATAATATCGATTATGCAAATTTAGGCGATGATCCAGATTATCAAACAACCAATTCTCAAAATGAAATTATTCCAGATCAAGGAAAAATAGATCAGGAGAAATACAAATGGTTGGAGTTTTATAAAGTTAAATTTACAGGAAACTGGTACACCAACTTGTTTGCAAAATTAGTAATGAAAACAGGAATGGAGTTTGGGTTCTTAGGAGCTTATAACGAAGATAGAGGTGTAATTCCTTTTGAGCGTTTCTTCCTTGGGGGAGATGGTTTAGGAAACTACACCTTAGATGGTAGAGAGAATATTGCACTTCGTGGTTATCCAAACCAGTCGCTTTCTGGAGTAGATGGTTCTACCGTTTACAATAAATTTTCATTAGAGTTGCGTTACCCAATTACATTAAAACCAACAGCGTCTATCTATGCCTTAACATTTTTAGAAGGTGGTGCTGCTTACGACGATTTTAATTCTTACAATCCGTTTGATTTACAAAGATCATCAGGTTTAGGGGTGCGTATTTTCATGCCAGCATTTGGACTTTTAGGAATCGATTTTGGTTACGGTTTCGATCCAATTCCTGGAGATGTTGAACCTAGCGGATGGCAGACACACTTTATTATTGGTCAGCAATTTTAATTTGTGGCACGATATTTTCTATATAATTTGTGTTTTTATAAACATCTATTGCATAGAAAGATTGATAAGTAATAAATTTTTGTTTTCTTCGTATTAAGAAATAAAAACTTTAAAAAGGATGAAAACATATGTTCTTTATATATTGATAGCTTTTAGCGCTGTTTCTGTAAATGCACAACGGAATAATGTTCGAATTGCTTATGTTGACATGGAGTACATTTTACAAAATGTAGAAGAGTACCAAATGGCAAACACGCAATTGGCAAACAAAGTGCAAAAATGGAAAACAGAAGCTGAAGACCAAGAAGCAACAATCGAGAAGATGTGGGCCGATTTAAATGCTGAAAAAATTCTGTTAACAAAAGAATTAATTCAGGAGCGTGAAGAAGAAATCAACGCTTTAGAAAGGCAGATGAAAGATTATCAGCAAGACAGATTTGGACCTCAAGGAGATTTAGTACGACAAAGAAGTCAGTTGGTAAAACCAATTCAAGATCAAGTTTTCAATGCTGTACAAGAATTAGCTGCAGGAAAACAATACGATTTTATCTTTGACAAATCGGCAGATGTAGTGATGTTGTATTCTGATAAGCGTTATGATATTAGTGACCAAATTCTTCGGAAGATAAACGTAACACGTAAACAAGATGATAGAAATGGTACAAATACAAACAACAGTGCTTTAGAGGAATTTGAAGAAGTCGATCCAGAATTAAAAGCTCGAGAAGAAGCTTACGAAGAGAAAAAGCAGGCTGCCGAGCAAGATGTTGAAGCAAGAAGAGAAGCGAAGTTAAAAGAAATTGAAGCTCGTAAAAAAGCTTACGAAGAGCGCCGACAAAAAATGCTTGAAGAACGTGAAGCGCGAAGAAAAGCAAAATTGGAAGAGCGCGAAAAATTAAAAGAAGAGAATAATTCAAACACAACGGGTAACGAAGAGGGAGAATAATCTGCTTAGGTGATATCACTTAAGTAATTGAATAAAGAGTTCAGTTAAAACTGAAAAATTTAAAAAGCTCACAAAGTGGGTATTAATTAACAAGTAAATATTTTTGAAATTTTAGAAAACCATGAAACAATTTAAAACATTAGTAATTGCAGTTGTATTAGCAGTAGGATCAGTTAGTTTTGCAGCAGCACAGAGTAAAGTAGCTCACATTGATGTTCAGCAATTAATGAAAGACATGCCGGCAATGAAAACAGCACAAGCTGAATTACAAAAGTTAGGTGAAAAATACCAAGCTGATATCAAAACTAGCATGCAAGAGTTACAAACTAAAATGAGTTTGTACAACAACGAAGCAGCTTCAAAATCTCAAGAAGAAAACCAAAAGAGAGCACAAGAAGTAGACGGAATGCAACAAGCAATTATGCAAGCTCGTCAGCAAGCACAACAACAACTTCAAGAAAAAGAACTTGAGTTATTACAACCAATTCTTCAAAAAGCAAACGACGCTATTCAAAAAGTTGGAAAAGCTAAAGGTTTTCAATATGTGTTAGATGCTTCTCCAGGGTCTGGTGTTATCTTAGCAGAAGGAACAGATATTATGCCAGATGTTAAAAAAGAATTAGGATTCTAAGAAACATCAGTTTTATAAAATAATAGAAACTGCCATCAGAAATGTTGGCAGTTTTTTTATTTTTACGTAATAATGAAAATGTAATTTTTAAATATCGTAACGTTCTCTTTTGATTGTTTTTCGTTGCGATGCTGTAATTAATCTTTATGAGTACACAAGCTATAGGTATGTTCGATTCTGGAGTAGGAGGTACTTCAATTTGGAGAGAAATCCATGCGTTGCTTCCTTCGGAAAATACCATTTATTTAGCCGATAGCAAATATGCGCCTTATGGCGAGAAAACTCAGAAGGAAATTTTAGAACTCAGTATCAAAAACACCGAGTATTTATTGTCTCGAAATTGTAAAATTATTGTGGTGGCATGCAATACTGCAACAACCAATGCGATTGATTATTTGAGAGAGAATTACAACATTCCTTTTATTGGAATTGAACCTGCCATTAAACCAGCAGCGTTAAACTCAAAAACAGGTGTAGTAGGTGTTTTGGCAACAAGAGGGACATTGGCAAGTAGTTTGTTTTCAAAAACTACCGCACTCTATGCAAAAGATAGATTGGTGTTAGAACAATTTGGAGACGGTTTGGTGCCATTAATTGAAGCAGGTGAAATTGAAAGTGACGAGATGGAAGTGCTTCTTACCAAATATCTACAACCTATGATTGATAAAAATATCGATTATTTGGTGTTGGGCTGCACACATTACCCGTATTTAATTCCGCAGTTAAAAAAAATATTACCACCTTCGGTAACTATTATCGACTCTGGAGTAGCAGTTGCCAAACAGACTAAAAATGTTTTGGCTGCACATCAACTTTTAAATACATCCAACACAACCGGAACTTTAGAGTTTTACACAAATAAAAATGTAGCTGTTTTGCAATCTCTTTTAGCTTTAAATGAAAAAAGCGCTGTTATTAGCGCTTTAGATTTTTAAATTGAGTGGATTATTCGATATATACAGCTGTGTTTTTTGGGTAAGTTATGTTATAATTCAAATCGATGTCTTCACTCTTGTTTGGTTTTATAGTTAAATCCCATTGAACTTCTCCAGTTTGATGATTTATTTTACCGTTTGAAGACTTTGTAACTTCAACTTCAATTTCTTTTCTATTACTTACAGGAATTTGGTCTATTAGTTTTAAGGATATAGGTTTGTTCTTGTTGTTTTTAATAGTAGTAGTCCAACCTACAAGTTCTTCTACATTACTTCCGAGAAACTTTTTAGACTTTAAATTTTTATTTCTCTTTCTATGGATATTGATGTTTTGATCTCTTCCAAATGAAATATCTAAAGTATCACTTTGAGAATTTAACTCTAAAACTGTTTTCCCTACGTAGGTGTTTTCATAAAATATATTAGCTTCTCCATCTAGCAAATCATACTTTATCCAATCATTAATTTCAGCAATTAAAAAGACTTCCTCTAATAATTTAGGAGTGCTTTGATAATAAAAATTGGATTTAATTTCATTAGTGGTCATTTCAATAGTGTTATTCTTATTATCAGAAGCAATTGAATAAGGTTTGTCAATATGAAAATTAATAGAAGTGTTTCTTACACTATATACTTCAGGAGTTGTTTTTACAACCTGATCATCTGTTATTTCTACTCCTTTTACAGCTCCAGAAAGTTGATTCTTTATTTTTTTATTCCCATAGCCAACTACAACAACTTCATCTAGAGCTTGATTGTCAACTTGCATATGAGCATTAATTACATTGTTATTTACTTCTTTGTATAATGTTTGATAACCAATATAAGAGAATACAATTCGTTTTGATTTGTTAGGAATAGACAGTGTATATTTTCCATCAAAATCTGTACTAGTCCCTATGGATGTATTTTCAATTAATATATTAACACCTGGGAGAGGAGTTCCGTTTTCATCATAAACAACTCCACTAACTTCATTGATGTCATTATAGCTTGGTGGAGGAAGGTTGTAGTCTAGGTAATATGTTTTAAGTGTTGGTGGTGTACCCGAAATATTCGGATTTGAAGATGAAAATTTTAGGTTTACATCCTTCCAATCAATTTTTGTGTCTTGACGAACATTGGCTTTATGGGTGATGTTTATAAAATCGTTTCCTTCAGAAGCTTTTAAATCGTAAGATGGATACCAGCTTGCATTTTTGACTAAATAATTTAAAGTGAATTTTACCTCAGTGGCTGTTTTGTTTTCAATTTTCACAAGTATTTCAGATAAATTGTAATCATGTGTTCTCGAAAACTCATTTATTCTATTTCTTAAAACAGTAATTTCTTTATTTAGCTCCGTAATTGTATTGTAACGTTCTATTTCTTTTAATTTAAGAGCTGTTAGTTCGCTATTGAAAAAATCACTCGCAGCTTTTAAATTGGATATTGATAAAGCTTCATTTTTACCATTTAGATTTCTATTTTCTTTTAAAAAGGCAATGTCTTCATGTACTATTTCCAGATGAGTTTGTTCGATGGTTAATTCCTTTTCGAGTTGCTTAAGCTCTAACTCTAATTTTTGTAGATCAGAGGGTTTTTCTCCACTTTCTTCAAAACCTATTTGGTTGTTGATAGATAAAATAGTTAGGTTACCATTTTCTGCACCAAGGGTTATACTCTTTTCTTGGATGTAAGGAGAAAGTTTTGTGAATTTTAAATTATAAATTCCTTTTTCAAGATATACCGATTTGTTACGTTGTATTTGTGCACCATCGAGAAATACGGTAACATCAGAAACAGTAGTTTCAATATCCTTTTCTATGATGTTTTGTGCATTAGTAATACTTATAATCAATAAGAAAAAATAGAAGGTAGCTTTGTACATGGTTTTGTGGTGTGTGGGCGTTTGTTAATGTCAATAAATTAAAGAGAGACTTAATCTTTTCTAATATAAGTCAAATACGTAAAACTATAATCATGTTTTTCATCCGCTTCATGGTGTTCCTCATTAACGAGCGTCCATTTATTTAAATCAATTTCTGGGAAAAAAGTATCAGCTTCAAAAGTAGCATGTACTCGAGTGAGTTCTATTTTTTCAGCTACCTCCATGGCGAGTTTGTATATTTCGCCTCCACCAATTATAAAAGGTTGCGCATCGTTTTTAGCAAAAGCCAAAGCTTCAGTAAGATTATTAACAACTACACAATCGTCGTCAACATGATAATCTTTTTGCCGAGTAATAATTATATGGCGCCTGTTCGGAAGTTTTCCAGGTAAACTCTCAAAAGTTTTTCGCCCCATTATAATGGGATGTCCCGAGGTAAGTTTTTTAAATCGTTTAAAATCGTCTGGCAAATGCCAAACCAAATCATTGTTTTTACCAAGCGCATTATTTTCTGCCGTAGCAGCAATCATTGTAATCATTTATTCAGGAGTGTTTTCAGGAATATTTGGTAGCGGAAACTCTTTTTCCACTTTCACCTGCAATTTAGCAATTCTTTCTTTCTGTTTAGCGACCAATTTTTCACGCTGACTCCTTTCCCATTCTTTCCCCATAAATCTGTCCGTTACGTAAACATTTATCACGTGCATCAAGAACAAAAATCCCCAGGCCGAAATTCCCCACACAAACCAATTGTGCGATTCTCCGTATTTCAAAAACTTATTCATCACAATCATCACCACACATCCAATTAAAAAAATCACAAAGTGGTAATAGAGTCTCTTTTTCTTCCGAATTCGAGCTTGTGCATTTTCAATTAATTCATGCTGGTCAAGTTCAATCTGACTAACTGGCTGTGCTTTATTTTTAGAAAACATAGTATATTTTTTTATAAAGTTACAAAATCTGAATAAATATAGAATAAAAGTTAACCGATTTCATCATTCAATATCCACGGCTTTACATATTATAATGTTGTATCCCTACGCTAGTGAGACTAATTTTATTTCCAACACCCCAAACCCAATACACAACACCCAAAACCTAATACCTAACACCCAGCACCCAATTTTCTATAATGGCGTGCCCCTATCGGGTCGGGCTTTGCGTTATATCTTTGCTCGTACCTCGCAAAGGATGCCACTCCAATCCCTCACGCGGAGGTAGTTTGAGGTTTATAAAGTTTAAAGTTTATTGTTTAATGTCCTTAGCTACTTTGAATCTCTGAATCTTTACATCTTTTACAAATGTGAACTCCCGCTTAGAAGTGGGGTTGGGGGATGTAGAGAAGTTTGGAGCCGGAAGTGGGAAGCTCGAAGAATATGGCATCACTATATAGTAATAGTCAATACATTCTTTGGGTCTTTGCCACTTTAAACCTTTGTCACTTTGTATCTTTTCGAAAAAACAATTCCCCCTTCGAAGGGGGCTAGGGGGATGTGTAGGAGTTAGAAGTTTGAAATTGGATTTACAATAAATGTTTAACCGACCTATTTAAAAAGTATTTAAAATCAAGGAAGCAGTGGGGGTAAAAGATAAAAAGCTGTTTGAGCGCAGCGAGTTCTTTTTATCTGTGGCGGGTGTTTCCGTAGATTTTTTGATAGTTTTTAAATCCGTCTTGATCTGCCTGCCGTGAGGTAGGTTTGTTTCGTTTTGTGTCAAGACAAAATGAAAGTAGGATAAGTATAATAGGATAGAATCTCTCTTGCTGCATAGAACCTTGCATCCTACTCTAAATAAACATTTCCCTCATCGAAGAGACTAGGGGGATGTAAAGAAGTTAGGAGCCCGAAGAAAATGGCAACACTATATATAATAGTATAATAACATTCAAAACATTCTTTGAACCTATGACACTTTGAACCTTTGCATCTTTTTCCAAATGTAATTCCCCCTTCGAAGGGGGCTAGGGGGATGTGAAATAGCCCAAACCCAAATCAAAACCCATAACATTATACTATATATAATAAGTTAATAGCGGCCAAAACCCTCTTTACGCCTTTGCGTTTTTATCACTTTATGTAAAAA
>NZ_JAESVF010000012.1:0-72555 GCF_038433465.1 Joostella sp. CR20 | reverse complement strand
AGGGGGAACAGCACCTTATGATTTAAGTGGAGCTATCACAGCGACGGATGTAACTACAGGTTATACAGAAAGTGGTTTAGCCGCAGGAACGTACAATGTAACGGTAACTGATAGCAATGGATGTACAGCGACTACTTCGGTAACGATCACTGAGCCGACTTTATTAGAGATTGATAGTATATCAGATATTACAGATGTTTCATGTAACAATCCATCAGTAGGAGCAATAGATATAAGTGTGACGGGAGGAGTAGCACCTTATAGTTATGCATGGACGACAACGGATGGGATGCTTCCAAGCGGACAAGAAAGTGTAGAAGCCCCAAGTGGATTAACAGCTGGGACGTATGCTGTGGTAATCACCGATAGCAATGGTTGTATTGTTGAAAATAGCTATATAGTTAGAGAGGCATGTTTGGAATTCATCAAGACCTCCGCAGTTGCAGATGGTGGTGATGGTCGTGTGGATGTCGGTGATACCATTAGGTATACCTTTACGGTAACCAACACAGGAAATGTAACGGTAGATGGTATCGTAATCAATGATACGCAGATAGGAGTAACTGACTTAGTTTTAGTTCCATCGAGTTTAGCACCAGGAGCGGAAGGTATAGCGAGTGTGGTTTATACCATTACGCAAGATGATATTGATGCAGGAAGTGTTAGTAATTCCGCGATTGCAAGCGGAGTAGATTCTTCAGGTATTCCAGTTGAAGATACCTCAGATAGTGATGATCCAACAGAACCAGGACCAGATGATCCAACGGTGACAAGTTTAACTCCTAAAGGAAATATCGCTTTAGAAAAAACAGGAACATTTAATGATGTCAACGGAAATGGATATGCAGATGTAGGAGAAACTATAACCTATGCGTTTACTGTTGCAAACACAGGAAATGTAAGCTTGTCGAATATTACAATTACTGATGCATTAGTAACTGTTAATGGTGGACCAATTGCTACTTTAGCTCCGGGAGAAGTAGATTCAACAACGTTTACTGCGCTTTATACGATTACTGAGGAGGATATAAATAACGAATCGGTTACTAATACAGCCATTGCAACAGGAACCGATCCGCAAGGAACAACGATAACAGATACTTCTGACGATCCTAACAATTCTACAAACGATGATCCAGATGGCGATGGAGATCCAGAAGATCCAACGGTAACTGTGGTACCTCCTTTTGGAAGTTTAGGTGTTGAAGCAACTAAATATGCTACTGTTGTAGATGTTAATAATGACGGAATTATAGGTGAAGGTGATAGTATCGATTATACAATTACTGTTGAAAATACGGGTCAGGTTACATTACTCAACATCACTTTAGAAGATATTATAACTAACGGAGCAGGAACAGAGCTTCAGCTAACAACTGGAATTACTTTTGAAGGTGCTAGTTTAAATTCTTCTGAAGGAACATTACAAGTAAATGAAGTTGCTACTTATGTTGCTTCTTATGAAATAACAGAAGACGATGCTATTTCTAGAACTGTTGAAAACACGGTGAATGTTACAGCGGTTGATACTAATGGAAAAACAACTACAGATGTTTCAGATAATGGTGATGATACCGACGGAAATACTACCGACGATCCTACTTCTGTAGATGTTGAATACATTGATCCGGCACCTCCAGTTTCAGCAATAAAAGTAACGAAACAAGCTACTTTTACTGATAACGGAGATGGTAAACCGAGCGAAGGAGATATTATAGATTATACCATAATTGTTTACAACACAGGAGAAGTTGCCTTGAGTAATGTTACAATTACAGATGTTTTAACTGATGGAAATAATGAACCATTAACTTTAACTCTCGAGCCTACCTTTAACAAAGCGAGTTTAGGTTCTTCGGAAGGGGTGTTGAAAGTGACTGAAAGTGCTGAGTATTTAGCAAGTTACACTATTACGCAAAGCGATGTAAACTCTAAATATATCAGTAATACGGTAGAAGCAAGAGCACTAGATACTGTTGGAGAAACTGTTTCTGACGTTTCTGATGATGGTGATGATACCGACGGAAATACAGAAGACGATCCTACGGTTACTAGTTTAGATGGAACTGCATCAATCAGTCTATTAAAAGAAGCTGTATTCAATGATGAAAATGGCGATGGTTATGCATCGGTTGGAGAAACAATTAACTACTTGTTTACGATCACTAATACAGGCGATGTTGATCTATACAATATCACGTTGGAAGATCAGCTTGATGGAATTGAAATCAGCGGAAATGTAATAGCTACTTTAGGTGTGAATGAAACTGATAACACAACTTTCTCAGCGTCTTACACTATTACACAAACCGATCTTGATAATGGTGTGGTTGAAAATCAAGCGCGTGTTACGGGAGAAGATGCTCAAGGAAATGAAGTTTCGGATTATTCGGATGATCCAAACAATCCAACAGACAATGATGTTAACAACGACGGAAACCCAGATGACAGAACAAATGTGTCGCTAAATCCAGAAAATTGCGAAGTTGTAGTTTACGATATTGTGAGTCCAGATGGCGATGGAATTGCCGATTATTTAACTATCGACGGATTGGATTGTTATCCAGATAATACAGTGGAAATTTATAACCGTTGGGGAATTAGAGTTTTCCAAACACAAGGTTATGGAGCAACAGGCGAAGTATTTAGAGGATATTCCGACGGACGAGTTACGATTCAGCGTAATAAAAAATTACCAACAGGAACGTATTACTATGTGCTTAATTATATAAATGAAGCCGGAGTAAATGTTAGAAAAGCTGGACCAATATTTGTAATTACCGATTAATATTGATTTTGAATGAAGATAGATTTAAATAAAATACTTGTAATTTTTATACTGATTTTTGTTGGGAAGTTTACAAAGGTAAACGCCCAACAAGATTCTCAGTACACCCAATATATGTACAATACCATGACGTTTAATCCGGCCTATACTGGTACGCGAGAGATGTTTAGTGCCATTGCCTTGTATCGTAATCAATGGACGGGGTTAGACGGAGCACCAGAAACTATGAATTTCTCCATGCATAGTCCTGTGGGCGAAAAGGTAGGTTTAGGTTTTAGTATAACCAATGACCGAATTTTTATTGCCAATGAAACCGCAATCGACTTTACCTTTAGTTACATCATGAATGTGTCATACAGAGGGAAAATTTCGTTGGGATTAAAAGCTGGAATGAATTTGTTTGATATCGATTTTAGTCGTGTAAACACAGGTTCTCCAGGTGGTGGCGATCCAAGTGTTCAGTACAATGTAGATAACGAATTTTCTCCTCAAATTGGTGCGGGAGCTTATTATTATACCGATAGATTTTATGTTGGAGTGAGTATCCCAAATATGTTAGAAACCGAACATTTTGACGAGTCGAGCAATAGTACAGCAGGAGAGCGCCTTCATTTTTATGCAATTACAGGTTATGTTTTCAACTTCTCGAACGATGTAAAGTTTAAACCAGCAGCATTAGTGAAAGCAGTGAGTGGAGCTCCTTTACAGGTAGATGTTTCTGCCAATTTCTTGTTTTACGACAAGTTTAGTTTAGGTGCTGCTTATCGTTGGGATGCGGCTATGAGTGCCTTGGCAGGTTTTCAAATAGACGATAAATTAATGATTGGCTATGCCTACGATTGGGAAACCACACCTTTGGCACAGTACAATGGTGGGTCGCATGAAGTGTTTTTACGCTATGAATTGTTTAACAGAAGGAAGAAAATTATTTCACCAAGATTTTTCTAATGTAAGCTAAGTTATAAATCTACAAAACCAACCCAGATGAAACTTAACATCCTAATAACTTTAGTTGCTTTGATCTCTTTTTTTTCTGCAGAAGCGCAATCGAGAATTGAAAATAGAGGAGATAAAGCCTACGATGCTTATGCCTTTATCAATGCGCGCGATTATTATTTAAAAGTAGCAGAAAAGGAAGGCGAAGATGCTTCTGATGAATTGTTAGAAAAACTAGCCGATTCGTATTACTATACAGCCGATTATAAAACTGCTTCGTATTGGTATCAAAAACGGTATATGAAGGATTCGCCTATAAAAGCTGAATACTTGTACAGGTTTGCACTGAGTTTGAAAAGCACAGGAAACTATGATTTTTCAGATAAAGTGATGCAACAATTTTACGAAGCAGAAGGCGATGATTTTAGGGCTAAACTGTTCAATCAAAATCGCGATTATTTGAAAGAAATCGAATTACAGTCAGGAAAATTTAATATTTCGAAAGCTTCTTTTAATTCGCCACTTTCAGATTTTGCGCCTTCTTTTTATAAAAATGGAATTCTATTTGCCTCGAATAGAGAGCGACTTCAGGCATCAAAAAATATTCATCAGTGGAATGAGCAACCTTTTCTCGATTTGTATTTCATTTCAGTAGACTCTACTTCCAAAGTAAAATCTTTCAGCAATAAAATAAATACAAAATACCACGAATCTACTGCCGTAGCAACTAAGGACGGGAATACAATTTACTTTACAAGAAACAATTATGTAAATCATTCGTATCGAGAAGATAGCAAGGGTGTAAACCGATTAAAGTTGTTTAAAGCGACAAAAGTTAACGACGCGTGGGAGGTAAGTGCGCTTCCTTTTAATAGCGACGAATATTCGGTGGCGCATCCTGCTTTGAGTAGTGATGAATCAACATTGTATTTTTCTTCGGATATGCCTGGAGGCTTTGGTCAGTCTGACTTGTACAAGGTTGAAATTCAAGAGAACGGTTTTGGGAAACCGAAAAATTTAGGAAAACAAATCAATACAGAAGGGCGTGAAACTTTTCCGTTTATTGATGCTGATAATAAATTATTTTTTGCTTCGGATGGACATATCGGACTTGGAGGTTTGGATGTTTTTGTGGCACAAATTACTTCCGACGGTGGTGTTGGGCCTTCGTTTAACATTGGGAAACCGATTAATGGATCGAGTGACGATTTTACATTTATTATCGATTCAGCAACCAAAAAAGGATATGTGGCTTCCAACCGCGATGGGGATGCAGGAAATGATGATATTTATGAAATTGAAGAAACTTCGCCACTTTTCACAAGTTGTTTTCAGTTGTTAAAAGGAGTGGTACTCGATGCCGATACACAAATGCCTTTGGCGGATGCATCGGTTTCTTTACTCGACGGAAATCAGCAGTTAATAGCTCAAGTTTATACCGATGTTGAAGGGAGGTTTTCGTATGAAAATTATTTAGGTTGTATGCAGAATTATGCTTTGCGAGCCGAAAAAACACATTATACAAAAGAAGAAAAAGTAATTGCAACTGGAAATTTGCCTACGGAAACTATTGAAACGACCATACTTTTGAAGAAAGGAGATTTTGTAATGGGAACAGATTTAGGAAAGGTGTTGAAGCTAAATCCTATTTATTTTGATTTTGATAAATCTAATATTCGTCCAGATGCAGAAATAGAACTTCAAAAGGTAATTGATGCGATGCAAACCTTTCCGCAGTTAAAAATAGATGTGCGATCGCATACCGATAGTAGAGCACCAGCCGATTATAATTTGAGCTTATCGGAACGAAGAAATAAAGCAACCATTCAGTATATCATTGAAAAAGGAAATATCGATCCGTCGCGATTATCGGGGAGAGGTTATGGAGAGGAATCGTTGGTAAACCATTGTTCGGACGGCGTGCCTTGTAGTATTGAGGAACATCAGTTAAACAGACGAAGTGAGTTTATTATTCTGAATAAGTAATATTTGTTTTGCTGAAAAAATAGCTGTATTTATTTGTTAATCAGTAATTTAATATTTAAATAAAACGATTTAAGATGAAGCAAATTTTGATAATATTCATTGGATTAGCACTTTTTTCCTGTCATCAGAATAAAAAAGAAGATCAAAAAAACATAGAAACGGAAGTAAAAGAAACTACTGAAAATTTTGATTGGTTGCTAGGGAAGTGGCAACGTGTAAACGAAAAAGAAGGAAGACAGACTTTCGAAAAATGGACTAAAATCAGCAATTCAAAATATACTGGGATTGGCTTTACAATGCAAGATGGTGATACTGTTAAAAGGGAGAAAATACATTTGGTTGAAATTGATAAGCAGTGGAGTTTAGCGGTTGAAGTACTTGAAGAACCACAGTTAACAATTTTTAAAATGACAAATTATACTTCAACAACTTTTACTTGCACAAACGATTCAATTGAATTTCCGAATAAAATAAAATATTGGAAAGAAGGAGACCGTTTAAAAGCAATGGTTTCGAATGCTGAAATTGAAATTTCTTTCGAGTTTAAAAAGCTTTAATGTATCAATCTTAAGCTGATAAATTGGTTCGTAGAACTATATTTTTGATTTCAATGAAAGCTTCTACAAATGGCTCGCAAATATAGCTAAACATGTTATCTCAATATTATATTATTTATAATTAATTAAAATTAAGTGTGTTAGTTTTTAAATGTTTAGAATTATACCTAAATTAACCTTTATACTTAAATAAATAAAATCGATTATATATTTAATAATAATAGCTTAATGTTATGTAATTTTGAGTAAAACAAAAAATAATTTTAAAAATTTATAAATATGACTTCCGACAACAATTTTTCTCATGGTACTACAGGTTCAGGAAAATGCCCATTTTCAGGTGCAGCGCCAAAACAAGCAGCTGGAGGGGGAACTACCAATAGAGATTGGTGGCCTAACAAATTAAAAGTGAATATTTTGCGTCAGAATTCTTCTTTATCAAATCCGATGGAGGGAGATTTTGATTATGCTGCAGCGTTTAATAGTTTAGATTATGAAGGACTAAAAAAAGATTTACATGCTTTAATGACCGATTCACAAGATTGGTGGCCAGCCGATTTTGGACATTATGGAGGTTTGTTTATTCGTATGGCTTGGCACAGTGCCGGAACATATAGAATTGGAGATGGAAGAGGAGGCGCAGGAGCAGGGCAACAGCGTTTTGCACCGCTTAATAGCTGGCCAGATAATGCAAGTTTAGATAAGGCAAGGCGTTTATTATGGCCGATAAAACAGAAATACGGAAAAAGTATTTCTTGGGCCGATTTAATGGTATTGGCAGGAAATGTAGCTTTAGAGTCGATGGGCTTTAAAACCTTCGGGTTTGCAGGTGGTAGAGAAGATGTATGGGAGCCAGAAGAAGATGTATATTGGGGTTCTGAAAAAGAATGGTTAACAGATAAACGTTATTCAGGAGAAAGAGATTTAGAAGATCCGCTTGCTGCTGTTGTAATGGGATTAATTTATGTGGATCCAGAAGGGCCAGATGGAAATTGGGATCCTTTTTCCGCAGCAAAAGACATTCGAGAGACCTTTAAAAGAATGGCGATGAACGATGAAGAAACTGTAGCACTTATTGCTGGTGGGCACACGTTTGGAAAAACGCATGGAGCTGCAAGTCCAGCAGATCATGTTGGTCCGGAACCAGAAGCTGCGCCTATTGAGGAGCAAGGTTTTGGGTGGAAAAATAATTTCGAATCGGGTGTGGGAGCACATGCAATTACTGGAGGTCCAGAAGTAATTTGGACTGAAACGCCAACGCAATGGAGCAACAACTTCTTTAAAAATTTATTTGAGTATGAGTGGCTTCCCCACAGAAGTCCGGCGGGTGCAAAACAATGGATTGCTAAGGATGCAGAAGCTATTATTCCAGATGCATTTGATCCAACAAAAAAGCATGCTCCAACAATGTTAACAACCGATTTATCATTACGTTTTGACCCAGAATACGAAAAAATTTCAAGACGTTTTTATGAAAATCCAGATGAGTTTGCCGATGCTTTTGCAAGAGCTTGGTTTAAACTTACGCATAGAGATATGGGACCTAAAGACCGTTATTTAGGGCCAGAGGTACCACAAGAAGATTTGATTTGGCAAGATCCAATTCCTGCTGTTGACCACGAATTGGTTAACGATTCGGACATAGCTACTTTAAAATCTAAAATTTCAGCAACAGGATTAACAACTTCAGAATTGGTTTCTACGGCTTGGGCTTCTGCTTCAACCTTTAGAGGATCTGATAAAAGAGGAGGAGCTAATGGAGCACGTGTTCGTTTAGCACCTCAAAAAGATTGGGAGGTTAACAATCCACAGCAATTGGCTAAGGTTTTAAATTCTTTAGAAACTATTCAAGCAGAGTTTAATTCAGCAACCAAAAAAATATCTATTGCAGATTTAATTGTATTGGCTGGTGTTGTTGGTCTTGAAAAAGCAATTGAAGCTGGTGGTTATAATGTTTCGGTGCCTTTTACTCCAGGACGTATGGATGCTTCTGCGGAACAAACAGACATAGAAGCTTTTGAATATTTAGAGCCTTATGCCGATGGATTTAGAAACTATAGAAAAACAAAATTTAATGTTTCTACGGAAGAATTATTGGTAGACAAAGCACAGTTGTTAACACTTACAGCCCCAGAAATGACTGTTTTATTGGCAGGGATGAGAGTTTTAGATACTAATTATGATAAATCTAAGCACGGAGTTTTCACTTCAAAACCAGGGGTGTTATCGAATGATTTCTTAGTAAATCTTTTGGATATGAGTACCAAATGGGAAAAAGTATCTGAAGGTAACGAAGAGTTATTTGAAGGAAAAGACCGTAAAACAGGCGCTGTAAAATGGACAGCTACAAGAGCCGATTTAATATTTGGTTCGAACTCAGAATTAAGAGCTTTAGCAGAAGTGTACGCGAGTCAAGATGCAAAAGAGAAATTTGTAACCGACTTTGTAAAAATTTGGGACAAAGTGATGAATTTAGACAGATTTTAAAGTTCTATAATTTAATTTCAAATATTAAAAGCCAGAGATAACTCTGGCTTTTTTTGTGTTTAAAAACTAATTACAAATAGTATTCGGCTTTATATTTTTTAAACTCTAATTACTTTCCGATACAAAATATGAATTAAATCACTAACAAATTGATAATCAATTTGTAATTTTGATATATAGAATATTAATTGTAAAAATTAAGTAAATTATAGTCAAAAAATAAGAAAACAAAAGAAATTAAGCACTAATAATATTAGAGCTAATTTTGTCTGAAATTGAAGTCGAAAGTTTAACTCCATTGATATTCAATTCTTCTTGAATTGATTTTTTATCAAAATCCAGTTTATTCAGTAGATAATTATGTTTAATTTCAAATGTTTTAAATAAATCATCCCATGTTAGAGCGTAGATTTCGTATTTACCTGCTTGTTGCACTAAAAATCTTTTGCCTTTATCTTTAAAAGCCTCATATTGCTTTTCGATATAGTCGTCGACCTTATTGCTTAATACATAAAATTTCCATTCTCTCAACTGACTATTAAACCTATCTTCTTTTAGTATAAAATCCAAATAATCATCAATCTGTCTAAATTCCTTTTTGGTTATTGTTACCGTAGGTCGTTTTAATTCAACCATAATATTCTGCTCAATAGAATATTCAATATCACTAGCATCAGGAATATTATGCTTTCTACAAAGAAAAATGTCTGGCCTTCTTTTCCATTCGTAAGATTGAATATTTTGTTTTTCTTCAATTCCATCAATAAAATAAAGATAGTTAGATAACAACTCTTGGAAGTTTTTATCCGCAGAAGTTAAATGAAATTGCTCGCCAAATAACCAATAATTATTCTCTATGATTTTTTGGATATGGTCTCTTTCCGTTGTGAACTTTTTTAAATCAAAAACTAGAGCCTTTAGATATTCAACAGTCTTAAATCTATCTTCTAAAAGTTTAATTGTATTAGTGATTCTTGACAATCCTGTCTTTTTTAAAACCTCAACCAATTCTTTTCGTTCTTCGCTTGTTAATCGAGTTACATTTTCGATAATTGTAAGGATGTTTTCTCTTTCATCAGTATCTAACAACAAATTCAGAAAACCAACAAAAGTAACTTCTTGTTCTGCTTTTAATCCTTTGAATATTTTTGGTTGAACACAGTATAGCTCTTTGACTACTTTAATTAAATCTTTTTTACGAGCTTGCGCATATTCATTTTTTGCAAATTTTGGAAAAACGCCTCTAGTTTCATATTTAATTACTAAGTCATTAGCTGCATTTTCTCTAACAAAATCTTTTTGTTTTCTAAATAAAAATTCATTTAAATCTTTTATTAAGACTTTGAAAACTGGGTGAGTTTGATTCTTTTTAAAAAGATTACTATCAGAATCACTTTTATTCATTTCAAACTCATCAAAAAAAGGCGATTCAATATAAACACTATGATGAAATTCTATAGCGTTATTATTATATGAAGTTAATTTTTTTGCACTTTCAATTTTTTCATTGTTTAAGAAATAATAATAGTATTTATCCCCAATACTTTCATTCCACCTTACATAGGTAATTAAAAATTTGTGCTTTAAATTTTCTTTATCTTCTATTATTAGTTCTTTAGACTCACTCTCTGAAATTATATATTGATAGTCTATGTTTTCTCCATTAATTGAGAGAGTATAATTGTTTTTATTATTTAAAAGTAGAAACCAACCAAACTCTTTAGCTAGAAATAATTTAAATTCATCGGAATTAAAACTATAAGCAGTAACATTAAATAATTCAGTGAGTATTACATCTGTTCCAGTAGGTTTATCATCAAAAATTCTTTTATTGGAATCTTCATAGACATCCTTGCTATTTTTTGAGATAACGATATCATAAACTAGCACTTTATTATCTTTTTTATATGAAGTATGCCAAGTTGCTTTTCCTGCTAATGCTGAAAATGAATATCTTCCTTTACCTTTTTTGCCTTTAATATATGATGACCTTTGATATGAATTTCTCTTTTGAGAATCTAAAAACGACCCAAAAGTTTCTTGAAGAGTTTCATATTTAATTCCCTCTCCATTATCAGAAATTGTAATACTTTCTATAGAGTCAATTTCATTACTTTCAAATAAAACATCTATTTTAGTAGCCTTTGCATCAAAACCATTCCATATTAATTCTGCAATAGCTTCCTTATAATCTTTTGGAATTCCTGCTGAATCAATACTATTATTGTTTATAGATGCTTTATTTTTCAATATCTTAAATGTTAGAAATGAATCCCAAATATAATTTATTTAATGCATTTACTTAATTAAAAACCTTGATTATTTCACAAGTATTCATATCAACTTTAACTTTTTGAGAATTTGTTACAGTAGCACCAAAGCTATTAGTTCCTCTATATTTCATAATGATTATAGCAGTTTCATCATTTTGAATTTTAAATTGGGTATCCACATGTTCAAAACTATCAGGATTGTGCATATTGTTTTTAATAGCTTTAGCCAATAATATATGAGAGCCATCCCAACCGCTAAAACAATTTTTTTTAAAGTCTGTAACTAGCTTAGCTCTTTCAGCATATCTTATTCTAGCTTCAATATATTCTGTTTGAGATTTTATTTTTGGTTTGTTGAGATTATTTTCTACAGAATAATTATTACTAATAGAGTCAAATAACTTCTGAGTTCCATTATTATAATTTACAAGCGCATTAATAGATTTTATTTCTTGGTCGCTAGAAACCAAAAATTCAATTGCGTATTTATTTATAGCATCTTCTTTATTTGACTTCTGAAACTCATAGCTAATAGAATCAACAATAAATTCAGGAGTATAAATTACAGTTGTAGTTTGATTGACAGAATCTTTCTTAATGGCATAAGCGTTATTGTTGGGGAGGTAATGAATAGTTTTGTAATTTATTCTATTCAATAAATTTCGAAGGTATTCTAAGTTTTCGTCGTTATCATATGCTCCCTCAAAATAATTGTGCCAATAAAATAGACTATCTGCTTGTTTGAGATAATATAAATTTGGGTGGTCTTTTAAATACTGTTTTACTAATTCTCTTTCTCTGTTTTCAAATGCTCTTTTTTTATTCTCATAACTAAATACACTAAAAATAGTGCCAAATAATACCCCAATTATTGGAACACCTATTCGAAGTAATCGTAATTTATTGCGTTCCATTTTTGTGAAAATTCTTTTTGATAAAGGACTTACTATAAAAGCAGAAATTAGGATTATAATACTTGAAAATTTACTACTACTAAAATTGAATAGAGCATATAAAATCAAAATAATTGCTATTACAATAGATATTTTGTTTAAGATTTTAGAACTGTTTTGTTGATTCATAAACGATATTTTTCTTACACTCTCCAGTTCCAAGAGAGTAGTTAATTACTAGTATAAAAAAGCGTGGAACTTAGAATTATCGCTTAAGAGGTACTGGTATACCTTGTGTACGAATAAACCAAGCCCACGCCGAAGACGTGAGCATTAAGTCTATTATCTCGTACACAAATAAAATTACCAGTTTTCTTAAGCAGAGTAATAGCTAACGCTAAATCAATATGTTATTTAAAATTTCTTTTTATCTATATAAAATTGTTTTTACTTGATTACAAATATATTTTAATCTGCTTAAACAGTAACTGATTATCAGCTATTAATTTATTGTATTTAAATGCAGGTAAAAGTTTAAAAATAGGTTTACTTAAGTCTTCTTGATTTTTAATATGTACATAGTCTTCAGTATTAGATAACTTCAAAGAATGATTTAATTGAAGTTTCTTGCTTTTGTACCAAGAAGGAGGTGTGTCTTTATATAGTTGAATAAAAGATTTCAACATTTTGTAACCATGAATATAAATTTGAATATTTTCAATCTCTAAATTCCAAATAGCTTCACTGTAAATATTATCAGGTATAGTGAGTGATAATTTTTCTTTCTTATAATCATTTACTGAGTTAAATAATTCATGGTCAAAAAAATATTCAGTCACATGGCCTTTTATTGATTCGTACCCTAGAAATTTAGCAGAGTGTGTACGATGATTTCCTTCTGTAATTATATAATCATCTCCAAATTTTGCATAACTATTAGTAGGTTTTCTGTCTTCTGAATCAAAATATTTGGTAGAATATTCTCTAGTGTAATAAGAAGAAAATCTCTTTAAGCATCCTAAATTTTCTAGCCATGTATTATTTGCATAATTAATATGGTTTGTACCAATTACCTTTTTTAAAGGTACATCTGAAGCTTCGTGATAGGTGTGAGGTAATGTCTTCCAATAATCAATGTTTGGATAGTCGTTATAGTATATTAGTTTATCGTAATACCACTCTTCAAACTCTGCTATTTCAAACTGTTTTAACCTCTCAACGCCTTTATTTAGACAGTAATTTTGCATAAGTTCAAATCTACAAAAAATCAGAGTACCATCAGGGTCACACTTTTAAAATATAGAGTAAGTATTTTCTATAACTGCAACCATCTTTTTTATGAAAAATAAAATTGGAACTACTATTTTTTAAATTCATCAAACCATTCATTAATAATTGATTTACTTTGACGATTATAGGTGTCATTTTCTTCTAATTCTTTTTTGAATTTCAAATAATCTTTGTTTTTATGTTTAGATTTCTGGTAGTTAATAAACTTATTTAAATTAGAGTTTTTAAATTTAAATGGATAATATCTACCACTGTTTTTACTAGTACTATCCTTTAAATCAAGACAAAAAGAATAGAGGTAGTTATAGAAATCGTTATCGATAGCATTTATGTTTTGTATTAAATCATCACCCAAATACTTCCTAAAGACATCAAATAAAAATCCTATATGTTTCTGTTCAGAAATTTTAATCTTAAAATCAGTCTTATGTAAATAACGTTTATTCAAATGCTCTAAGCATTTAATTAATAAATAATCTACATCTTCTTTGATGTCTTGATTAAAAGAAAAATCATTCATTAATTTATTTTCTTTCTTATTTAAAGGTTTATTATTATGCGTATCAGATTTGATACTGTTTTTAGTATCATCTTTAATACTATTGAGTGTTATATTTGATACTTCTGTAATAATATGTAAGGGTGTTAAGTGTCTAATTTTACCTTTATACTCTTTTTTAATAAAACCCTTGTTAATAAGAGTTTTTAAACTTCTATTTAATGTTGGTTTAGATATTTTGAGTCCATTTTGTATATATTCATTTTTAGCATAGCAATATCCTTTTTGGAAACTCATTGAATATATAAAACCATATACTGCCATTTCTGTTGTATTTAAATCACTCTGATACACAGATTCAGGAATTATAATATATTTACCATTATTCATAACATGATATATTAGAAAGCTCCTTGTTTACACCAGCATAGTTAACACAAGGAGCTTTTGTAGTTTTACAATAATTTAGACTCTATATCTTCTTCTAACTCATCATTAGATTTTACTTTGTATTTCAATAAATACTGCTCTAAATCTTGTTTTTTGAAGTAGATCAACTTTCCTGAAGGTTTGTAATGACTAATCCTATTATCAAAAGTCATTTTGTATAATGTAGACTTTGATATACCTAAATAAAGAGCAGCCTCCTTAAGTGATAATATAGGTTTGTTTAAAATGTCTTGCATTAATAAAACACCTTCAATAGCTTTTAATCTTTCTAATATTTCTTTTGTCATTTTTGTTTCATTTAAAAAATTAATAATGAAACAGCCGGCTGTTAATTTGTAATTACAGGACAAAATTTGTAAACAATTGATAATAAGAGATAAATGGTATTGTCAAGAAAGGGCTAACCGATTGTTTTTGAACGCATCATATTTAAGTCTATTTTAAAAAATGGTATCGGAAAGACAAAAAGTGGTACTGATTATTCTATGAATATAAATTCAACATCTAGGTTGTAGTTTTTTCTTCTATTGTATTGGAATTGTTTTTTAAAATTTGAATCGTAACGTTTTTCAAAAAATAGTCGAAGTTCTTTGTAATAGTTAGAAGGTCGTTGCTCGCTTTTAAACGCTATATTGTTGATTCGTTTCCTAAAAATATTTGTCCTCATTAGTTTACAGACCAATATTGCAAGTTCTTTTTGAGAACCTAACCATTTACGATTTTGGCTCAAGTATTTGTTATCTATTAGTAACTCTTCGAACTCTATAAATTTATTAACTTCGTCTGGCAGAACTACTTCTTTTAAAAACTCTTTTTCTGTTAGTGAATACTCTAGAATTTTTAGTAATTTCTTTTCTGAAAGAAGAAATTTTTTGATGTCTTCAATCTTTTCAAAAGTTTCATCAGATAGTTGATATTCTGAATTATCATCAAATGGATTGGGTATGTTGTAAATGAAATGAGAGTAGAGATAATCTAAAAAATAGATTTTTTCAATTTTTGACTCTATTAAGTTTATGTTTTCAATGATAGTATTTTTCCAGTTAGGAAGAATGACAAGTATATTATTTGAACTAACCTTTACGATTGATTCAAAAACGTCTTTAGCAATATGTTTTAAATCAATCATCAAAACTTATATTTAATTCAAATTTAGGAAGTTTATTAATCGCTTCTTTTCTTTTTTCGTTTACAATCTTCGTGTAAATTTGAGTTGTACGTATGTCTTTATGTCCTAGTATATCCATAATTACAAATAAATCAACACCTTTGGTTAAAAGTAAGGTGGCATGTGTATGCCTAGCTACGTGAAAAGTAACATGTTTTGTTATACCTGCTTTTAAAACCCACCTAGCTAAAGCTGTATTCATATAATCTGAATAACGTAAACCAATAAAGACTCTACTGTTTTGTTCTGTCCTTTTTCCAAGTAATTCTCTTGCTTGTGTTGATATTTCTAAATACTCTTGTCCTTTGGTTTTCTTCTGTTTAAAAATAATTTTAGAACTATCTTTTTCATCATGTACCTCACTCCAAACTAATTTATTACAGTCACTCCAACGTAATCCAGTAAAACAAGAAAATAAAAATGCTCTTTTTAGAACTGGATATCTACAATCTGTTATAGCTAGTTGTTGTATTTCTTCTTCAGTTAAATACTCTCGTTTTGTTTCTTCACCTTTGATGCTTTTAACCTTTTGTATAGGGTTCTTCGTAATTAGTTCATTTTCATAAGCTGTATTAATACAAGTTCTGAATTTATTAAAATAGGAGCTAGCAGAATTAGTAGACAATCTTTTACTGCCTTTGGTTAATTTTTCAGTAAGCAGGAACTTTTTAAATCCTTCAACAAATTCAACATTAACATCTGATAAAAGCGTATTTTCTCTACAATATTTTTTTAAGTGTTTATGTACACTATCCCAACTACCATAATTACCTTTACTCTCTTTGCGTTCTTCCATTAGTTTTTCAAAGTAATCAAGTAATTTTATTTTTCGTTGGTTAGGATTTATAAAACCATATTTACCGCTTTGAATAGCTATCTCACGTTTTGAGCGTATTTTTTCAGCAGTTTCTTTTGCTTGTTTATTATGCCTTTTTTCATCTCTATTTTTTGGGTTATCATGTAAAAATAGATTCAACTTTTCATATTCTCGTTGATGTTTTATTTTACCATTTTTATCTTTTGTGTAACCCCAATATATTTCTAAAAATAAAGAAACTCCATTTTTTATTTTACGCTCACTTAATTTGACTTTCATTACAATATAATTTTACAATTTTTACAACCATTAAATTGATTTTGTAAAAACTTGGTAATAAAAGTAAAAAAATGTAAAAATATAGGAAAATAAAAGAAATGATTTATTTTAGCAATGTGCTGTATATGTGGTATTTAGTAGCGCTTTGATTTCATATATTTTCATAGTTTATTTTCCAATACAGAAAGTAAACAGATGCTGATTAATAGTTAGTTATGTAATTTAAGTAACAAGTGCGCAACAAATATTAGGAAAATAGGGTAAACACAACACCAAATAAGGTCAATTAGCATAGTTATATCTTGTTAGTCTTTTATCGCCTGATTTAATTAAAACTCCTTGCTCAACCGCCCATTTTAAATCTCGACTTGCGGTGGCTTGACTGATTTCCTTGAAGTTTTGTAGATAGTCTTTACGGCTAAATTCCTGCTTTCCGATTTTATCTTTGAATAATTCAATTCTATCTTCAACTGTGAGGGTTCTGTTTTGTGTTTTAAGGAGGTTTTCTAATGCTTGAAGTATAATGTTGAGCATCCATTCAATAAATGGTGTAGATTGCCCTATATTATCTGATTGCTCTAATACTTTATAATAGGCTTCTTGATTCTCTTTGATAAGGCTTTCTACGGGTAGAAATTCAAAAACTGGGTATTTCTGCATTAAGATTAGAGTCTGCCACAATCTACCCATTCTGCCGTTCCCATCAATAAACGGGTGGATAAACTCAAACTCATAATGAAACACACAGCTTTTGATTAGCAATATATCATTATCTGATTTTAGGTAAGTAAACAAATCATTCATTAAGCCCCTGACCATTGTACCGTCTGGTGCTACGTGCTTTACTTTTGAGCCTTGTACAATACCAACATTTTTAGTACGAAGTTTTCCTGCATTATCAATCAATCCTTGCATTAAAACTCCGTGTGCTTTTTCTAAATCTTTTAAATTGTTTGGGTTGAAATTTTGGAGTTGGTCATACACTTTTATGGCATTCTGTACTTCCAGAATGTCTTTCTGCGGAGCAATCACTCTTTTGTTTTCTAACAAAGCGGTAATTTGCTCTTCGGTTAAGGTGTTACCTTCTATCTCTAATGAAGATTGAATGGTTTTAATACGATTCTTTTTCCGTAGTTCTGTTGGTGGCTTGTGTAGATGTACGGCATTGATTTCCCCCAATTTCTCAGAAATGGAAGCGACTAATTGCAGTATGTTATCGGTTATTTGATAAGGTGGCTTCATTTTATGATAATATCATTTGATAGTATCACAAAGATAACGCTTATTTTTATTTTGAGAATCTTATTAAGGTTTAAGTTTTACAAAATCTACACCAACACGGGCAGGGTGCCCGAAAGCGTGATTGGCTATTCTCTGAGCATAATCATTACGCAAGGTAGTAATATATTTAATTTCAATGTCATTAAAATCCGTATCTCCATTTTTATTGGTAAATACCCAAATTTTTATTTTGTCATCAGTCATTTTATTGCTTTCAACATAATAGGTCTTTGGCTTTATATAATATGGCTTGTAAAGAAATTTATTTAATTTGGAAATATTTTTAGAAAGACCTTCTATGTCTTTACCCAATTCGTTAAGACGTTGCTTTAAAAGATTAACATTTTCCTCATCTACTATTTTATTTCTTTGCTTAATCTTTTTCAAACTGGGATTTTCTGGTTGACCCCAAAAAACAGCTTTACCATTGGGTAAGTAACTAATAAAGGCTGTATCTCCAAGAAGGATTGCAAGTTCAGTATCGTTAAACTCCTTACCTTTAACAAAATAGTAGTTGTTTTCTATTTTATCTGGATAGTAACAATCGCATAGCGCTGTAACACACAAGTAATAATCGTTATTAGTACCTTTGAAAACATCCCCAAAGTTTAAATTTGGAATATCTTCTTCATTTAGACTCTTGACTGATACAGCATTGTAAAAAGTATTGAGTCGCATTAAATCATCTGTGTTAATATCATTTATCAATGTCTCCCCATACTCTTCTAAAAAATCAGATTCCAATAGTTTAAGTTTAGCTGTTCTTAAATTGAGTGTCGCTTGTTCTAAAAGTAGTTTCTTTATAATTGTACCGAATATTTTATCGTCATTTATATAGTTTCTAAAGCTAAATAATGCCTCTGTGGATGATTTCAATATTGTTTCATCAATAAATCGTTCATTGGAATTAAAAACAGTTTGCATTTCTAATCCCAACAATTGAAAAAAGCTACTCTTATTTTTTACAATAGCATCTGATATTCTTCTAATTAATTTTTCGTAATACTTATCAGTTTCCTCTTCTTTCTTTAATACTAAAACAAACGTGTTGTTGATAATAAATGAGTCTTTATCAAAATGGATAATTTCGTGATTGTTAACATCATTTTCCAAAATGATATATTTTTCACTGTTCAATGCGATATAAATGTACTTAAGAATATCCTTTTTAGATTTATCCGCCAAACCTTCAATTGGAAGGTTTTGAATATCAATTTCGTTTTCATTGAAAAAATTATCAATATCATTTTCAGAATTATTCCATCTCCCCTGAACTTCCTCTATTGTTAGATACTCATAAGTATTTTTCAATGTGTTAAAATCGCCTTTTGTTAATCCAGAAAAATATGCTGTTAAAAAAAGAGGTATTTCACTAAAGTTTGTTGAACGGGAATATATACAGCAAAAATTGATATATGGAAGTTCTATGGATTTTGATAATAATTGAAGAGAATATTCTTGCCCAGTAACTTTATCCAACTCCCAATCAAGTAATATTAAATCTTTACCAGAAAACAAATATTCAATAGTCTTAGGGTTGTCCAAATTTTCTTTTTGAAACTTATGCACCATTAGACTTTTACCATTATCTCTAAATGTATTGAATAAATCAACTGATAGCTGCTCTTCTGGGATTTGGGAATCTACTGGTGTTTCCGAAAAAAAATCTTTGGCTTTCTCATCAATAAAAACAGCAGATGATATTGAAGAACTTAATATTTCGAACGCTTTTTGATTATACATTTTCCTTAATAATTTTAGAGATTACAAAACAAGCCCCATTTAAGGAATTATATTTTTTGTCATTTGTTGCATATATATTCAAACCCGAATCGTTAAGACTTTGCTTAGACAAATACAAGCCGATACCTCTTCCATTAGGGCGTTGTGAATAGAATAATTCAAATATTTTCTCCAATCTGTAATCCGGTATTTTCTCTCCAGAATTAGCAATAATTATTTCATCCGTGTTTTCTTGATAATCCAGTTTTATTAGCCTTTCTTCTTTATTACGCATCCAATAAATAGCATTGTTAATTATATTTATGAATACCGTATATATTACAGGTTCTTTTATGTGAATACTATGATTTTTGAAGCTGTCCGACACCTCAAAACGTATGTTATATTCTTCTATTGGGTTTTCAAAAAACTCTTTCAAATATTCATATATGGAATCACAAGACACATCTTTTAACAATGCTCCAGATATTCTATACAGCGGAGAAAGGAGGGCGTATTTATCTTCCAATTGCTTGAAATTCTTCTCTAAAAACTGAAATTCTTTTATGGCTTGAACTTCTTCATTCGAATGTAATGTATGTAGTTGATTGTTTATTTTTGCATACAATTGATTGAACTCATGGTCTATAATTTCAACCGCTATTCCCAATTGTGCCGTATCACGGGTTTGTTCCCATTGATATTTCATCTGGTCATATTGTGCTTTATATGCTCCTTGTACTTGTTCTTCATCTATATCGAAAGACAAACGGTTAATATGCTCTACTAAGGGAAATAATGTATGTTCCGCTTCTTCAAGTAAACTGCTGTACTTTTTTTCGATTGATAAGCCTAAGTCATAAACCTGCTGTTTTGATGTAATAGATTCAATTAATTTATCTTTCCCCTCAACAAGAGCATTGATTATTTTCTTACCACGTTCATTATAATTTTTTAAAAGAGCGTTGCTTTTTTCGGTAAGAAGTTGCTTGTTCCGATTAATCGTTTTTTCGAGATTCGAAATATAGCCGTTGTATTTTTTAGTGAAATCAATTTTTAAGTCTCTAATCTCTAATTTATCTTGTGCCTTTTTATTTAATTTTTCTCGTTTAGCAGAAATATTTTCAAGATAACTGTTTAATTTATCTTCATATTTATACAAACGCTCTTCTTGTGTTGGTGTTGGTTTATATCTTTTAGGAACTTTGGGAATTAAATTTTTGCACTCCAAATCAAGTTTTTGAAGTTCATCTAAAATTGCTTCAACTTCCGAATACGTTACATTTATGCTACTTAATTTATTATCCAAGAGAGTAAGCAAATCCTCATACCTCTCTTGGTGTTCTTTCAACCTTTTAGGGTAATTATTTAAAGATTTTGTGAATGCAATTTTTTCTACCTTTTCTCTGACTTTATCAGCTTTAATAGCTTCAAACTCTTGATTGAGTTGCTCTTTTTTATCCTTGAATAATGAATTCTTCGGTTTTGTAGCAAAATAATCTTGCGCTAAAGTGATAAAAAAGTTAATTGCATCATTTGTAAATGCTCTATAAGGAGCATTATTAATTAATCCTTCACGACTTGACTTATCTTTCAGGTTCGGATTCCTATCTCTTGTTATATCTAAATAACCATACATCCTTCTATATGAAAAATAATATGTTCCTGCCCTTAAATTTCTCCTTTTATCAAATGTTAAAAAATCTGCATTTTCTCTACCATAAGGTAAAACTCTAAAATCGTCCCTATAAATATACAACCCTCCATATTCTTTAACCTTATCTGAAATATCTTTATATTGATTTTCAGTCAATAAAGATGACTTTTCCTCTCCCTGACTGTAACCCAATTTAATCGGTATTCTCCCGTAAAAACTTCTTTTATCTTTCTTTCTAGGATTGGTATATGTGTAGTCTATAACTTCATCATAAATTCTTATTTTTCCCTTAAAACTTCCGTTCCCGTCAAATTCTCCATTTATAAACACATCAGCCAGCTCGAAATCATTTCGACTAAAAAAATCCCCTTGTATTGTTAACAAATCATATGTCTCAAAACCTTTATGAATATTAAATTTTGTTGAAATTTCAATATGATTCTCCTTGAATGGATTAGTAAACCCTGTTAAACTGGAAATTACAAACTCCCTATCCTCTAAACCGTCATCATCTTTTTCCAATAGCTCTATAATTTGGTCTAAAGGATTAAAGATTAAGAATAGTGTCCCGTGAGCATCTTCCGAACTAAAGAATTTGTTTATGTCTTGTTTAATAGGTTCTTCTATATCTGCTGACTTTGTCTCAGAAATAATATCAAACTTTAATTCCAATTGTTTACCAGTCCATATAGGAATGTCATTATCATCATACTCTTTATCGAAGTTCTTTAAGAACTTTTCTTTCAAATTTACAAGAGAAGTTTGTAAATCAGATAATTTATCTATAGAAGTTATAGGTATTGTTATGTCATCAAGAAATAGATTGTAATTTTCCAGCAACCTCCAATCAAAATAAACCGCTTGTAAAGGATATCCCTGTTTTTTTGTTAACATCAACATAGGATTCCCTAAGAATGCTACAGACAACCGTCCTATGCCTTTTTCTCCAGCTTTAACTCGAGGACGTTTCCATAAAGTTTCTTCCGACTCAACATCCATTTCCGCACGAGATTTGGAGTCTGTTCCAAGTACTAGCCATTTATCTAAAATATCTGTTTCGGACATTCCTTTTCCATCATCAGACAAAACAAAATATGAGTTATTAATTCCTTTGAAGCCTTTTTTATACAAATCCGCATTTAAATTATCTGCATAGGCATCATAGCCATTTTTCCATAATTCGGTAATAGCGGTTGGTAAATCGGCAATCTGTCCTTTACCTAATAAATCAACTGCTCTCGCTTTGGTTCTGAATTGCATTCTTATGATTTTCTATAATTGATTTAGCAATAGCCTCTGCATATTTTGGTGGTACAGCGTTTCCTATCATTCGTGCTGTTTCTGCTATGCTTGTTGTCTTAAATTTATAATCTCTCGGAAAAGATTGTAAAACAGCCCCTTCCCTCAAAGATATTGCTCTATCTTCTTCTGGATGACCAAATCTTCCGTTCGACAAACTAAAAAATTTGGTTGTAATTGTAGGAGCAGGTCTATCCCACCACATTCTGCCATACACATCTTTAAATCCATCTTTTTTTCCTTTATGGCAAGGAGGTGCTAATTCTTCATTGTCCACATAAGCCAACCGTGTTCCTCCATTTTTTGGAGTAAGTGCCAATCTATCAAGGTTTATTTTTCTTAACCCTGCGACAGTGTGCATAAAATCAGTACCGTCTTTATGCCCTTGTTGCACTTCTGGAAAGCCGTTTTTCTTGCCTATTACATCATCGACATTTAGTTTTCTCCCAATGACTGGAATAGGAGCGAGTTCTTTTTCCGTTATTCTGTTTGCTATTAAGGTAAATCTTTTGCGATGTTGAGGCACACCATAATTACTTACTTCATGTATCTCACAATGTGTATGGTATCCATTTTTTTTCAGCCATTTGATAAAAGATTTTAGCCCGCTTTCTTTTTCTCTTCTCAATACTCCAGGAACGTTTTCTACAACTACATAACCAGGATTAAAATACTCTACAAACCTCCTAAATTCTTTTAGTAAGTTTTTGGACTTTTTGGACTTTTTTTTATCGGTATTTATTATGCTCCAATATTGACACGGACTACACCCTATCAAAATCAAATTATCATCATCTTTTTTTAATGACAATTTCTCTTCAATCTGTTCCTCTTTTAATTTACATACATCTTCATGGATAAACTTTCCTTTTCCAATATTGGCTTCGTAAGTTTGTTTACAGTTTTTATCAAAATCTATTCCAGCAACAATTTGTATACCTGCTTCTTGCATACCACAACTCATTCCACCACCGGAACAAAAAAAATCTACAGCCCTTAATTTATTCATTTGTCAGTTTAAATGAGAAAGTTCTAACCCACAAATATAATTAAAATAACTTACTTTCAATTTTTAAAACATCCTATTTTCTCCATAACTTCATCTAAAAAGCCCCTATACTTTAGGTTTCTGTTAGAAATTTCCCCTGCTAAATGAAGTCTATCTAAATTATCAACTGTAGCGTTGAACTCTTCTATGTATCTAATCAATACAACTATCATGGTCTCTTGTTCTACACCTTAAGAACCTTACTTCTTATATTTTTCTCCGCCAATTTCTTTGTAATAGTCATCCTGCAATGGGAAATAAGAGTATAGTCCTGTAAAATCGGAACTTGCTATATTATGGTCTGCAATGAATGGATAATTTTTCTCATCCCATTTCCTTTTCAACTTACTATGTTTGTCGCCAATGGGTACGGCTGTCTTTTGATACTCATCCATCAATTTATTAAAAGATTTCTTGATGTAATCCTCTCTTGCTAAATATGTTTCGTAGGCTTTCTTATCATCCCATAAATCTAAAAAGCAATTATCTGGAGTGAATTGTGCGTATTCTTTTTTGAGGTCTTTGATAATTTTTTTCAAATCTTGTTCATCATAACTATCCACTTCTACCAAAAGTGCAATGACTTCATTGTCGCCACCTTTAACACGTCCTTTATTTTTGTCGTGTTTTAATTCTTCAACCACTCTATAGATAACATCATTATCATCTGGTTCAACCTTTTTCATATTTTCATCATAATAGGTTTTATCCAGATTGATATATCTAACTTTATTTTTCGTGTTTTTATCAACAACTCTAGGCTCTTCTTGACTACTACTCGAATCATTCATTTCTGGTTTATCAATAGTTGCTCCTGCAATCAAAATGAAAGTTATGTAGGTAATATATCTTACAGCTTTATTTTGCCAGAGTTTGAATTTTTCTTTAAGAATGTCTGAAACTGGTGGTAAAATAATAATTCCTAGAATGAGGAATAATAAACCTGTTAGAAAATCTCCTTTGGAGATTCCTCCTAATGCCGAAATGATTAATAAGACGGATGCAATGTACTTAATTACTTTCATGTTAAAACTGAATTTTGTTGCTCTCCAGTTCCAAGAAAGCGGTTAATTTTATTAAAATGAAAAGCGTGGAACTCAGCTAATCCGTTACCAGTGGCTCGCCAGAACCAAGCACCGAGAAAAGAGAGCCCACGCCAAAACGTGAGCGTCTGCTTTTTGAATAGGTGCTTAATTGAAACTGGCGATTTCTGGTAACCCTCAAAAGCTAACGCTTTATTGTATTATTTATATCTAAATTTTATTACTTTCTTATACGTTATAATTTTGGTTCAAAGATAAATATTTTATTTGGTATGCTCTTTATTATATTCGGTGTACCTACAATACAGGCGTTTTACGGTCATTGCAGAAAACTCTTTGTTCCTACGTGTTTTAAATCCCGATTGGTTTAACTCTTGGGCAATTTTCAAATAACTTTTACCCTCGTTTCGCATGGATGCAATCAAAGCAGTTGCTTTTCGATTATGCTCATTTGATATGGAATTAAACCGCCTAACTTCTAAACTTCGTTTTCTGGATTTGTCTGTAAGATTTTGAGGGCTTCCTAATTTTATACCCTTTGCCTTTAATTCGGCTAAAGCTACTTTAGTCCGTTTACTGATAAATCTTGCTTCTTGTTCCGCCAATGCTGCAAAAATTTGTATAGTAAATCGGTTGGCATGCTTCATATCACACGCTACAAATTCAATTCCGCTATCCATTAGTTGAGAAATAAAACTAAGCGAACGACTTAAACGGTCAAGACGTGCAATCACTAAAGTAGCATTAGTTTCTTTGCATCTTTGGATTGCTTCCAATAGTTTGGGACGTTCTTTATTCTTTCCGCTTTCTACTTCTTCAAATTCAGCAATCAAAATATCATCTTCATTGAGTAAGTTTCTAATGGCTCTTTTCTGGGCTTCCAACCCTAAACCAGATTTCCCTTGTTTTTTGGTTGAAACCCTTATGTATCCTATATATTTCATTCTATAACTTTTGTTAAATGTTGGTTTAAGAAACGTTATACTATTTCTAAATAAAAAAGAGGCTTAAAATAAGCCCCTGTATTGCGTTCTGCTTCCGTCTTTAAGAATATGCATCGCTTTGTAGCCTTTTCGCTCTAAATCCTGTCCTACAAGATTGTAGCGGTGGCATTTGCTGTAATCAGAACAAGCACATAAGAGAACCATTCTACAACCAAATTCTAAACCTTTCTCTAGATAATCCAACCCTTGTTGGTAGGGTATGGTTTTTCTGATTTTCTTGTAGTCTGGTAACTCATTTGTGTATAATTCTGGATTACTCGGTATTCCGCCCAGTTTGTCGCCTTGAAACTTATAGCCAATATTATTGGCTAATAAGTGTTTCTGTAAAGTCGGGCGGTTATAATCTGGACGGTAGCGTGAATAAGGTTTGCTACGAATATCTATAACCGCTTGAATATTATACTTTTTGAGGTTTTGGATAAAATCTTGTATCGGCTGATTGCCTATTCCGATTGTGAAAATTTCTATCATTAAATGTTGATTGTCAATTAATTATAGTGTAAATCTATTCTGGTTTTTACAATTGACCCAGCGTTTAACCTCTAAATTTTTGCTTGAAACAAGATTTTAACTTTTAGGATATCAATACATTTCATATTAAAGTAACCCTGCTTTCTTTCGTAGGTCTTTTTCAATCTCATCTAATTCAGCGATACTCATATTTGCGTATTTGCTTTTCACTTCCATTTGCCCCTTGACATTGGCATTTACATTATGTTCTTGTCTTTCAACATAGCCTCTATGCTTCATTCGAGTTTTCGTGAAATAGATTAGTACAGAAGTATCCTTTTCAATCAATACTTTTTGCTTCAATATGGATTCTACATCATCATACAACCCTTCTCTTATTTCGTGGACTTCTTGTTTGAATACAGGGCTTTTCTTTACCCAGTCGTAGTAGGTGCTTCTATGAATCAATACAGCTTTACACGTTTGCTTAACATTCGCCATTTTATTTGGGTATATCTTTAGGAATCGTATTTGTTTATCAGACAACCCGATTGCTTTTTGATAAGCGTGGTTAAATTCAGCAACTTCACAAGCATCAATAAATTCTTCTTCTGACCAGTTACTTTGTTTAATCGCTTCATCAAAATTCATTTTTGATATTGCTTTCAAAAATCTATCTTCTTGGTATGAAAACTTAAATTTCTTTCCCTTTTTTATAGGTGTCGGATTTGTATTATCTAGGTTCTTTTTTAAGTGTCTCATTTTGTCTTGTTTTAAAGTTAAAAAGCCGCCACAAGGACGGCTTGAATTGAACCTATCAGAAATCTTAAAGAGAATTAATCGTATTTTGATAAGCAAGTCCTACTTTCTCGTTTAGTTCATCAATTAATGGGCTTGCATAAGTGAACTTTGAAAGTTTGGATTTATCTCTGTATCGCTTCTTCATTTTACTGTAAAAATCTCGTGGCTTGTCTTTAAAATGTCTGGAATCATTAATCATGTTTTCCAGAACCATCAATCCACCTATGTTTTCTACACCTTGATTAATCAACATATTATCCATATCTGATATTTTGTTAATCAAACTCATATCAACAATTTTCACAGGTTCTTTATAGATAGCTTTAAAATCCGAATACCAAATATCAATCATAGATTGATAAATACTTGAAATTAGCAAGTGTCTTACTCTGATTCTTCCCAGATTAAGTTTTTGGGCTTGAGCCTTCAAGAACCGATTAAAATACTGCCATTCAATCCGCATATATTCACCATAAAAGTATTCTTTTGGGACTTCTGGACTGGCTTGTTTCATCTTATCATAAAACAATCCTGTTTTATACTTTTTAGCTGCTTTGGAATTGTAATACAAAGTGGACGATACAATATTTCTATTGAAACTCTTAAAACCTCCCAAGATACTGTAATATGCTATTGGTGTTAAACTGGTTTTTAATGTGCATTGCAAATCTAATCTTCTTATTATTGCACCTTTAATATCCAATTTATACTCTTCCTCTAACTTATCTACTATCACTTTAATATGAGGTAAGCCAATAGTTACAAAATTGTTGCCGTAAAGAAATATAGCTGGGTTAATAGTAAGCCTAATATTTTCTGGATACTCTCTAATACTTACTCCCTCACATACTTTGCCTGCGTATAGAAATTCTACTGTTACGGAATAACCAACAAGCATAGGACATTCTACTATGTCAATAGCTTTACAACTTTCTCTTGGTATTTCTACAATTAGTTTGTCTATTCCTATAATGTTGCTAAATATTGGCAACAAATCTACCTTGTTATCTAATGTGTTATCGCTCTTTCTCATCTCCCAAACTTTTTAGACATTAAATAACTATCGGCTTGGGTTTCCAGCTCTTGGTTAGATTTATGTTTGTTAGCAGATAGCCAACTAACAACCTCTTCTTTAACAAAGAATAACTTTTTACCATTTGGCTTGCTATAAGGGATTATCCCTTGATGTACCATTTTGTAGATATAATCTACTGTGTATCCTGTGTATAACGACAACTCGTCTATCGTGAACACTTCCTTTTGTAAGAGCATTACTTTTTTTAGCTCTTCCAATTGTAATAATATTTTATCCATTTCTAACTGAATTAAAATGTTAATGAAATGGAATTGCAATTCCTTGATTTACTTTACTATGTAATTACAAGGCAATATTATTACTTATAACAAATGAGACTAAAAGTGATTTCTGTGATAAAAAATCACAGAGGATAAAAATCAGGTCGAGTACCGAAATGCTTATATACAGTTTCGTATTCTGTATCGTCAAAAATATCAAATTTTTCAAGCAGGTAATTGATGAGTATTTTTCTTATGTGAGGCTTTTTTAATAAGTCATTATACATTTTATAATAACAATACCGAACACTCTCTTGCTTTGTACTAATTTCACTTCTTTTGACTTTATCAAACTCTGTTAAAGGTTCTTGACTTCGCAACATAAATGAAGCCTCTTTTGCTAACTGCACAACTGTTTCTTCTGTTAGGTATGTCTCTTTTTCAAATAATTCCGTCAAATATTCAATAATTGTGTCGAAATGTTCATACTCATCTATATCATTTGGAATGGTACTAAAATTATGCTTGACAACAATATGTTCGTCTGCAAGTTCTTTTTGAAGTAATAAGCAATATTCTAAAGCATATTTTCTTTCCAGTTTAAATGAAAACCTACGTTTCTTACTAACCTCATCGGTATAGTTATCAAAAAACCAATTTGTAAATGCTTTTGCATTTGGTTTGACATTAGTTTTTTGCTTCAAATAATCGCCAAACTCTTCTAACTGGATTTCAATTTGGTGTTTAATTTCTGTATATATTTCTTCTTTCTCTTGTTGGAATTGCTCCAACTTCTCAAAATCTAAACCTTTCTTGCTCATATATCAAATGTTGGTAGCTTGTCGATAGCACCCTCTTTGCGTTCATCTACAATTTTTGTGTAAATCTCAGTTGTGTGGATATGCTTGTGTCCTAAAATCTCTTTAATTATGTATAAATCCACTCCATAGGTCATCAATAGAGTTGCTGCCGTATGACGGCTAACGTGGTATGATAAATTCTTTTCAATACCTGCTTTCGCAGCCCAAGTTTTTATTCGTTCATTATCATACTTTAAGCCATAGAAAACCTTATCGCTTAATTGCTTTTTTTCTCCAATCTGTTGTACTGCTTGTGGGTGTAATATCAAATATTGCAAGCCTTTGGTTTTACTTTGTCTGAACTTAACTCTGAACTTACCCTCTTTGTACTCTTCAATATCTTCCCAAGTTAGTTTTTTCACATCTCCAAAACGAATCCCAGTTAAGCACGAAAATATAAACGCTCTCCTTAGTATGTCTGGCTTTAATGGGGTGTTGGCTAACTTTTCAAATTCTTCTTTGGTTAAGTATTCTCGATAAGTTTCTTCTTCTTTAATCCCTTCAACCTGTGAAGAATAATTGACTGTGAGGTAGCCTCTTTTTACGCCTTGCTTGAAAGCTGCTTTCAATTTTCTAAAGTAAGAAACTTGGGTGTTTACGGAAAGTTTTTCATCTGTCTTTTTAATAGCTTCCTGTTGTAAGTAATTTTTGAAACCCTCCACAAACTCAACACTCAACTCACGAAAAGTAACTTTATCTCCTGCATATTTTACCAAATGCTTATATGCACTTTTCCAGTTTCCTTCATTATTCTCATTTTTCTTTTCGTCTGCTAATAAATAAAAGAACTCTATAAAATTTCCGTTCAACTTGTCATCATTCACAAAACCGTGCTTGTTATGATTATGCTCATTTTGAAGTTTAGTAGCAATTTTTTCAGCCAATAATTTCTGCTCCCGATTATGAGTTCTTTGTTCTGGTGTTTGCGGTTTTGTATAAATCCATAGCTTCAATGATTCAGTTTTTCTTTGAGACTTTCCGTTTACTGAACCCCAGTATTTATCCAAAGACAAATGAGATTTTCCTTTTTTACCTTCCCGTATTCTTACTTTAACTTTCATTATTCAAAGAGTTTATCAATATCCGATTTCTTAATTAATGTCCTGCCACCAACCTTGTAGGCTTTAAGCGTTTCTTTTTGTATCAGCCTATATACATTCCGTGTAGTCATACAAAGAGTAAGAGCCGTTTCAGAAACACTTAAATACTCTTTGTGTTTTAAGTCCACTTTCACAAGCTGTTCATTCGGCTTGTTCATCTGCTCTTCCTTAAAATTATTGATTTTTTCTTCTCGCTTTCTCTGTTTGTAGTGTCTGGAGTTACACTTGTGAGAGCAGTATTTGGTAGTCAGAGTTCGAGCAACAAACTTGTTTTTACAATAAACGCAAGTCTTTTCTATTTCCACATTACTACTCATAATTTGAAATAGAATGAATAGTTATGAAATATTGAGACATAGTATGACATAATTTCGCCAAATCAGTAATTTTTTGTTGCACTTTTGATACATGAAAATTTAATGCAACAGATTTGCAACAAAATTAAGTAAAATAAGCGTATAATAAAAACAGGATAAAGAAAAGATTAAAACCATAACTAATTGATTTTATTAGGCTTTAGTTTACTTTGCTTGGTTGTTGTTTTACTAATCTACTTTCCAATACAAAAGTTAGCAAAGATGTTTCCAAGCAGGTCATCGGTGGTAATCTCTCCAGTGATTTCTCCAAAATGGTGTAGCGCTTGGCGAATGTCGATAGCTAGTAAATCGCTAGAAATCCCCATTGCCATTCCGTCTTGAACTCTGTTAATTTCTTCCAATGCTTTAAGTAAAGAGTCGTAGTGTCGCGCATTGGTAATAATGGTTTCATTATTTCGCAACGCCCCGGTATTCACAAACTCTAGTAAAATAGATTTTAATTCTTCAACACCATCGCCAGCTTTTGCAGTTATTAATATGGCCTTTGTTTTGGCATTTGTAAGTGCAATGTCATTTATTTCCGTAGCGATAAACTGTTGCAATTCTTCCGAAATTTGGTCTTTTTTATTGGCAATGATTACCAATGGTTTCTGCGGAAACTTATTCTTTATTTTTTCTAATGCAATTCGCGTTTCTTTAATGCTATTTTTATCGGTAGTGAGTTTGGTACTATCTATTAAGTAAACCACAACTTGCGCTTGTTCAATTTTCTCGAAAGTCTTTTTAATCCCGATACTTTCAACCACATCTTTAGTATCTCTAATTCCTGCAGTGTCTATAAATCGAAAACCAATTCCTCCAATACTAATTTCATCTTCAATAGTATCGCGCGTAGTACCAGCAATATCACTTACAATGGCACGTTCTTCGTTTAAAAGAGCGTTTAAAAGTGTCGATTTTCCAACATTTGGTTCGCCCACAATGGCAATCGGAATTCCATTTTTAATAACATTTCCAACCGCGAAAGAGTCGATTAATCGTTTTAAAACGGTTTGTATTTTGTGGAGTAGGGCGTTAAATTGTGTACGGTCGGCAAACTCAACATCTTCTTCAGCAAAGTCAAGTTCCAATTCTATCAACGAGGCAAAATTCAGTAGTTCTTCTCTTAACTTTTTTATTTCGCTACTAAAGCCACCACGCATTTGTTGCATGGCAATTTGGTGACTCGCTTCATTGTCCGAAGCAATTAAATCGGCAACCGCTTCAGCCTGACTCAAATCTAATTTTCCGTTTAAAAAGGCGCGCATGGTAAACTCTCCAGCATCGGCAGTTCTGCATCCTTTTCTTAAAAATAATTGTATAATTTCTTGCTGAATAAACGCAGAACCATGACACGAAATTTCAATTACGTTTTCGCCAGTGTACGAATTTGGACCTTTAAAAACAGAGATTAATACTTCATCTAAAATTTTTTCTCCATCAACAATATGTCCTAAATGAATGGTGTGCGATTTTTGCGTTGCTAAGGTTTTATCTTTAATAGATTTAAACTGTGCATCGGCAATTGAAATAGCGTCTTTTCCAGAAATTCTAATAACTGCAATAGCTCCAGCTCCAGCAGGAGTGGCCAAAGCAATAATAGTATCATGAATATTCATACATAGAAATTTGTGCAAAAATACAAATACTATACGAAGTTACATTGTAAAAAAATACTTATTAATTTGAATAAAAATGCAAGTTAAATCTTGTTAAAATAAAATTTTCAAAGCTTCAATTTTGTAACTTTAGGTAGAAATAAAAACCAAAAAATATATCATGAAGAATTATTTGAATTTAGATGCCGATAAAACAAAAGAAACTGTAACTGAATTAAACGTATTATTGGCAGATTATCATTTATATTATCAAAAACTTAGAAATTTTCACTGGAATATCTTCGGAAAAAACTTTTTCGATTTACACGAAAAGTTTGAAGAATTGTACGATGATGCAAAATTAAAAATCGATGAAATTGCAGAGCGTATTTTAACGTTAAGACATCAGCCGGTAAGTAACTTTTCAGACTATTTGAAGCTTACCAGTGTAAAAGAATCGTCTAGCGACCATACAGATGTTGAGATGATTGAAATTCTGTTGGAAGACCACGGAATTATTTTAACGCAAATGCGCAAAGTTGTAGAAACTGCCGATAACGGTGGTGATGAAGGTACAATTGACTTGATTGGAGCTTACATCCGAGAGTTAGAAAAAACTTCATGGATGCTCGACGCATGGCGAATGAAAACGAGTGCAAGCTTGAAATAATACAAAAACATATTATATTGCCACGTATCACAATTTAAAATAGTTAAATGAAAAAACGCTTAGAAACTGCGTGGGATAAAATGACCGAACAGTTAGGCTCATGGCTAGACACTCTAGTAATGAGCCTTCCTAATATTATACTAGCTATATTGGTATTTGCGGGGTCTTTTTTCGTCTCACGATATGTAAATAATTTAATGTTGAAGATTCTTGCAAAATCTAAAATGCAAGGAACTGTAAAAAAAGTCACCGCACGATTAATTTCGATTACCGTTATTCTCGCAGGGTTATTTTTAGCACTTGGTATTTTAAACTTAAACAAAGTGCTTACTTCACTATTGGCTGGGGCAGGAGTTGCTGGTTTGGCTGTTGGTTTGGCATTGCAGGGAACTTTGGCAAATACCTTTTCTGGAATTGTACTTTCGTTTGTAAAGTATATTCAGATGGGCGATTGGATTGAAAGTAACGGCTATGCAGGAGAGGTGATAGATATTGATTTACGTACCGTAACCATCAAGCAGGCAGACAATAATATTGTTTCCATTCCGAATAAAATGGTAATTGAAAATCCATTAAAAAACTACGCCATTACAACAAAATCTCGGGTGATGCTTACCTGCGGAATTACATACGATGCCGATTTAGAATTTGTAGAAAATTTGGTGAAAGAAACTGTAGCCGAAACGTTTAAAGAGGTGAAAAATCAAGATGACGTAATTTTCTTTTATACTGAATTTGCCGATAGTTCTATTAATTTTGAAGTGCGCTTTTGGATGGATTCCACTTCGGCATTACAAATTTTACGAACCAAAAGTACAGCGATTATAGCTATTAAGAAAGCCTTTGATGCTAACGGAATTACAATTCCATTTCCTATTCGTACCATCGACTTTTCAAATCAATTGGGAGTTAAAAGTATTTCTGATGCTAAAAACTCAGAAGGAAATACAGCTCACGAGGATTAATTCTTTCAGAAAAAGAATAGGTTGCTGTAACATTTTATAAATTGAGTCGTCTTTTAAGTATAAACCATCAATCTAGAAATTATGCAACGAACAGACAATCAATTATTAGTCATTACACATTTAAGTCAGTTATTAGATTATGTAACTGGTTTTGGCGGACTCATAGTGCCTTTGGTATTATGGCTTTCAAACAAAGAATCTGTAATAAACATGGATACACACGGAAAGTCTATTTTAAACTTTCAACTAAGTATTATTATTTATTCTTTGATTAGTATTCCACTTATTTTCTTCTTCGGATTAGGAATTATAACACTTATCGCAATTGGAATTATAGCTTTTGTATTTCCTATTGTAAATGCAATTAGAGTAAGTAATGGAGATGAAGTCAATTATCCGCTAAGTTTACAACTTATCAAGTAGAAAGTTATTTCAGAAAAAGCAATAAAAAACCCCATACTAAATTAACACACAATTTAGATGGGGTAATTAATATAAGTAGTTTGTTGCTTGTTTTAGTTATTAAGCATTACAGGCATTACGAGCATTGTTACATGTTCACCTTCATCCAACCCGTCGATTGGCGTTAAAATACCTGCTCTGTTTGGCAAACTCATTTCCAGAGAAACATTGTCTGAAGTTAGGTTGTTAAGCATTTCATTTAAAAACCTAGAGTTAAAACCAATTTCCATATCGTCTCCTTGATAGTCGCAAGTTAAACGCTCTTCCGCTTTGTTGCTATAATCAACATCTTCCGCAGAAATATTTAACTCGGCACCAGCAATTTTTAAACGAATTTGGTGTGTTGTTTTGTTTGAGAAAATCGAAACCCTTCTTACAGAACCGAAAAATTGAGAACGGTCTATCGTTAATTTGTTAGGATTTTCTTTTGGAATTACAGCCTCATAATTTGGGTATTTCCCGTCGATAAGTCTACAAACCAATTCAATATTGTCGAAAGTAAATTTTGCGTTACTCTCGTTATAATCAATAGTTACATCGCTTTCGCTTCCTGCTAAAATTCCTTTTAAAAGATTTAAAGGTTTTTTAGGCATGATAAATTCTGCTACTTGAGAAGCTGTAACATCATGACGTTGATATTTTACAAGTTTATGCGCATCGGTAGCTACAAACGTTAAGTTTTCTGGAGAAAACTGAAAAAACACACCACTCATTACAGGGCGTAAATCGTCGTTACCAGAGGCAAAAATAGTTTTGCTAATAGCAGTTGCTAAAATATCTCCTAAGATAGTGGTAGAGCTAGCGTCTGCCAATTCAACAGAGTTTGGAAATTCAGCACCATCAGCGTATGCCAACGCATATTTACCGTGGTTAGAGCTAATTTCTATTGTATTGTTTCCTTCAACTACAAATGTAAGTGGTTGCTCAGGAAAAGTTTTCAAAGTGTCTAAAAGTAGTTTTGCAGGTACAGCAATACTTCCTTCAGAATCCGAATCAACTTCTAAAACGGCACTCATAGTTGTTTCCAAATCGGAAGCAGAAACCGTAAGTTGATTTTGTTTTAATTCAAATAAAAAGTTATCGAGTATAGGCAAAGTGTTACTGTTGTTAATAACGCCACCCAATACTTGAAGTTGTTTTAATAAATATGAACTTGATACTATAAATTTCATTGAATTCTCAGTTTTCTAACACTTACAAATATATCTTAATTGATGTTTTTTATAAAAATAACTTATTAACAGTTAAAGCGTATATTTTTTCTTTTTAAAGTAGGCAAAGCAAACACCAAACACGATGATTAAAATTACGGGAAACGCTATGTTTACTAGCTTCCAAAAGGTTTTTTCTTGATATACTTTTTCTTTATTTAAAAATGCTAGCGACACATCTTTTGCGCGAATGTTTATAAGTCCGTTTTCATCCAAAAGGTAATTAACGCTATTTATCAAGAAATCTTTATTTCCGTAAACTTGTTTTGTCCATTTGTCAACCCCGTTTATCAAAGGTTTTTTATTTACATAATTGTAATTTACCACATCGCCATCGGCAATAACAATCATTTTATTTACTGAAGTAGCTTCGTCTTTATTTTTGCTGAAGGGAAACGGTTTTACTCTGTTTTTAAAAGCTGAAGTAAAGTTTCCTTCCAAAAGCACACCAACTGTTTTATTCCCCTCGTTAAAAGAAGCAATATCTTGTTGGGTGTCAAATTCGTCTAAACTGTATGTTCGCGGAACGCCTACTTCTTTAGATTGTGGCGAACTTTCAAGCAAAACTGTTTTTTTAATTTCGTTTGGGAGTGTATCAATAACATTGGCAAATTCCATTTTCACCACATTAATTCCTTTGTTAATAGGGTGATTGTCGGGAGAAGCAACCATGGGCGAGTAAAACCAATTTATCGGAATTTCTCCGTTGGCATCGGTAACAGTTACAGGTGTTGAAATTAAATCTTGCAACATCGATTTTTTAACACGAACACCATAACGAAAAAGCATATCGTCTATGTTTAATTCGAGTGGGTAGGCAAAAGACGAGAAATTTTCGTTTTGCAAACTATCCAAATCGGCCACTACTTGGTCGAGCATCCAAAGGGTTTTTCCGCCGTTTACAATGTATTGGTCTAAGATATATTTTTCGTTTTCCGAAAAAGCTTCTGTGGGTTTGGCTATGATGGTAGCATCAAAACGATTTAAATTTTCGAGGACTTTTTCAGGATTGTTTTTAAGCGAATCGAGGTTAAATTCACCTAACTGATAATAGTTTTTTAGGGTGATTAAAAAATCAATTAAATATTTATCTTGAATTTCTCCATTCCCTTTTAAAACTGCAATTTTATTTTTATCGGTAATGGTTAGTTGTTTAAAAGCATCGGCAAAAGCATATTCTAACTGTTGCACCGAATTGTTAATGCGTTGCTCGCTATTGGCGCCCAATTTGTTGTGAAGCAAAGATACTTTTACGGTTTTTTCGCCCATATTTACAAGCGCCCACGGAAATACAACTTCACGCGACATGCTATTTCCTTGCTCGATAGTTACCGAAGCAGGGGTTAGGCCGAGTTCTTGTAATGCTTGTATGTTTTGCTCCTTCGAATTGTTATTGTCTAACGGATCGATAAAATTTACCTGAATGTTGCTATTTACCTGCTCGAATTCTTCCAAAAGTTGTTTTGTTTCAGTCTGAATGCGTTTAAATTCCGTAGGAAGATTTCCCGCCAAAAGCACATCAATTATAATAGCTTGGTTGGTGGTAACTGTTTCCTTTGAGGCTTCCGAAAGTGTATAACGTTTGTTTTTCGTGAGGTCGAAACGCAATACCATAAACGAAGTAACGTAGTTAATTCCGAATAATATCAGAAAACAAACAACAATTTTTATAGTGGTATTTTTTAGTGCTTTCAAGTTATTTCAGTTTAAAAATTGTTAGAATTAAAAAGAAAGTACTTACACTTAAAAAGAAAATAATATCTCGAACATCAATAACTCCACGACTAATACTTTCGAAATGATATTTTAAGCTGAAAACTTCGAGGAATGTGGCGCTTTCGATACCTGAAAATCCGTAGTAAGCAATAAAACAGATGAAAACAGCACCGATAAAAGCGATAATTTGATTATCGGTTAAAGACGATGTAAATATGCCAATAGCTGTATAAGCCGAAGTTAAAAATAAAAGTCCGAAGTAAGAACCAATAATACTTCCTAAATCGATATTTCCAACAGGATTGGCAAGTTGCCAAAGTGTAAAAACGTATAATAGTGTTGGAATAAGCGCTAGAAGCATTAATATAAAAGTTCCAAAAAACTTACCGAGTACAATTTGAGTTTTAGTAATGGGGCGTGTTAAGAGGAGTTCCAATGTTCCTGTTTTCTTTTCTTCTGAAAAACTTTTCATGGTAACGGCTGGAGTCAAGAAAATTAGAATCCAAGGCGCCAATTGAAAAAACGGATGTAAATCGGCAAATCCACTTTCAAGAATATTGAAATCGCCATTAAAAACCCATAAAAACAAACCGTTTAAAACTAAAAACAACCCAATAACCAAATAGGCGATAGGGGTTGAAAAAAAACTACTTATTTCTCTTTTTATAATTGCTGTCACGTATGTTTTTTGTTTTTATATAAGTTTAATCTCTAGTGTCTCATTCCCTAATCCCATTTCCCTTTTGCATCTATATAAAACTAACTTTAATCGTATCTCTATATGTTAATCCTAAAAGGGTAGAAGCGCCACCAACCGTATCGAGATTACTGCGGTATAATGCAATTTCGATTAAACCAGCAGAGTTAAAAATCGCCAGTTTTTCACCATCTTTATTCGTTACACTTTCAGCATCAAAATTAATACAATCGCTGTATTTCGAATAAATTTTAGAAAACTTATGGTTACGAGCCCAAAGTTCGAAATCGCGACCTCTTTTGTAGCGTTCAAAAATTTGTTTCGATATATTGGTAATCACATTTCCGTAGTTATCAACATAAATTACAGTACCTATAATTTGGTTTTCTTCGTTGTTAACAATTGGCGAAAGTCCTTTTAACATTTTTAATTCGCTAATAGGCTTTCCGATAACTTCAAGAGTTCCGCCCCTAGAGATGTGTCCTGCTACTTTTACAAAAACGTCAAGTACAGGGAAAACACTTTCAATACGGTCGTGAATATTAATTTCGACCATTTTTTCGGGGTTTATTTCACTAGCCAATAAAGAGAGAATTCCGTTATCGGCGCCAATAAAATAATGACCGTCAATTTTAACCGCTACGTGTTTGTTGATGGGGGTTAACTCAGAATCTACACCAATAATATGTACAGAACCTTTTGGGAAGGTTTTGTAGGCATTTTTTAAAATGTAGGAGGCCTCAACAATGTTAAACGGACTAATTAAATGAGAGATATCAACAATTGTAGCATTTTCAATTTCACTATAAATAAACCCTTTTATGGCGCCTACAAAGTGATCCCGCTCACCAAAATCTGTAGTTAAAGTTATTATAGCCATTTATAAAAATGTTGATATTTTTTTAATTTAAGAAAGTGTTTTTTTCCTTAAGTTTGTTAGAAATGGTAACAAAAATAGGTTTAAAAAAATGTTTAGCACAAACCTACTAAAAAGTAATAGATTTTCCATTTTTATGCGTACTTTTTATACGACTATATTTTAGCTGAATACTCACTTAAAATTTTGCTTTTGAACGAACTTATCATCGAACTTACAGAAATCAATCCGAAAGACTTTTTTGGACCTAGCAATGTAAACATTGAATTATTAAAGAAGTATTATCCGAAATTGAAACTCGTTGCCAGAGGAAATAAAATTAAAGCTTTTGGTGATGAAGAACTTTTGGAAGAATTTGATAAAAGACTAGACATGCTGGTCTCTCACTTTGGGAAATACAACAAACTCGATGAGAATACCATAGAGCGTATTTTAACTAGCGATAGCGGACAAGAAGAAATTGATGCCAAAATAAATGGCGAAATTCTATTGCACGGTGTTAACGGACGTTTGATAAAAGCGCAAACAGCAAACCAACAGCGTTTAGTAGAGTTGATGAAGAAAAACGATATGGTTTTTGCTATTGGTCCTGCAGGAACAGGAAAAACGTATACAGGTGTTGCATTGGCAGTAAAAGCGTTGAAAGAAAAGCAAGTACGTCGTATTATTTTAACCCGTCCAGCGGTAGAAGCAGGGGAGAGTCTTGGGTTTCTTCCGGGCGATTTAAAAGAAAAACTCGACCCATACATGCAACCACTTTATGATGCTTTACGCGATATGATTCCTGCGGAAAAATTAGCAAATTACATAGAAACTGGAGTGATACAAATTGCGCCAATGGCTTTTATGCGTGGGCGTACGTTAGATAATGCGTTTGTAATTTTGGATGAAGCTCAAAATACAACACATGCGCAAATGAAAATGTTTTTAACCAGAATGGGGAAAAACGCAAAGTTTATCATAACTGGAGACCCTGGACAGATAGATTTACCGCGTCGTGTTACATCAGGGTTAAAAGAAGCGATTTTAGTGCTGAAAGATGTACAAGGAATTGGGATTTTATATTTAGATGATAAAGATGTAATTCGCCACAGATTGGTAAAAGAAATTATTGCTTCTTACAAGAAAATAGAACACACCAACGCGTAAGGTTTTGTTGTTTTGTTGAAACGTTAAAGTGTGGAATTGTTTAACTGTTATAGTCCTCTCGACTTCGCTCGAGGTGACAGAACTTTGTATAGGAATACAGACAGTAATTTAATCTTTTAATTCTTAAATCATTCAATCTTTTTAATTTTTTAATCTTTGAATCTTTGAATCAATTAGTTTAGACCTCTCGACTCCGCCTGTCTACCGACAAAGGCAAGCTCGAGGTGACAGAGTTTAATCTTTTAATAATTCAATTATTCAATCTTTAAATAGTATTTTCAACTACCAACTACCAACTACCAACTACCAACTACCAACTACCAACTACCAACTACCAACTAATAACAATAACTAAGTCCGATTTCTTCTTTGACTTTATCAATAGTTTCCATGAGCGAATGACTAAACTGATGCGTCATAATATCACTTTCAGTTTTTCCCATTTGCACCAAATTATTGAAATGAGCAATTTCAAAACTGTAGCCTTCGGTAGTAACACCAAAGTCTTTAACGGTTTGTTTTCCGTTTAAATCGGTTAGTGTAACGGGGGTAGGTTTATGAAATTTAGTATGTAGCTGTATGGTTCCTTTTTCGCAATGTATTGTTGCTTCCGTAGGCGTTGTTTCTAAGAGAGTAGAGTAGAGTTTGGCTGTAACACCATCGGGATATGTAAATTCCATAGAACAAGACGAATCGGCTCCTGTTTCAAAAAAAGTTGCTTTTGCATTTATTTTTTCTGGTTTGCCTAAAATAGAGAGCGCACAAAAAATAGGGTAAATTCCAATGTCTAATAAACTTCCACCTCCCAATTGTTTGTCAAACAACCTTGAGTTGGGGTTGTATGTTGGTTGAAATCCAAAATCGACTTCCAAAGCTGTTACTTTTCCAAAAGTTCCTTCCTGAATAAACTCAAGCACAAATTGGTAATGTGGTAAAAAATAAGTCCACAAAGCTTCCATTAAAAGTACATTTTCTTGCTTTGCCGTTTGTATCATCAAATCTACATCGGCACTATTTAGCGCCAATGGTTTTTCGCACAATACTGCTTTTTTATGCTGAAGACAATCAATTGTATAAGTTTTATGAAACGTGTGTGGTGTGGCTATGTATATGGCGTCAACCTGTGGGTCGGTAATTAAATCTAAGTAATTTCCGTAGGCAACTTTTGCATTGTACTGTTCTTTAAAAGCGGTAGCCTTTTCCAAAGTTCTGGAGGCAACGGCATACAATTCGGCTTCTTTTACGGTTAGTAAATCTTTTGCAAATTTATGAGCAATATGTCCTGGGGCTAAAATTCCCCATTTTACCTTTTTATTTCTTGAGCGCATGCGGTGTTCTGTTAATAAGTTCAATAAGCAACGCGATACAAATAACTAGCGCACATCCTATAAAATTAAGCCATAGGTAACCTAGCTTTTCGTTTCCTGCTTCGTATTGATGAATGGCAAAATAATAAATTAAAATCACCGCAATTTGAGTGATTATCGCACTGATAAAAACAGCATTTCCACGGATGAATTTGATAAAGAATGCAATTAAAAAGATTCCGAGTACATTTCCGTAGAAAATAGAACCGATAATGTTTACAAGCTGAATTAAATTATCGAGTAGCGATGCAAAATTTGCAAATAAAATAGCGATAATTCCCCAAGCAAATGTAAACCACTGCGATGCTTTTAAGTAATACTTTTCATCGCGTGTTGTTTTTTGTTTTCTTCGGAAGATATCAATGGTGGTAATAGTTCCTAAAGCATTCAATTCTGAAGCCGTAGAAGACATTGCTGCCGAAAAAATTACTGCCAGGAGCAAGCCCATTAATCCCGTTGGAATATTATTCAGAATAAAATGAATAAACACATAATCTTTATCATTGGTTTCGAGGTCTTCATCAACTTTTTGAATGAGTTTTTTGGCTTCTTGTCTACTTTTTATTTCTTGTTGATTGATGTTTTGAATGTTCTTTTTGGCCGACATAATCAGTTCGTAATCCTTTACATCTAAGGCAGCAGAGTATCTATCTTGTGCAATTTTCTTTTCTTTTTCTAGCTGAAGATGACTTTCTTCTAAAGATTTATACGCTTCGGCATAATCAGATTGTTCGACGGCCTCGACAGCAGCAGGATTAAAATTTAATGGAGAATGATTGTATTGGTAATACACAAAAACCATAACCCCAACCAATAAAATAAAAAACTGCATTGGAACTTTAAAAAGTCCGTTAAAGATAAGTCCTAACTGACTTTCCCTAACAGATTTTCCCGACAAATAGCGTTGCACCTGACTTTGGTCGGTACCAAAGTAGGAGAGTGCTAAAAACAATCCGCCTGTAATCCCGCTCCAAAAGGTATATCGACTTTTTGGATTTAATGAAAAATCTAAAATGTTTAATTTATCGTTGGCGCCAGCAATTTTTAATGCTTTTCCAAAAGTTATATCGTCTGGAAGGTAGCTCATTACCAAATAAAATGCTGTAAACATTCCAGTCATAATTACAAACATTTGCTGCTTTTGGGTAACGCTTACCGCTTTTGTACCTCCAGAAACGGTGTAAATGATAACCAATATCCCAATGACAATATTGAGAGTTTTTGTTTCCCAACCAAGTACTGCCGATAAAATAATTGAAGGCGCATAAATGGTAATCCCTGCAGCTAATCCGCGTTGAATTAAAAACAATATAGCTGCTAGCGAGCGTGTTTTGGCATCAAAGCGAGTCTCTAAAAATTCGTAAGCAGTGTAAACATTTAATTTATGGTAAATTGGGACAAAAACAATGCAAATAATAACCATAGCGAGCGGGAGCCCGAAGTAAAATTGCACAAAGCCCATTCCGTCGTGAAAAGCTTGCCCAGGTGTCGATAAAAACGTTATGGCACTGGCTTGAGTTGCCATTACCGATAAACCAACGGTATACCATTTGGCTTCTTTTCCTCCCAGAATATAGTCGGATACATTTTGACTTCCTTTTGTTTTTAAATACCCATAACCAACTATAAAAAGTAGGGTGCCAATAAGTACAATCCAATCAATTACTTCCATAGGTTATCGGTTTGAAATCATGATTAGATAAAAAATAAAAATGTAAATCATGTTCATAATCAACACAATTGTGTACGCTCTTTTCCATTCAAATTTACCTTGCATTTTTATCCTTTTATGGGCGTTATGTTGGTGTCACTTTCTTTTCCTACCGAAAGCATATTGGCAAATATTTTGTAAGCTCCAGGAACTCCAGCAGGAAGTTCTCTAAAAAAGCTTAATCCAGAGTAAATATAGTAACCTTTTCCGTAGGGCGCAATGAGTAAACTTCCGTCTTTTTTGCTTTCGCCTTTATCGTGCATCGACAAAACAGCGGTAAATTCATCTCCCCATTGGTTCGGGAAGTACAATCCGCGTTCTTGAACCCAACCATCAAAATCGGATGCTGAAATTTTGTTTGGCGTGTTTAATAACGGATTTTCAGGTGCATTAAAACTCACTTCAGCATGTTCATCGGTAACACGGTCTCTCGAAACTTCCAACAAATAAGGTGCCAAATGCTCCATTTTGAACCCGCTTCTGCTAGCAGTATTGTATTGTACAATCAAATTTCCGCCGTTTTTTACATAATCTAATAAAATAGGTTGTTTAAACTGAAGTGATTCATGGATGTTGTAGGCACGAATCCCCATTACCACAGCATCAAAATTTGCTAAATAACTACTGCTGATGCTCTCTGGCTGAATAACAGTTACCTTGTAGCCAATTTGACGTAAACTTTCTGGCACTTCGTCGCCTGCACCAGCAACATATGCAATGTTTTCTCCGTTTTTCTGAATATCCAAACGTACCGCTTTAAAACTTGCAGGAAGTAAAACCGATTGCGTAGGAATGTGGTCGTAAGCAATGGTAACGAGTTCTTTATCAAAAACCTTATTTCCTATTGTTACCGTAGGGGTTAGCGTTGCTTGATTTTCTTCGGAAGGTGGAGCGACCGTGAAAAACACAGTTTTAGTATCACCTTTCTTTTCAATGGAAAAATCGATTTCCTTCGGAAGAATATTCCAGTTTTTAGGAGCGTTTAAATGAATGCTTCCTGAAATATTATTTGTCCCTGCCGTGATTGTAACAGGAATTTCCTTGGCATTTTCTTCAGAAAAAATAACCACTTTATTGGCAACCGCGGTTGAAACTTTTGGTAGAATTTCAAAAGGTTGGTACAATTCGCCTTTATCGGGTTTAGAATATTTGTAAACAATATCTTTTTCAAACGGAATTACAACGCCTTCAATTGTGGTATAAAAAGTAGCCTTCACCAAACGCGGTGTTTCTGGCTTGCCTCTTAACAATTGTGGTGCCTTGTACATACCCAAACTTCCTTCTTCTTTTAGCCAATATGGAGCCGTATAGTTGCTGTTTTCAGGAATTGTAATCGAAATACTTTCTTTTAAAAACTCATTATTGTTAAGTTTTTTCTGAATATTTTCGGTTGATTTTACAGGCTGAACTTCAATTTTATCAAGTGAAATCACTGCATTCGAACGATTTAAAACAGAAGTTTCAATGGTAACTTGCTCTCCAGGAACCGCAGAAGCTTGTGTGGTTGTAGCTTCAATGAAAAGTCCGCTACAGGCTTCAATAATTTTTTTGATTTCTTCGGATTTTACAGCGCGCCAGTATGCATCATCTAACTTTTCAATCAACTGATAAGCTTTAACCAACTGCGGAAGGTGCTCCGATGGATTTTTAAAATTGAAGTTTGTTTCTACTTCATTTAAAATTTCACCAATTTCGACACCATCTTCAACACGTGTCCACGTAGTGTTTATGCCATCAAAGATGTTATTTTTATCCGCAGGAAGACTTCCTTTTAATAATTCGATGTATTCCATTTCCGAACCACGTGCCGAAATACCTCCAAACCCTTGACTTAAATGTTGGCTACGAGCAATGGATGCTATTTCGTTATTGCTTTGTCCGCGTGTAGGGTAGTAGGTACCAATGTCAACGCCCAACATTTTTGACTTATCGGCATTTTCAAATTTTTCTTGACTTCCATAAAACCACCACGAGGTATTAAAAAATAAGCGTGTAGGTTGCCAAACATCGGTGTATTGCAATTGTTGCGGATAGCTGTTTTTATTACCAACCAAATCAAAAGCTTCAACACTTAGCATCGCCGACGAAGTGTGATGGCCATGAGTAGTTCCAGGACTTCTGTGGTCAAACCGATTGACAATTACATCGGGTTTAAAATTTCGAATAACCCAAACAACATCAGCAAGGACTTCTTCTTTGTTCCAAATTTCTAAAGTCTCGTCAGGATGTTTTGAAAACCCAAAGTCGTTGGCACGCGAGAAAAACTGCTCGCCGCCATCTACACGTCTTGCAGCCAGAAGTTCTTGTGTTCTTAAAACTCCTAAAAGCTCTCTTAATTCGGCACCGATTAAATTTTGTCCGCCATCACCTCGTGTTAGTGATAAATAGGCTGTTCGGGCTTTTACTTCATTTGAGAGATACGAAATTAAACGTGTATTCTCATCGTCTGGATGTGCTGCAATATATAGTGCTGTACCCAAAAAGTTTAGCTTTTGTACCGCCTCATAGATATCCGTACTAGCATACGTTTTAGGTTTTTGAGAAAAGGTCGAAAATGTACATACCAATCCAATAAAAAGAAAGGTTACTATTTTTTGCATGCTTTGTGTTTTAGGTATAAAATCAAATATAAAAATAATTGTTGGTAGCTCGAGTGGGCAACTGCTAATTGTTTAGTAAACTTTTGTTAAACAATTTATAGATGCGCAAGTATTCGTCTGTCCAACTACTCGGTTTTGTAAATCCATGTCTTTCGACAGGATATACAGCCATTTCCCAATTTGTTTTCCCGAGTTCAATAAGACGTTGAGATAGCCGAACCATGTCTTGGAAATGAACATTGTCGTCTACCATTCCGTGTAAAATAAGCAAATCGCCTTTTAAACCATCAGCAAAATAAATAGGCGAACTTCTTCGGTATGCCAAACTATCGGTAGCAGGAGTGTTTAAAATGCGTGCGGTATAACCATGGTTGTAAGCTGCCCAATCTCCAACCGAACGAATAGCTGCACCAGCTTTAAAAGTTTCAGCTTCGTTAAACATTGCCATAAGCGTAATAAAACCACCATAAGAACCTCCGTAAATTCCAATTTTTTCTTTATCAATTCCGAGTGTATTCACCATAAAATTAGCACCATCCACTTGGTCACTTAAATCTTTTCCACCCATGTGTCGATATATGCCTGTACGCCAATCGGCACCATAGCCTGCGCTTCCTCGGTAATCGATATCTAAAACGGTATAACCATTATCCACTAAAAAGTTGTGAAACATGTACTCTCTAAAATACGAACTCCACCATTTATGCGCATTTTGTAAATATCCAGCGCCATGAACAAAAATTATTGCGGCGTTGTTTTTCACATCGGTATTTGGTTGGTACAAACGCGCATGCACTTCGGCGCCATCAGAGGCTTTAAAAGTGATGTTTTCTGGAGCTTTCCAAGCGTAAGTATTAAAAGCTTTGGTGGTAGAATGTGTAAGTAGCTTAGCCTTTGAATTTTGATTAAATACAGGATTTTCTTGAATAAACAACTCGGTTGGTTTGTTAGAATACGAGTATAGAATTGCCATTAACTTTTCGTCTGGCGATAGTACTACGTCGTTTCTTCCAGACATTTCTGTAAGCTGTTCAAACTTTCCGCCTTGGAGTGGCATTCTGTAAAATTGTCGGTCTCCAGGATGGTTTTTATTTGCAGAAAAATACCAATGTTTTTTATCAGAAGAAATTTGTGGGTCGTAAATTTCGAATGCTCCCGATGTTAACGCTTTTTGCTTTTTAGAATTTACATTGAGCGTATACAAATGAGAATATCCACTTTCTTCCGATTGAAACCAAATGCTTTTTTGGTCGGGCATCCAACCGAGGTCGCCACCTCTATATCCACCAATTCCTGGGCCTGCAATCCACGCTTTGTTGTGTTGATGATTTAAGTTTGTTACCGTACCATCTTCAGTATTTAAAAGCACAATCCAACGGTCTTTGTAATCGTTGGCGATAATATCTAAAACTGCTTTTGTTCCATCTGAATTCCAATTAGGACCACTAATATATCCAATTCGGTTTTCGTTTTCATAAGGCTTGTCTGGGTAATCTTTGGTGTACTCAGGTATATAATCAAGTCCTTCTAGATTGTCGAGTGCGACAGGATAATTCTTTCTAGTTTTGGTGTCGTATACAAAAAGTTCGTACGTATCTGGTGTGTTTCCTACTTTAGAACGGGTGTGTTGGTCTTCGGTATAACCCGATTCGGTAACAAAATGAGGTGTAATAGTTCCTTTATTGTCTTCTCTTTTTACTGTTAAATAGGTTACAAACCTTCCGTCGGGACTTATTTGTTGATTGAAAATTAATTTCCCATCAGTATAAATTGGTAGCGGATTTAACAATGATTCTTTTTCTTCAAAAATTTCAGCTTGTTCTTCTTTCGCTTTGCGTTCTTTTAAAACATCAAAAAGCGCAATTTGGTCTTGATACAACCATTCATCTTTCGTATCTCTTTTAACTTCTTTTGGTGCTTTTTTTTCTGAAAAATCAGTAATTTGTTTGGTTGTTCCAGTGGCAATATCCCAAGTGTAGATGTTTTTATCTTTTACGAAAGCAATTTTTTGTTCGTTTTGCGTAAAGTGTGCATTACTCTCGCGTTCTTGTGTTTGCGTAATTTGTATAATTTTCCCTGAAGGAATATCAGCTAAAAATAAATCGCCGTGTTTAGTGTATATTTTTTTAGTGCGATTGCTGTTGAAAGTTCCGTAAGCAGACGGTAAATGATAGGCATCTATAAACGAAACTTTTTTTATTTCTTCGGAAGAAACAGCGTAGCTATAAAGCGAATCACTAAACGCATTTTCTGGATTCCAATCGAAGTAGATTGTTTTCCCATCTAACGACCAATACGCATTGGAGGGTAAGTTTCCAACAAAATCATCGCCCTGCATAATTTGCGGAATACTAAGTGGTGATTGATTGTTTTGTTGTGCAAAAGTGCTTAAACAAGTAAGGAGTAGGAGGTTTAGGAGTATTGTTTTTTTCATGTATGATGAGTAAATAGGTTGAGAAAAATCAAATATAACGAATTGTGTTTCTTCGTGAAAAAACTTTTATTCACTATACAATGTTGATAGTATTTCTGAAGTTAGTCAATTACCTAGGAGTATACTCTTCAGAAAAAATAGAAATGTTGGTGCAATTCAAATTTTAGAAGAAGTAAAATTTACATTACTTGTTTATTTTTAAGGATAGTATTTTAGTCGTAATGAAACCTGCATTTTGCAATTAAGATTTCCCCTTCTTTGTATTGATATATCAATCTATGTTCACTATCAATTCGTCTAGACCAGAATCCTGCGTACTTATGTTTTAAAGCTTCTGGTTTTCCAATTCCGTCAAAAGGGTTACGGGCTATATCTTTTAAAAGTTCATTGATTTTTTTCAATTTCCTTTTATCTATTTTCTGCCAGTACAGATAATCCTCCCAAGACTCATCTACAAAAACATATTTCATAGTTTTAGTCTTCGATAAGGTCTTTAGCGAAAGATTCTCCTTTTTTGAGTTTTTCGATGGCAGCATCTAACCTCATTTCATTTTTCCTTGAGGAAAGTTCATGGTTTGTAGCCATTAATGAATTGTATTCTTGTAATGACATTACCACTATTCCTGAATCTTTACCTCGATTGATAATTAAGGTTTCAAAGTTTTTTACGACTCTATCCAGATAAGTTTTGATATCTTTTCTAAAGTCGGATACAGTTGTAATTTGCATAATAAATGTATTTTATGATGTACAAATATATGTACATTTTTTGATGTGTGCAATTTTTTATTGCTACTAATACTTTTGATTAAGTGTTAGTTACAGTAGAATTTTACAATTTATATACTGAATAATATAATTGATAGAATTTCTGAAGTTAGTCAATTACCTAGAAGTATATTCTTCAGAAAAAATAGAAGTGTTGGTCAATTCAAACTTTAGAAGAAGTCAAACTTATAGTGTACTTGTACCTTCGTCTTCTCTTTGAGGTTTGTCGATTACAACAATTCCTTTTTGAAGCATTAAACTGTTTGGATAGGTAATAAGTTCGCCGTCGTCGGTACGAAGGTGTAAATGAAATGCTTTTATGTCTTCAATAATTGCTTCTGAAGGGAAGTCTTTATCCTGAATACGGATGCGGTCGCCAATTTTAAAAGGAAATGAAAAGAACAAAATTATCCCTGCAGTTACATTGCTCAAAATAGACCAAGAAGCAAAAAAGGCAACTCCAATAACAGCAAAAGCAGAGGAGAAGAGTAGCCCTAAATCTTCAAAATCGACACCCCATAAAAAGCTAATTGCAATGGCGCCGATAGTGAAAATAAAAACGTTGAAATATTTTAAAATAAGAAGAGTTCTATTTCTGTCGATATCACCAATTTTACCAACTTTTTTAACTGTTTTAAACAATAAAAAACGAATTAAAAATAAAATGGCAATCGCGATTAGCGTTTTTATAATTTCTTCTCTGTAAATACTGATATATTCTGTCATAAAAAATTTACATATTTAAAAAAACAAAGATAAGATACTTCCAAATGGAATTTACCAGAAGCGAAACTATTATGATAAAATTAGGATTCGATGATGGAGTTTAAAGTGCGATACACTTCAAAAACAGGCATGCCCACAACGTTAAAATAAGAGCCTTCAATTTTTTCAATACCAATTTGTCCAATCCATTCTTGAATTCCATAGGCACCAGCTTTGTCGTAGGGTTTAAAGTTGGTAACGTAATAGTCTATTTCTTCGTTGGTAAGCTCTTTAAAAAATACTTTTGTAGTGTGGTTTATAGTTTTTTCGAGCTTGGTTGTTGTAAAGCAAACAGAACTAACCACTTCGTGCATTTTTCCAGACTGAGACTTTAACATTGCAATAGCTTCCTCCTTGTTTTTAGGTTTCCCTAACGCTTGTTCGTTATGCCAAACAATAGTGTCTGAAGTAACTAAAATATCATTTTCTTTGAGTTCTTCTTTGTGCGGTAGCGCTTTTAGTTGCGCTAAATAATCGGAGATTTCGTATTTGTATAAACGCTCTGGGTAAACTTCATCTACCTCTTTTAAACGGATTTCAAATTCCAATCCTAAATCTTTAAAAAACTGTTGTCTTCTTGGAGAACCAGAAGCTAAAATAAGGTTGTAATTTTTAAGTTTTTCGTTTAAAATCATGGTGTATGTTTGGTTTTATTACGATTTAAAAACTAAAATTTAGTTACTGTATCAATCATAGTTGGCGTCAAAGCTATCGTTCCATTTTCCTTGAACTTTAAGAACTTGTTCGATTACATCACGAACACAACCTTTTCCACCTTGTTTGTGAGAAATATACTTCGATATTTCTTTAATTTCAGCAACAGCATCATTTGGGCAACAAGGCATTCCAACCATTTTCATAACATGGTAATCTGGGATATCATCGCCCATATATAATGCATTTTCAGCTTTAATATTATAAATATCAAAATACTCGTCGAGGGTGTCAATTTTGTTATGAACTCCCAAATGGATGTCGGTGATTCCTAATCCGCGTAGTCGGGCGCGAACGCCTTCGTTATTTCCGCCAGAAATTATACACACATTATAGCCTTTGTTTAAAGCCGTTTTTAGTGCATAACCGTCTTTTACATTCATGCTTCGTAATAATTGTCCGTCGGTTGTAATGGTAATGGTTCCGTCGGTTAAAACGCCATCAACATCAAAAATAAAAGTGGTAATATGCTCGAGGTATTCTTTATAACTTTTCTCTTCCATGCGTTTTGATAATAACTTTTGTTATGAGTTTGTAAATATCTTTAAAATCTTCGTTTTTTAATAATTTTAAGTGCGAATTAATCGTTGCCGTGTCTTCTCTTTTTGCAGGTCCTGTTTGCGCTTCTAGCGGTGTGAGTGTTTTTATTTTTTCTGAAGTTTCACTAATAAGTGGCTGTAAAATTTCAAAAGGAATTTTGTTTTCTTCACATATTTCACTCCCAATTTGATATAGTTGATTCACAAAATTATTTACAAAAACAGCTCCAACATGCAATGTTTTTCGTTGTTCTGAAGTAATAGTGTAAACATGTTGACTTATAGCTTCAGCAAGGGTTTGTAATGTTTTTAAGTCGGCTTCATTTTCAGCTTCAATACAAATAGGAATCTTGCTAAAGTTTACTTCTTTTTCTTTTGAAAATGATTGTAGCGGGTAAAATACACCGCGTCTGTTTTTATCAGCTAAAGTAAGCATAGGTACATTTCCAGAAGTGTGCACCACCAGTTTGTTTGTTAACGGCAGACTTCTTGAAAAATCAGCAATTGCATCGTCTTTAATGGCAATAATGTAAACATCGGCAGGCTTTAATTGCTCTAAATTATTAGTGATTTCGGTGTGTTTTTGAAAGTTTTCAATAGTAGATAGGTTTCTGTTGTAGCACTGAACAACTGTTGTAGTTGGAGTTTTGGAGAACACCTCCAAAAGATGCTGAGCTACATTTCCGCCACCAAGAAGTACAATTTTTAACATCTTGCTAAAATACACAATTGAAAGCGATTTTAATAACGGAATTTTCTAAAATATAGAAGCATTTAACCCTGTTGATTTACGGAAAGAAACGTTGGTTAAGAAAATGCTTTTTTAACGTAAAAAATAATAAAAACACCTTATTTTTGCCAACTGAAAAATAATCATATTAAACTTCGCTATTTTTTAAGAGTTGTTTGATAGAAAATATAAATATGGCTTTGTTTTTAAGCTTAAACTCATACTGAGAAAAATCTTTTAAGACCAATGTTAGACTCCCTAAAGAAAATTTTATTCTCCACTCGATTAATGGCCATACTTTTTGTTGTTTTTGCAGTAGCAATGGCACTTGGAACATTTATTGAAAATTCGTACAGTACAGAAACTTCCAAAATTTGGATTTACAACACACGATGGTTTGAGATAATCATGCTATTATTTATGATAAATTTCCTCGGAAATATTAAACGCTATCGTTTGTTTAGAAAAGAGCAGTGGCCAGTGTTGTTACTCCATTTGTCGTTTATTTTAATAATAGGTGGTGCGTTTGTAACACGTTATTTTGGTTTTGAAGGAGCCATGCCAATTAGAGAAGGTGAAACTGCAGATTATATTTTAACACAACAAAAGTATGTTTCGGTTTTTGTTGATGGAGAAATTAATGGAGAGCCAAGACGTAAAGCTCTTCAAGATGAAATTATGATAAGTAAAGAAGCGGTTAAAACTTCTTTACCTTGGAAATCCGATTTTAACGGAAACCCTTTTACGGTTTCGTACGCTGGTTTTATTGAGGGTGCAGAAGAAGGACTTATTGCTTCTGAAGATGGAGAGACTTATTTAAAAATTGTTGAAGCTGGTGGCGGAAACCGTCACGATCATTACCTTAAAAGTGGCGAAGTTTCAAGTATTCACAATATTTTATTCGCTTTAAATAAACCTACCGACGGAGCTATCAATATCACAATTAAAGATAGTATAAGCACTATTCAATCTCCTTTTGATGGTTCTTTTATGCGTATGGCCGATCAATTTCAAGGCACTTTAGTACAAGATAGTTTACAGCCTTTAATGTATCGATCTTTATACAACACAGCTGGGATGCAGTTTGTATTTCCAGACCCTGTAATTAAAGGTGAATATGGAGTTGTGGAAAAAGAGGTGAAAACACCAAACGACGAAGATGCTATCATTTTAAATATTACTGCAAACAACGAAACCAAACAAGTAAAAGTATTAGGTGGAGTAGGACACTTAAACGAGCCTAAAACTGTAAAGATTGGAGATTTAGAGTTTCACTTATCTTTTGGGTCGATTAAAAAAGATTTACCATTTAGCGTTACTTTAAACGATTTTGTAGCTGAAAAATATCCAGGAACCGAAAAAGGATATTCTTCATTTATGAGTAAAGTTACCGTAAACGATGAGCGTTCTTTTGATTATGATATTTATATGAATCATATTTTAGATCATGGAGGATATCGCTTTTTTCAATCTGGTTTCGATCCAGATGAACAAGGTACAATCCTTTCTGTAAACCATGATTTTTGGGGAACTTGGATTACCTATATTGGTTACTTTTTGCTTTATGCAGGCTTAATGGGGATTATGTTCTTCGGAAAAACACGCTTTAAAAATTTAGGCGAAATGTTGGATAAAGTAAGAGCCAAAAAAGCAAACTTAACTGTATTGGTGTTGTTTTTAAGTTTTAGCTACGGTTTTTCACAAAACATTCCGATGCATGGAACTATTGAGCATCCTGAAGAACAACAAGTAGAAGAGGAGCATGTGCATACAGATGGTGAAGATGAGCACATCCATATTACCGCGCCTACAAAACAACAAGTAGATTCAATTTTAAAATCTACAATTGTACCTAAAGAGCATGCAACAAAGTTTGGAGAGCTTATTATTCAAGATAGCCAAGGGCGAATGAAGCCTGTAAATACATTTGCTTCTGAACTTGTTAGAAAACTTACCAAATCCGATTCGTTTGAAGGTTTAGATGCAAACCAAGTGTTGCTGTCTATGATTCAAAATCCTGCGTTGTGGTATAACGTAGACATGATTTATATTACAAGTAAAAATGATAGTATTCGTACAGTAATAGGTGTGCCAAAAGATCAAGGATATGTAAAAGCAGTCGACTTTTTTGAAGGGGTAAATTATAAATTATCACCATACCTTCAAGATGCGTATGCAACCAATACTCCAAATCAATTTCAAAAAGGATTTAAAGAATTCGATTTAAAATTAGGATTAATAAATCAAGCTTTAGGAGGCGAAGTGCTTCAAATTTTTCCGTTGCCTAACGACGAAAATCATAAGTGGATTTCGGCTACAGCTTTCCAAAAGGGAGAATACAAAATAAAAGATTCTTTGTATGCCAACTTTGTTGACAAGTCTTTATCGTTTTATGTAATGTCCTTGCAACAAGCCAAGAGCACTGGAGATTATTCGCAAGCAGATAAAATTGTAGAAGCTTTCAAGCAAAATCAACAAAATTACGGAGCCGAAGTATTGCCTTCAGCAACAAAAATAAAAACTGAAATTCTGTATAATAAAGTCAATATATTTCAAGAATTACTCATTTGGTATCTTATTGTCGGAATAGTTATGTTTACTGCAATAATTATCCAGATTTTTAATGATTCTAAAGTTTTAAGAAAGATAATTTTAGTTTGTAAAATAGCAATTTTCTTGATGTTTATTTTACAAACAGCTGGTTTAGCTGCGCGTTGGTATATAAGTGGTCATGCACCGTGGAGTGACGCTTACGAGAGTGTGTTGTATGTAGCGTGGAGTACAATGGGGTTAGGGTTGTTGTTTGCTAGAAAAAGTGACCTAACAGTTGCTGCAACGGCTTTTGTTACCGCAATTATTCTCTTTGGAGCGCACATGAACTGGTTGGATCCTGCAATTGCAAATCTGCAACCTGTTTTAGATAGTTATTGGTTAATGATTCACGTTGCTGTAATTGTTGGTAGTTATGGACCATTTACTTTAGGAATGATTTTAGGAGTCGTTACCTTGTTTTTAATGGTTTTTACAAATAAGAAAAATAAAGCCAAAATGGATTTGAGTATCCAAGAGCTCACTATAATTAATGAACTAGCGCTAACTGTTGGTTTGGTAATGCTAACCATTGGAAACTTCCTTGGGGGGCAATGGGCTAACGAAAGTTGGGGACGCTATTGGGGTTGGGATCCTAAAGAAACATGGGCACTTATTAGTATTATGGTTTATGCTTTTGTTATCCATATGCGTTTAGTGCCAGGACTTCGTGGCAAATGGACATTTAACTTCGCGAGTATTGTTGCTTATGCAAGTATTATGATGACTTATTTTGGAGTGAATTTTTACCTTTCAGGGTTACACTCATACGCTAGCGGAGATAAAGTAATCACGCCAACTTTTGTGTATTATGCAGTTGCTTTTGTTGCTGTGCTTGCAGTAGTGAGTTATTGGCGCTACAAAAAGATTAATAAATAAGATCAAACAAGTTTACCATAGCGTTAATTTGCTATTTTTTTGTGGGAATAATCTTTTATTGTTGTATATTTATTACGTATTAATAAACGTAAAAATAATTATGATGAAGAAATTAGGACTATTTTTAGCCTTTGTAATGGGCGTTGTATTCATAAATACAGCTACAGCACAAGATTTCCCCAAAGCCGATTTTTTAAGTACTATGAATAGCTTTGACGATATAGGGCTAAACCTTTCTTCTAGTCAGTCGAGCGAATTAAAAGACTTAAATAGTAACTTGGTAGATAATGTTTCAGATATTTTAAAAAGCGATAAAGACAAAGACAAGAAAATTGCCGATTTAAAATTGTTGAAAAACGACACAAAAAAGAAAGGAATCGATATTTTAGGTGAAGATAACTTCAAAAAATATAAAAAATCGATGAAGAAAAAATTACGACCATTTAAAACAAAAGCAAAATTATTGAAATTTGTTTTGTAATTATTTCTGATAAAAACACAATTTAGAGCTTCAGTTTTTTACTGAAGCTTTTTTTATTTTCAGTCGTGTTGAAGATTACTTCTTCTAGAAAATTGTCTTCCGAAGGAATTTATCAATAGTATTATGTACTTTTGAAGTAAATAAGAGCATTCAATATGAAGTTAGATATACTTGCCTTTGGCGCACATCCAGATGATGTAGAGTTAGGTTGTGGCGCTACTATAGCAAAAGAAATAAAATTAGGAAAGACAGTAGGGATTGTCGATTTAACCCGTGGAGAGTTAGGAACACGTGGTTCAGCAGAAATAAGAGATATGGAAGCTACAGCCTCTACTAAAATTTTAGGAGCATCTGTTCGTGAGAATCTTAGTTTTGCTGATGGTTTCTTTGTAAATGATAAGGCGCATCAAATAGAAGTGATTAAAAAGATACGAAAGTACAAACCAGAAATTGTGCTTTGCAATGCTATTGACGATAGACATATTGACCACGGAAAAGGAAGTAAATTGGTTAGCGATGCTTGTTTTTTAAGCGGATTAAAAAAGATTGAAACTACCGAGGATGGAGTAGTACAAGAAGCATGGCGTCCTAAATTGGTGTATCACTATATTCAATGGAAAAATATAGAACCCGACTTTGTGGTAAATGTTACTGGTTTTATGGATGTGAAGATGGAAGCAATTAAAGCGTATAGCTCTCAATTTTTCGATCCAAAAAGTAAAGAACCAGAAACTCCAATAACAAGTAAAAACTTTTTTGATAGTGTAGATTATCGTGCAAGAGACCTAGGAAGATTGATAGGAGTAGAGCACGCCGAAGGTTTTACTGTTGAAAGATTGCTGGGAGTTAATGAGTTAGGAAATTTATTGTAAAAAACATCATTTTTTCTTTGCAGAAGTGATAAAATGACTTACATTTGCATCCGCAATTAAACGGTGGTTGTAGCTCAGCTGGTTAGAGCGCTAGATTGTGGTTCTAGAGGTCGCCGGTTCGAAACCGGTCTTCCACCCAAAAATAAAAGCTTCCAATTTTGGAAGCTTTTTTTGTGCCTTATTATTTGGTTAAAAAAAGGTGAACACAAAAACAAAAGGCGAACATGAAAATGTTCGCCTTTTGTTTATTTTATAAGCTATGTGAATTACTTTGTAGCTTTATCTACAACCAATCTATTTGGTCTGTTTGCGATTTCCCAAGCAGTTTGAAATACTAAACGCGCTCTGTTGGTAAGCAAGTCGTAGTTAATTTTGTCTGGAGTGTCAGATATTTTATGATAATCGGCATGTGTCCCGTTAAAATAAAAGATAATTGGCACATTGTGTTTTGCAAAATTGTAGTGGTCACTTCTGTAGTAAAAACGATTTGGGTCGTTCTCGTCATTATAAGTGTAGTCTAACTCAATATTTGCATACTTTTTATTTACTTCTTCAGAAAGTTCATGTAGTTCGGTGCTTAATTTGTCTGAACCAATAAGGTAGATGTAATTTCTGTTACCTTCTCTTTTTGGATCAATTCTACCAATCATATCGATATTAAGGTCAGCTACTGTGTTTGCCATTGGAAATACAGGGTGTTCAGAATAGTATTCAGAACCTAAAAGACCTTTTTCTTCTCCTGTAACGTGTAAAAATACAATCGATCTATCAGGACCGTTTCCTTCGTCAGCTGCTTTTTTGAAAGCTTCTGCGATTTCTAAAATAGCAACAGTTCCACTTCCGTCGTCATCGGCACCGTTAAATACGTTTCCGTCGCCATCAACACCAACATGGTCTAAATGAGCCGAAATAACTACGTATTCTTCAGGTTTTGTTTTTCCTTTGATAATGGCTACAACATTTTCAGATTCGATATCTTTTGTTGCATTTTCAATATCCAACTTAATAGCTTCATTTAAGTTTTGCGCTTTAAAATCGGTTTCGATAGTAGATAGCAAACTTTTCGCAACGCTACTATTTACAAATAGTGTTGGGATTTTCTTTCCGTCAGCTTTTAAAGACATTTGTCCGTTTCCTGCACTTTCTAATGAGTGTTGGTATCTTCTAATCGCACGGTCGTAAAAAGCATCATCGTAATAAATAATTCCTTCCGCACCTTTTTCAGTAGCAATTTCAATTCTGCTAGCTAAAGTTTCTCTCCAGTTAGACCAAACACTTGGTTGCTTTGTACCTGTTAAAATGTAGTTTCCGTAATCTGTTTGCGGTTCACCAATTTTTATAAGTACGTATTTTCCTTTTACATCGATATTTTTATAGTCTGAATATTTTTCAGTATCAATACCGTAACCAGCATAAACAATGTCGTACGATTGATTTGTTACTAAAGAAAATGTAATAACACCTTCACCTAAATTAAAAGTGTTGTTGCCAACAGTGATGCTACCAGATGGCGCTCCGCTCACCTCAAGCGGTACTTTTTGAAAATAACTCCCATTGCTTTGCGCAGGAGGGATGCCTAGCGCTTCGTATTCTTTCTTTAGATATTCAACAGCTTTTTTCTGACCTTCATCTCCTGTGTTTCTTCCTTCAAACTCATCGGAAGCATAGATGTATAAATGGTCTTTAAGTTCTTGCTCTGTAATTGTTTTTTCATAACCAACTCTATCCGAAACTTCTTCGGAAGTGTTATTGTTGGTGCTACTGTTGTTTTGCTGGGCGCTGTTACAAGCAAATGTAAGTGCTAACCCCGCGTAAAAGATTTTTTTCATGTTAGGATAATTTGTTTAGCGTTGAATATTTTTCAAATATAATAATGTAGAATACTTAAAAAACGACTCGAAATTATAATAAGATGTTAAAATTACCTAAATTTATACCTGCAAAATAATTTCCTCCCCTAAACTATAAACACTTTTTTTGATATATAATCAGCATTTTTGAACGTTGATTGCATATATCATAGAAAGTAATGTGTTTTTTGTAAGAAGATTATAATTATTTTATTAATTTCAGTAATATAAATTCTAGCGGATAGATTAATACTAGCTATATGGTTAAATTCTACTCTTTGATTTCGTATTTATTTTTAATGTTTGAAAAACGTATTAAATGTTCTAACGGAATAATTTCATTAATTTTTATTTTCTTTTCTGTATTTACAGCGTCTGCTCAAGATTGTTCTGTAAATGCTGGTATCGATGAAACTATTTGTGGCGATGCTACATCGTATCAATTATCGGGATCGTCTTCAGGAAATTTAAGCGATAGTGCAGTGTGGTCGCAAGCAGGAGGACCTTCCGTAGTAATTACAGATCCAACCGACCCAAATACAACTATTACGGGAATGACGGGAGGAAACGATTATGTGTTTCGATACAGTGCAACATGTAGCGATGGAAATGACGTTTTTCAAGAAATTACAATTTCAGTAGAAAATATAACTATTGCCAATGCTGGAGGCGATGTAGAATCATGTCCAGATAGTTCTGGTTCGATTGTTATTACAGGAAATGCACCCGCCAATGTTGGAGAAGTAGGAGAGTGGAGTGTTGTTGGAGGGAATGATGCTGGAGTTACTATCAATAATACAAATGATGAAAATACAACGATTACGCTTGGACAAGGAAGTGCTGGATCTACAACTTTACGATGGACAATTACAGGTCCTGAATATGCTCCAGGATTGCGTTGTGAAACTTACGACGAAATAACAATTGTTAATTATGGTGGTGTGGAACCAGTTGATGCTGGTCCAGATCAAGTTTTAAATAGCTGTTATACAGTATCTCAATCGACTAATCTTCAAGGGAGTTTTGCAGGAAACGGACTTGGAGGACAACAAGGGACCTGGTCGTTTGTAAGTGGTACTAGAGAGCCAAATATTGTCGACCCAAATAGTAACACAACAACGGTAAACGGACTTTTTGAAGGGACTTATGTTTTTAGATGGACTGTAGATGGTCCTTGTGTTTCTGGTTCGGATATGGTAACTATTACAGTTGAAGGAGCTACGCAAGATGTTACTCAAGCTTCTGCTGAAAATCGAAACCAAGTGTTCTGTGACACAGGCGTTACACAAACTACTTTAGTTGGAAATACTCCTGACTTTGCTGGAGAAACTGTAGAATGGGTTCAAATAGAAGGGCCAGATGCAACTATAACCGATCCAAATAGTCCTACTACTTTGGTAACAGGTTTGTCATACAACAATACATATAGATTTAGATATATAATTAATAATGATAATACGGGTTGTAGTACATCGAGCACTGTAACGGTAAGTTATAATGACAACAATTTGTCGATTGAAGCAAACGGAGGTATGGATATTATTGCTGCCTGCGGTTTAGAAACTGTTGAAATACCTTTTACGGTTACGGGTAGTGGTTCTAACGAATATAGTATAGTAAGCGGACCTTTATTGGCTTTTGACTATCCAACCGATTATCAAAGTTTTTCTGATTCTTCTCCTTTGGAGTTGACTTTTGAAAAATCTGGGACTTATACAATTTCGTTACGAAGAAGAGTAACAGGAAATATTTTATCTGAATGTGATATTGTTACAGATGAAATCAATGTAACCATTTCCAAAGCTCCTACGCCTTCAAATGGTGGTACAGGGCAAATTTTAGACTGTGGGGTAACCACCACAGCTTTAACAGGAAATGAAATTGAATCAGGTAAATCCGTATGGTCGCAGGTAAGCGGACCAAACCAAGCAAATATTTTGAATCCGTTTGCGAGAGTTACAGCTATTTCTGGTTTAGAACCAGGGAAATATGTGTTTAGATATTTGGTGGCTTCGGCAGGAGGAGCATGCGATCCAGATGAATCTTCTCAATCGGATGTAGAAGTTATTGTTTCTGATACGATTATCGATGAAGATGTAGATGCTGGCGCAAGTCAATCGGATATATGTACGGGTGTAAAAGTAACCTTGTCGGGGAGTGAGCCAGATGCTGGACAAACAGGAACTTGGTCGCAAGTAGATGATGGAGCACCACAGACAGTTGTTTTTGCTGATGTAAACGATCCAAATACAACAGCCACTGGTTTTGACGATACCAATCAAACTTATACTTTAGAGTGGACTGTAGCCAATAACAGTAGTTCTTGTATTAGTTCTGGCTCAGATCAAGTACAAATTTCAACTGGAGATAGTGTGAGTCCGACTCAAGCAGTAGCAGGAGAAGATAGATGTTACGAAGCAGGAACCGAAAGTTTTAAATTAGAAGGAAATACTCCAGGAATTGGAGAAACAGGTATTTGGACAGTTTCACCAGCTGGCCCAACGATTTCAGATGTAAACGATCCGAGTGCTACAGTTACTGTTACCGAAAATGGAGAATATACTTTTACATGGACAATAGGTGCAGCTACTGGATGCGCGCCAACAGTTGATGATGTTTTAATAACAATTGATAACGCTGCAAGTGCCGATGCTGGACCCGATCAAGAAGATTGTGCAACAACATTTACAATGGCAGCTACTTCTTCAAATGGAGAAGGGCAGTGGACGCAAGTTTACGGATCTGGAGGTTATACTTTTTCAGATGAAACAAGTCCGACTTCCGAAGTAACTTTTACCTATTCAGGAACTTATGTTTTTGAATGGACAGTAGCATCAGGAAACTGTTCTACAGCTTCCGATCAAGTAACAATAAATGTTGGAATTCCGCCAACAGTAGCAAATGCAGGTGAAGATCAAACAGTTTGCGACGGAGGTAATTCAGTAACAATGTCAGCAAATAGTTTTGACGAAGATGTTGAAATTGGTAGTTGGACACTTGTTTCTGGTCCAGCTGTTAGCCCAACAATAACCGATGTTAACAATCCTTCTACAACTATTACTGGGTTGATAACTGGCGTGTATGTTTTTAGATGGTCTATTAAAGGAGACCCTAACTGTCCTGCTAGTACTGATGATGTTACTGTTACCATAGGGACTCCAGCCAATGCAGGTTCAGACAAGCAATTGTGTAATGCAACCAATGTTTTATTACAAGCGGAAGCAGGTTCTACAGGAACTTGGACACAGGTTTCAACAACAGGAAATGATGCTGTTATTATTCAAAGTCCGTTTAATAGTCACCTTGCCAATGCACAAATTGAACCTGGAACTGAATATGTTTTTGAATTTACAACCGATATTGAAGGATGTATAAGTTCAGACCAAATTACAGTTACCAATAGCGGTTCGCCAGAATACTCTCCAGATGCAGGAGCAGACGATCAAGTGTGTCAGGCAGATTTATCTCCTGTAAATACATATACTTTAAACGGAAATACACCACCAGATGGAGTTACTGCCGAGTGGAGAATTTCGTTTCAGCCCGATGGAGCTTCTGCTAGTTTTACAGATGCTTCTTCAGCAAATACAACAATTACAGGTTTAGATGTTCCAGGGTTTTATATTTTAGAATGGAATTTTAGTGTTGGAAATTGTACTACAGAATCAGATATTATTCGTTTAACAGTTTTTCCAGCGCCATCTACAGCCAATGCAGGTGCCGATCAAGACGATGCTTGTGTGCTTACAGCGCAAATGAGTGCTACAACACCAACAGCAGGAGTGGGATTGTGGACGTTTGAAGTTGATCCTTCTGGCGGAGAAGCAGTTATCGACAGTCCGAATTCTCCAACGACTACAATTTCAAATATTACTGTTTTAGGAACGTATACTCTAAAGTGGACAGTTTCTACAATTCCTTCAGGCGAAGGAACTAGCTGTGCGCCTTCAGAAGATACAGTCGATATTACTTTTGTAGACGAACCTCCTTTTACTGCGGAAGCTGGACCAGATCAAGAACTGTGTTTACAAGCACCAAATACTACAACCACAACAAACCTAGATGCTACCGATTTTCCAGTTGACGATACTACAACCGTAGGAACTTGGAGTGTTGTTAGTGGACCAAATACTCCAACTTTTGGAAATGAAAACAACCCAAATACTTCGGTATTAAATTTGGTTGCAGGTACGTATGAGTTTATGTGGACTACCGAGCGTGGAGGTTGTACAGATAGTGATACCGTAATAGTTGAAGTTTCTGCAAGCCCTACGGCAGCAGAAGCTGGCCCAAATCAAACTGTTGCAGAGTTTACAACTTTAGTAATGGCAGCAAATACACCAACAGTTGGAACAGGCGCTTGGTCTCAACTTTCGGGACCAAATGAAGCTGTATTTACGGGTGTTAATAATCCAAATACCACAGTTACAGGTACAGAAAAAGGAATCTATTATTTCGTTTGGACAATCTCAAACGGAGTTTGTGAAGACGCTTCAGATATTGTAAGAGTTGAAATTATTGGAAGTGCCGATTTAGAACTTACCAAAACGGCTTCCAAAACAATGGTTTCTCCAGGGGAAGTGGTAACTTTTTCTATTGAAGTGTTTAACAATCCTGCAAGGTCAACTTCCGATGCTACCAATGTTGAAGTTTCCGATGCTTTACCAGCAGGATATGATGTAGTTTCAGGAACAATTTCAGATGGTGGAATTTATTATTCAGGAAATTCTGCAATTCGTTGGGAAGGACTTTCTGTTCCGTTAGGAGAAACAAAAACAGTAACTTTCGATGCTACTATCAATAAAACTGGGCCATACGAAAATAAAGCGCTTATTACTGGTTCCGATCAAGTAGATCCAGATAGTGATCCTGAGGTTGGTTTTACTGAAGATGATTTAGCTGATGGAATTGCCGATGATGATGAAGATACCGTAACTATTTCTGTTCTTCAAGCCGACTTAGAACTCACAAAATCTGCTTCGCATACACAAGCTAATATTGGCGAAAGCGTAGGGTTTAGATTGTTTGTGAAAAATAACGGCCCGGGTAATGCAAGTGATATTACAGTAAAAGATACCATTCCAGATGGATATGATTTTATAACAGGAACAGCTTCTAATAATGGAGTTTACAATGCTGGAGATAAAACAATTACATGGTCTAACTTATCTGTAAGTAATGGATTTACAAATAGTTTAACTTATTCGGCATCACCAAATAGTACAGGAACTAATTATACCAATGTTGCTGAAATTACAACTTCTAATAGTGCCGATCCAGATAGTGATCCTTCGTCGAATTCTAGTGAAGATGATTTAAACGATGGAATTGACGACGACGATGAAGCTAGTTTGACAGTGCCAATTGCGTTAACCGATTTAAGTTTATCGAAAACTGTAAATACCACCACACCAAATGTAGGTGAAACTATAACTTTTACATTAACTATTACAAACGAAAGTGATGTAGATGCTACAGGCGTTACTGTGGAAGATTATATTCCAGCAGGTTATGCTGTTAAAACCATAAATAATAGTGGTTTAAAACAAGGAAATACAATTATTTGGAGAGACTTTGCTGTTCCAGCAGGAAATTCATTGACAGCTTCTGTTACTGCTGAAGTGTTAGCGCCAACTGGTGGTTTAGATGAATATTTAAATATAGCTCAAGTAGTAGCAGCTGACCAATTGGATAGTGATAGTACACCAGATAACGACGATGGAGATCAAAGTGAGGATGATGAAGATAGTGCAGTGGTGACGCCTCAAATGGCCGATTTAAGTGTTACGAAAAGCGTATCTCCAACAAGTGCTTCTATAGGCGATACTGTTACTTTTACCGTAGTTGTTACCAATGATGGTCCAAGCAATGCCACAGGGGTAGCTATTCAAGATGATCTGCCAGCAGGATATACACTTACTGCTGTAAACAACGGAGGTAGTATGTCTGGAAATTCAGCAATTTGGACAAATCTAAATATTGTAAACGGAGGAAGTCAAACGCTTACTTATGAAGCAACTGTTGAGCCTGGAAATGGAGGTTTACTAAATTATTATAATAGAGTGCAGGTTACAGCGAGCGATCAGTTTGATCCAGATTCTACACCAGATAACGATAAACCTTTAGAAGACGACTTTGCTTTTGCACAAATTAGCCTTGTTGGTGATTATGTAGATATCGAAGTATCCAAAACGTACACTTCTACAAATACTCCAGTGAATCCTGGAGATGAAGTTACTTTTACGGTTTCTGTTACAAATACAGGAACTATTGATGCAACAGGAGTAGAAGTTACCGACCAATTAAGAGCAGGGTATACGTATTCAGCAACAGCACCAGTTGCAAGTCAAGGTACTTACGATACTTCTAATGGAGCTTGGTTGGTTGGAGATTTGGCAATTGGACAAGTTGAAACACTTACTATCACTGTAGATGTAGTGGCTGTTGCTGATGAAGAACAATATGTAAACGTTGCAAGATTAACAGACGTAGATCAAACAGATATCGATTCATCTCCTGGAAATAACGATCCAACAGAGGATGATCAAGATGAAGTGAATCCTTCTGTTGAGCCTTTGGTTGACTTAAACTTATCAAAAACTGTAAATGTTGCTAATCCAGAAGTTAATTCCGAAGTAATATTTACCTTAACTATTTTAAACGAAGGAGTAACAACTGCTCCTGGTGTTGAAATTACCGATGTTTTACCTAGCGGATATACGTTTGTAAACGCTGTAACTACCGATGGAAGTTACGACGATGCAACTGGTGTTTGGGCATTGTCCAACAATTTAGGAGTGAACAAATCGGAATATTTACAAATTACTGCAACTGTAAACCCTACGGGAGAATATTTAAATACTGCCGAAGTTACTGCATCCGATTTTCCAGATAGCGACTCTACACCAGATAATGCTGATACAAGTGAAGATGATTATGCAGAAGTTGGTGTTACGCCAATTCCGTTAGTAGATCTTTCATTAACAAAAACTGTCGATAACGCTACGCCGAATATTGGAGATGAAGTGGTATTTACAGTTTCGGTTACAAATGCTGGACCAAGCGATGCTACCGATGTTTCTGTTAAAGATTTATTAGCTGAAGGATTTGAATATGTTTCAGATAATAGCGGAGGGAACTATGATGCTTCCACAGGAATTTGGACTGTTGGTACTTTAACCGCTGGAGGAACAGCTTCAGCAATAGAAATTACAGCAAAAGTACTTTTATATGAAGATCCTTTAGTTTCTGCAAATTATTTAAACAAAGCAGAGGTGTATGCTGTAAATGAAGATGATATCAATTCGACACCAAATAACGGTGTAACTACAGAGAATGATTACGCGGAAGTACAAGTAACACCAAATCCAACGTTGATTGATTTAGAAGTTACTAAAACGGTTGATAACCCAATGCCAACAGTTGGCGATACGGTTACATTTACGGTTACAGTTTCTAACAACGATGTAAATTCAACAGAAACTATTGTTGATGCTTCAGGAGTTGTAATCTCAGATAAGTTAAATTCAGGATTTACTTATGTGAGTTCTACGCCATCTGTAGGAACTTACGAAGAGAATTCAGGATCGTGGGTTGTTGGAGATTTACCAGCAGGCGCAACAGAAACTTTAATTATCGAAGCTACTGTAAACACTACTGGAAATTATTCGAATACCGCACAAGTTACCGATCAAGATCAAAATGATGTTGACTCGAAACCTGCAAATAACGACGATACCGAGGACGATTACGATACTTTAATTGTAACTCCAGAATTCCCTGCGGATGTTGCCTTAACCAAAACGGTTAATGTAACGACACAAGATGTTGGGAAATTGGTGAGTTTTACCGTGAGTGTTACAAATAACGGTCCGGCTATTGCTACTGGAGTTGAAGTCACCGATATGCTTCCGAGCGGATATGAATTTGTTGGAGCAACAGGAACAGGAACTTTTGACGATACTACGGGAATTTGGATTTTAGGAGAAGAAATTCCTGTTGGAGGTACGATTAACGGAACTATTGTAGCGAGAGTTCAGGCTACTGGAGACTATGTAAACGTTGCTGAAATTACTGCAACCGATCAAACAGATCCAGATTTAACCAACAATTCTGATAGTGCCGAAATCACACCGAATTCATTAATCGATCTTTCTTTAGAAAAATTAGTTAGTAAGTTGGTGCCAAATGTTGGAGAGCAAATTTATTTCTCTTTAGCCATTACAAATGATGGTCCAAATGAAGCTACAAATGTAGAAGTTACAGACGCATTGCCAAGTGGATATACGTTTGTTTCTGCTACCGGAACCGGAACGTATGATGAAACTTCAGGCACATGGACAATTCCAACTGTTGCTGTAGATGAAACAGTGTACATGCAAATAAATGTTACCGTAAATACTTCTGGAACCTATTTAAATGTTGCTGAAGTTACTGCGGCCGATCAAGAGGATACCGATTCTACGCCAGCAAATGGCGATGTAAATGAAGATGATTATTCGCAACAAACAATTGTACCAAGAACACCAGTAGACATCGAAGTTGAAAAAGTGGTAGATAATATGAATCCAACAGTAGGAGACGAGGTTACGTATACAATTTCAGTATACAACAATCCAAACGGAGGAATGTATATTGGCGATGCAACAGGAGTTATCGTTACAGATGTTTTACCTAGCGGATTGAATTTTGTTAGCGCAACAACATCTGTTGGAACTTATGATGAAACTGTTGGAGTTTGGGAAGTAGGCGATTTAGCAAATGGTGCTACTGAAACGCTTACCATCACAGCAAGAGTACGCATACTTGGAAACTATGCCAATACAGCAGAATTAACTGCTTTAGATAATACCGATCCGAATTCTACGCCAGATAATGGTATAGAAAGCGAAAACGATCAATCTACAGTTACAATTGTTCCTGTAGGTGCAGCCGATTTATCGTTAATCAAAGTAGTAGATAACGATATGCCAAACGTGGGAGAAAATGTTCAATTTACATTAACACTTACCAACGATGGCCCTGGAGTTGCTTCAGGAGTTACTGTTAACGATATGCTTCCGGCAGGATTTACTTTTATCGGAAGCACAGCTACAAATGGAAGTTACGATGCTTCAACAGGTGTGTGGACGCTTAGCGGACTTATCATCAGTGGCGCTTCAGAATCTTTAACAATCGTTGCGAGTGTAAATCCTTCATCAGGAACTACCAATGAGTATTTAAATACTACGGAAGTTAGCACTTCAGCAAATAACGATCCAGATTCAACGCCAGCAAATGGAGAAACATCAGAAGACGATTATGCTGAAGTATTGGTAACTCCAGTTCCGCAGATAGATCTTTCGTTACAAAAATCGGTTAGTAAATTACTCGCCAATACGGGAGAAGAAATTGTGTTTACATTGACGCTTGCCAATGCTGGTCCTAGCGAAGCAACCGGGGTAGAAGTTACCGATATGTTGCCAGACGGATATGTATATGTTTCTGATGATAGTGGAGGAACTTACGACAGTACTACCGGAATTTGGACAGTAGGAAGTTTGGCAAGTGATGCTGAAATTATATTAAATATTACGGTGGAAGTAGTTGAAGGAACGTATTTAAATACTGCGGAAGTAACTGCTGCCAATGAAGAAGATATCAACTCAACACCAAATAACAACGATCCTGATGAAAACGACCAAGATCAAGCGCAAATAGTTGCCAGAGTTGAAACGGATATTTCAGTATTAAAAGAAGTAAACAATACAAACCCAGCTGTGGGCGATGAAATTGAATTTACAATTACGACGCTTAATGATGGGCCAAGTACTGCAACAGGTGTGGTAGTAAACGATTTATTACCTTCTGGATATAGTTTTGTTAGCGCGACAGCTTCCGTTGGTACTTACGATGCCAATACAGGAAGTTGGACGATTGGAGAAATGTTAAATGGAGCGATTGAAACGCTATCGATTACTGCGGAAGTGTTAAGCAGTGGGCGTTATACAAACACTGCCGAATTGGTAGGTTTAGATACTTTCGATCCAGATTCAACACCAAATAATAACAATCCTGAGGAAGACGACCAAGCATCTGTGAGTCCGTTTGCAACAGCTAAAGCCGATCTTTCACTTACAAAAGAAGTGAATAACAGTATGCCAAATGTTGGTGAAACAATTCGATTTACAATTCAAGTTACCAATAGTGGCGAAAGCGATGCTGCGGGGATTGAAGTAACCGATAAATTACCAGCTGGATTTACCTATGTAGAATCTTTTGCAACTGCGGGAGTTTACAACGCCAACACAGGAGTTTGGGCATTAAACCAAACTTTAGTGAATGGAAATACAGAAGTATTAACCATTTCGGCTACCGTAAACGAACCTACAGGAAATGTAGAAGACTTTACCAACTGGGCACTTATTACTGCAAGTGATACTGAAGATCCAGACAGTGATGTAACTTCAGATGAAACAGTAGATGATTTAAATGATGGCATTGCCGACGACGATGAAGCAAGTGTTGTGGTAAATGTAATGAGTGTTGATATTGGTTTAGAAAAATCGGTTGACAAAACCCAACCAACTATTGGTTCGGATGTTGTCTTTACCATGGTGGCTAGTAATTTAAGTTCAACAGAAGCTACCAATATAGGAATTGAAGATAACTTACCAAGCGGTTATGAGTTTGTAAATGCTACGGCAACTTCTGGTACTTACGATGAGCGTACAGGCATTTGGACTATAAGTTCGTTAACCGGAAATGCAAGTGCAACCTTAACAATTACCGCTACAGTACTCGATGTAAACGATTATGTAAACGTAGTATCACTGGCTTATTTAGATCAATTAGATATCAATCCAGATAACGATAGCGCACAGGCTACTATCGATCCAAACTGTTTAACTATTTACAATGAGTTTTCTCCAAACGGAGATGGTGTAAACGATTTCTTCTATATTGATTGTATTAATCAGTATCCAGGAAACCGCCTTGAAGTTTACAACCGTTGGGGTAGTTTAGTACACGCAGAAGATGGTTATAATAATGATTGGGACGGAACAACCGATGGAAAATCTACAGATAAAGTACTTCCGATAGGAACTTACTATTATATTTTAGATTTAAAAGATGGTTCAGAACCTATCTCTGGATGGTTATACATTAATAAATAGACAATAATAAGTGCCAAACAATACAAGCATTAGAATGAAGGAAAATATTAAATATATACTTATAACGGTAGCTTTATTTTGTAGTGCTGCAACATTTGCGCAGCAAACACCGCAGTACACACAATACATGTACAACACTACAACAATTAACCCAGGGTATACAGGTTCTCGCGGACATATGTCTTTAATAGGTTTGTATCGTACACAGTGGGTTGGACTCGAAGGTGCTCCAGAAACGCAAACTTTTGGGTTTGATACGCCTGTTGGAAAAAATGTTGGCTTAGGACTTAATATTATCAACGATGCATTAGGGCCTACGAACGAGTTGTATATCGATGCTAATTTCTCATATACTGTACGTTTAAATAACGACGATCAGCGTTTATCTTTTGGATTAAAAGCAGGAGGTCGATTTTTCGATGCCGATTTTAGTAAAGGAAATTACCAAAATCCAGATGTTGCTTTTCAAGGTGATATCAATAAGTTTTATCCAACAATTGGGGCAGGAGTGTATTATCATACTTCAAAAGGTTATTTAGGGCTTTCGGTTCCAAACTTTTTTGCTGAAGATCATTACGACGATATTGAGGAAGAAATAGGAGTAGAGCGTATTCATTTTTATCTAATTGGAGGACGTATTTTCGATTTGAGTTACAACGTAAAATTCAAACCAGCTTTTATGGTGAAATATGTGCCTGCAGCCCCTGTTATTGCCGATTTTTCAGCGAACTTCTTGTTTTACGAGCGTTTGAGCTTAGGAGCAGCATACCGTTGGGGCGATTCGTTTAGTGGCTTGTTCGGAATACAAATTACCGACGGAATAGGTTTAGGTTACGCCTACGATATGACGACCACCAATTTAAAAAATTATAGCTCTGGAACACATGAAATATTTGTTCGTTTTGAGTTTAAATCAGATAAAGAAAAATTAAAATCACCTCGATTCTTTTAAGTATGAAGTACTTTAATAAAATAGTAATTACCTTTTTTACTTTTGTAAGTGCACTAACTTTTGCGCAAGAAAAAAGTAGAACTTCTGATAAAAATTTTGATAGGTATTGGTATAAAAAAGCTGCAGAGCAATATGAAAATGCGGTGAAACACGGAGATACTTCAAAAGAAACATTAATGCGTTTAGGCGATTCGTATTTTTTTAATTCGGATATGGAAAACGCTGCCAAGTGGTATAAAGAATTGTTCTCGAAGTATGAAAATGAAATCGAGCCTGTTTATGCGTTTCGATACATTCAGTCTTTAGAAGGAACAGGCGATTACCTACTTGCAAAAGGACTTATGAAAATTTATGCTGAAAAGTTAAACGATTCTTCTTTTAATGTTGATCAATTGAAGGATAACGATAAACTTATTGATGCACTTCGTAATTTACAACCTCAGTTTTATGTGACGAATTTGTCGAGCAATACCAAGTTTTCAGACTTTGGAGCTGCTTTTTATGGCAACCATGTGGTTTTTGCATCTACGAGAGATTCAAGTATTTTTACGACTCGCAAATACCATTGGAATGACCAACCTTATCTCAACTTATTTATTGCAGATACGGTTCCTGGGGGCACAGATTTAGTCAATGTAAAATCGTTTTCAAAAGCTATTAATAGTAAATATCATGAGGCCGGAGCAGTTTTCACACGTGGATTTGATACAATTTATTTCACCAGAAATAATTATTTAAAAGACGGTTTAAAACGTGATGCTAACGGAAGCAATAACCTTAAAATTTACCGTGCTGTATCTCATAATAACAGTTGGAAAGATATTGAAGAATTGCCATTTAACAGCGACGATTATTCGATAGGACACCCAAGTTTAAGTCCCGATGGTAAGAAATTATATTTTACCTCAGACATGCCAGGAACACTTGGTGGTTCGGATATTTATGTGGTTGATATTTTAAGTGACGGAACTTTTTCTGCACCTAAAAATTTAGGCAGTGAAATTAATACGAGTGGTCGTGAAATGTTTCCTTTTGTTACTGAAAATAAAATTTACTTCGCTTCTGATGGACATTTAGGTTATGGAGGTCTCGATGTTTTTGAAGCAAAAATTTCAGAAGAAAATTACTCAAAACCTGTAAATCTCGGACGACCATTAAATAGTAAAGCTGATGATTTTGCTTATGTTGTAGATGAAAAAACACAACGTGGTTATGTGTCTTCCAACAGAGAAGGAGGCGCAGGAGACGACGATATATATTCTTTCCAAAGAGATGAAAAATGTGCGCAAACAGTGCAAGGAACGGTTGTAAATGTTGCCAATGGCACGCCAGAAGCAAACGCAACAGTTAAATTATACATGGGAGAAAAAGTGTTGGATAGCACTGTATCTACAACGACAGGAGCATATACTTTTAAAACGCCAATTTCTTGTGAAACTTCTTATAGAGTTTCGGTTACAAAAGACGATTATGAAGGCGATGAAAAAGCGTTTATTACACCCAACGAAAATGCCTTTGTAAATGAAATTCCGCTTCAAATAAAACATAATTTAATTGTGGAAGAAAATGGCTTATTGAAAATTAAAATCGGACTTATTTATTTTGATTTTGACAAATGGGATATCACCGACAAAGCTACTGTAGAGCTCGATAAGGTTGTTGGAATAATGAAGGAATATCCTGGAATGGTTATTAAAATTGAATCGCATACCGACTCTAGAGGTCCCGATGCTTATAATATGGAGCTTTCAGACAAAAGAGCCAAAGCCACTAGAGACTATATTATTTCTCAAGGAATTACTTCAACACGTATTGAAAGTGCAATTGGATACGGAGAATCGAGGTTGTTAAACGAGTGTAGCAATGGTGTACATTGTACAGAAGAACAACACGATATTAACCGTCGTTCCGAATTTATTATTCTGAAAATGGAGTAAACACTATCCTATAAATCTGAGTTCGATTCGATTTTAATAATTATATGTTTATGGGAGCTAGAAGGTAATAAGCCATAAGGGATAAGCGAAAAAACGAACAACGAACAACAAACTCCCCCTTTGAAGGGGGCTAGGGGGATGTAAAAACGTCATTCTGAATTCGATTCAGAATCTCATCATATTAGTGTGAACCCGAATCGAGTTCAGGTTGACGAAAAGCTTTTTGAGCGAAGCGAGTTCTTTAAATGTGTGGAGGTTGTTTCCGTAGATTTTTTGATACTTTTTAAATCAGTCTTGAGTTTTTTGCTTCGTTTTTGTGTCAAGACAAAAATGAAATGATTGAAAAACACATAATTATCGTTAATCTGAATTTAATTTAGAATCTCAAAAATTAGCTTTATTTATGATGAGAAACTGAATCAAGTTCAGTTTGACGAAAGGTTGAGATTTTGGGAAATAATTGATGAAGAAGTAACACAAAACAAAAAGGGTAGCAAAATTAATTGCTACCCTTTTTTATATTCTT
>NZ_JAESVF010000011.1:0-74586 GCF_038433465.1 Joostella sp. CR20 | reverse complement strand
CATGCTACCGCCGTAGTCTCTGTAGCGCTTGCCGTTAAGGCAGCTGCAGGCTCGGTGATTGCGATATCTTCTAATAAAAATTCGCATAGCGTAATATTATCCGTCACAGTAACACTATATGTTCCAACCGAAAGACCACTAGGGTCTTCTACAATTTCTTGTCCGCTAGGAATAGTTCCATCAGCAGTAATCCATTCAAAAGAATAATCTGATCCGTTTCCTCCAGAAACTAAAATGTCTATACTTCCTGTAGCTTCACCTGTACATAAAACATTCGTAACAGTAGTTTCCGAAGCTTCTAAATCACTTGTAAAAGGAGTGATTGTAATAATTGTTGAAATAGTTCCGAAGCAAGTGGTAGGATTTGCAACAGATGCTATTGTGATATCTGTATACTCTCCTGGTTCTAAACCTAATATTTCAATTGAACCATCTGTAGCTGTTGTATATACTACAGGATCTTCATCTGTTCCGTCTTTTGTATAAGTAACTCTATAATCTGTAGAAGCTGAAAGATTTCCGCCTTGAATTAAAATACTACCATCATTTGCTGGACTACAGGTTGAAGGAGAAGTTGGTGTAGCAGTTAAAGTTGTTTCATCTATTTCGCAACAAGCATCATTTTCATCTTCTAAAACCCAATTATCATTTTCTGGAGCTACACAACCTACTGCTGTGACTAACCCTGTTGCTGTATCAATTGAAGCTGTATCTACGGTTGTGTAATCTGTAGTGTTTACGGTTGTTTCCGAAGAACCTGATTCTATTCCGTCTGGACAGGTATCATCATCTGAATCTAAATCTAAATAGTCTGGTGTACCGTCACCATCTGTATCTACAGGTGTTACTAATCCTCCTGCAGATTCTCCTGTTTCACATCCTTCTGTATTAAAAACATCTCCATCGTCAAATCGACAATTTGTTAAGTTGTTGGCTACTGTATAATCTGCTTGTGCTTCAACAGCATCTGGAATACCATCGTTATCTGAATCTAAATCCAAATGATTAGGAACTCCATCTTCATCGGTATCAAAACCAGTTTCGATAACACCATCATCATTTCCAATTAATTCGTCTGTATCATCATCATCTAAGTAAAAAGGTATGTCATCTGCATCACCATCTAAATATGGGTCAACTCCAGAAGTAGATTCGGTAATATTATCAATACCATCATTATCAGCATCTACATCTGCATAATCTGGGACGCCATCTCCATCGGTATCTGTTTGCGTATAATCAAAGCAATCACAGTCATCTCCTACACCATCTCCATCTAAATCTTCTGCTAACTCTTGACTCGTACCAATTGCCTGGCCTGTCCCCGCAATAATTGGAACTCCATAAGAAGCACTCGAAGGATCTAAATCAACATTGTTACCTAAATTTTCGACAACTGGGCTTCCATATCCATTAAAAGTTGAATCTATACCGTCGGTATTTCCTCCATCCATTTCTGAAGCTACCAACTGACTTCCAACAAAATCTCCCGCTCCTTCAAAAGCGTCGGAACAACCATCTCCGTCGGAATCTAAATCTAAACGATTTGGAATACCATCACCATCAATATCTCCTAAATCCCCACCAAACCCACAAACAAACTGTGTCTCGTCTGGATTGTTATTTGATACTCCATAATAGCCGTCTTCGACAGGGCTTGTTGGCATACCAAAATCATAAAAAATAATTGGATTTCTATCGGCATCGTATACACGCAATCCATTTAATGGTAAATTTTGCCCTACGTAGGTTATTGTGTGTAATTCTTTACTTGAAGAAGAATGCTCCACAACTTGAGATTCTCCTCCTGCTGTGCTAAAGTTTTTAGTTACTCCATCTACAGTAGCAGTACCAGAACGAGCAAAAGATTGATCTCCTAAAATGGACTCTATAATAAGCTCTATTTCTACATTAAATTCTAAATTTAACGACCAGTTTCCAGGGTCATTAGGGTTTTCATATACCCAATCTGTTAGTAATGCATCACTCGTAGATCGAGTACTTGTAGCAAGCGTTGTCATATCAGTAAAGAAATGACGTATTTGCAAACAACCTTCGTCTGAATCTAAAATACCATCGTTATCATCGTCTAAATCATAAACATCTGGAATAGTATCTCCATCGCTATCTAAACACGCATTCTCTGTGTCATCAATAGCATAGGTTTCGTATTCTGATTCATAATTTATTTCTCCAGTTGTTCCGTTTTCTACCTCATCATCTAAGCCATTCTCGTTGGCGTCGGTTCCTTCAAACTGATAGTTTTCGGTTAAATCTTTGGTTGCTAAAGCTTCAAAAGCATCGCTACATCCATCTTCGTCTGAATCTAAATCTAATCTATTAACAGTACCGTCACCATCTGTATCTAAATCGTTAAAACAGTATTCTGAAAGCTGAAAAGCCATCCCATCATTTAAAGTACCATTACTTGTGAACGTAACACCGATGGTTTGGTAATTTCCTTTTAATAAAATAGAACCCGAAGCACTCCCTCCATTGTCCTCACATACTACAGTGTCATAAGAACCAGGATCAACATCTCCAATGGTATTCCCGCTAACCGTAAGTTGGTCGTTACTTTGAAGCACTTCAATTCCGCTAAGTCCAACCCCTGTAAAAGTTAAGGCTCGTTGATCTATACTACTTATATTAAAAATAACATTGTTTACTTGCTGATCGAACTGAATAATAAATTGATGATCGTTCCCAGATTCTGCAACCAATTGAATAACATCTGTAGCTACTATCGGCTCATAAAAATATTCTTCTTTTGCAAACAGACAGGAAGTATTATCTGTAGTGAAACTACTAAACCTAATATCATCGTTATTTTCAATCATAGTGTAACCAACTCCATTTGCTAACTGTCCTGTTATAGAAGTCTCTACATTAAAGTTTGCCGATGTAACCCCACTTATTACTTCAGAATACGTATTTGTACATTGCTCTTGTTCTGTTACATCTAATACCCCATCATTATCGTCATCTATATCAATAAGGTCAGGAATTCCGTCACCATCAGAGTCTTCACATAAACTTCTATCTGCGTTGATTGCAAAATCGTTATAAGTGTTTTCATAATCAGTTTCAGCGTCTAAATCGGCATCTACAGCATCCGCCAAACCATCTCCATTGGTGTCGGAAGCATCTCCAGCGGTAAATACAAACTGATGATCTGCTACTTCGGCATCAATTACTCCTGCTTCAAAGCTATCACTACAGCCATCCCCGTCAGAATCTAAATCAAGATAATTTTCTATTCCATCGCCATCATAATCACATTCAGACATAACACCCAAGGCATCTCCGCGAACCCATAGTCTTAAACTATTAGTTGCATTAATTTGCCCTGAATTGTTTGTAATTTGTTGAAAGTTTGACGCTGGAATCCAATGCATACCAGCTCTATTTCCAGCAGTATGAAAAATCTTGGCATCCAATGTATTATTACTCCCTGCACTTCCACTTGCATCTCTACCCAATGGAGCTACATTTGTTCCAGTCCAAGCGCTGTTTATTCCATTATCACCTGCATTCCCGCGATGTAAAGCTAAGTTTCCTTGTACCCTCGTTAACAAAGTAGCATTTGTAGAAACACCATCTATATTCCCATCTCCATCAGAGATTCTAACCTCTAATAAATTATCTAAAACAGCAAGTACTTCTGGAGGAAAGACTCCTCTATCCATAGTATTTACATTGTTGGTTAATGGAATATTCCCTCCACCTGTTGGATAGTCGTAAGCTACTAATACATACCCATTTTCATCAACATAAGATGAAAATGGCACGTCATCTATTTCGAAATAATAAACCCCTGGTACTTGAACAAATCTTGCTTGGGTAATACTAGAGAAAGGCGTACTTGGTGTTAAACCGTTTTGACAGTTTTCATCTTCATCAAGAATTCCATCATTGTCATCATCAATATCAATAAAATCAATAACCCCATCATTATCAGAATCTAAGCAAATCCCAATATTTTTATTTAAACCATAAAGTGCATATGTTGATTGGTAGTTATTGTTACCTGTAGTACCATCTTCAACTTCATCAGCTAGACCATTACCGTTTGCATCGGTACTACTACCTCCCTCAATGTCAAAAGTAAAGTCTGTGGTAGTATCTGTGGTAGCGCTAGCTTCGAGTGCATCACTACATCCATCGCCATCTGCATCTGGGTCTAAATGATTTGGAAGTCCGTCACCATCAATGTCACAATTTCCATTTCCATCTTCAAAAACCGCTTCTCCACCTTTAACCCAAAGATTTAATGATTCGTCGGGCGACAACTCTGTATTTGTATTTTGTACAGCTTGCCTATTTGTAATTGGAATCCAAGACATCCCATTAGCGTTTCCTGATATATGTATAATAGCTCTATCCAAAGTTGGGCTACCCACATTTGTGTTCGAAGTACCATTTACAGTAAGAACTTGAGCATTGGATCCTACCCAGTCATCATTAATACCATTATCTCCTTGCCCCCGATGAATTATAAAATTTATATTTACACGGTCTATCACACCTGCATTGGTAGTTGTTGCATCTAAGAATCCTGTAGAATCGGAAATTCTGACTTCTTCAATATCTAGTAGCGCTAAAATTTCGGGGGTTAAAATTCCACGTTCATTGTTATTTAAAGCATTTCCTTGTGGTAAAGCTCCAGAACCACCTCCAAAATCAATCGCAATTTTAACATATCCATTTTCGTCTACATAGGTTGAAAATTCTTGTCCACCAATATTAAAATAATAAATCCCAGCCGAAGTAACTGAGCTTGCTTGAGAAATACTTGTGAATGGAGTTCCTGTTGAGAGTCCGTCTGCACAGGCTTCATCAACATCTAAAACACCATCATTATCATCATCAATATCATCAGTATCTAAAACCCCATCGCCATCTGAATCAATACAAAATCCTGCATTAGAATTCATCGCTAGTTGATTATAAGTAGACTCATAGTCAACTTGTTCATCTTGATCACTATCAACTGCATCTACTAATCCATCAACATTACTATCAACACCTGTAAACTGAAAATCGGTTGTGGTATCTGTGGTTGCTCCTGCTTCAATAGCATCACTACAACCATCGCCATCTGAATCTAAATCGAATTTATTTGCTACACCATCACCATCGGTATCGGTATAACACATATTCATGGTGATTCTAAATGACTGAAGAGTTGTTGCATTATTTGATGCTCCGTTGGGAAGACTATAGGTAACTCTTAACTGAGTAATACCTGCAGAAGCATTAAAAACACTTTCTACCCCACATGAATTTGCAAGTGCTACTAATGGCATATTATACATATGAGACGCTTCCGATCCTGTATCAACAATATCAGGAGCTCTATAATTAGCCTCACTACATGAAAATTCATCAAAAATTTTGGTTTCACCAGTAACTTCTCCTTGGCCTAAGATCTCAAATAATAAACGCTCATTAATTCTTTGATTAGGAGTGGTGTTCGTATTTAACCTTGCAAATAAATTATTTTCAGAAGTAATCGTAATAGAGCCTGGCTGTACACTTCCTGGAAAAGAGATGATAAAAGAATTGGTAGCTCCATTAAAGGTTGTTATTTCATTATTAAACGTTCCATCACTTGATATATATGGAGAAGTCCCATCAAAAGTCCCTTCAGTTTCAACAGTTACATCAAAACCAGTAATACCACTTACATTCGAAAAAGAGCGTGGAAAGCCTGTAATATTACCAGACTCATTAAAAAAATCGGCGTCAATATAAACTACATCTTTACATTCTTCTACATCAGGCACACCGTCATTATCATCATCTAAATCATCAAAATTGCTAATTCCATCCCCATCAAAATCACAACCTGGCAAAGTGTTATCTCCTGTACAATCTTCACAACCCTCATCTATTACTCCATCCCAGTTGTTATCTATACCATCACCACAAACTTCATCTGTTTGATAAGCTAAAGGTGAGTCTACTCCAGATGAGCACACATTTGTATATGTATAATCATTTTCAAAATCATCGCTAATTGTTGAAAAAGCACTCGCATCTTGATTAAATGTTGTGAAGCTGGTAGTTTTACCATCAGCTACTGTTGAAACATTCCCTGAAGTACGACTAAATGTAGTTGTTGCTAAAGGGCCTGTAACTAATGTTGCGGTGGTAGCTTGGAATGCAATCCCAGCGGATTCTGTACTGTCGTAAAAATCTAAATTTGCAGTTCCTTGATTGTATAGAGTATAACTACTTCCATTAAAATATCCATCTCTAACATAGGTACCTCCACGATAAACCGAAATCGACTCGCAAGTAGATTGTCCGTTGTGATTGTTAAAAATAGCCCCACTTTCAACTTCTGCCATGATTCCATTAACGAGTACAGTATCAAAATTACTCTCAGAACCTTCTTGAGCGTACAAGACAATGTTATCTGGTCCATCTGTAGAAGAAAAATTAAAGGTACCACAGTTATAAACTATAACTGTACCTGTAGTTGTATTGTCGGGGTTAAAAGTAACAGTCTCTCCTGCCGCAATACAAATTGTATTGGAAGGTAAGGTAGTATATGTTCCAGACACAACAGTACTTGCCCCATCTGGACATTCACAATCTAGAAAAAAATCGTCGTAGTTATAGTTTAGTAAAGCTAGTCCGTTTATCTCAGATTGGATGTTTTCAATCCATAGAAAATTAGACGCATTAGTTTCCTTTCCGAAACTATTACATGGAAATAATAAGCTAACGAGTAGGAATGGGAGGGTTATATATAGTAAAGTTTTTCTCATTTAACTAAGTTAAAATTAGATTAATTGCTTTACACCTCTCGTGCTTTACATTAAGTTGGCATGTGTAAGAAAATATCCACATACTTTCTTTTCTAAATTTAGGAAATTTTTCACAAAAAATCCAACTTTATTTTAACATACTTTTAAGTGTAGTAAATAGCAATTCTTAAATTTATTATAAATGAGCACAATAATAAAGAAAATATACTTAATAAAAGAAATTATTCTACAATAATGAGTCTATATTAGTTATTTTAACTCAAATAGTATATAATAAAAAGTAAATGCCAGTAATCATTATGACTACCGGCATTACAAAAACTTAACAAAATAACTCAACTTAGTGACTATGCGAGGCCTCTCCCTTGTTCATTTCCGCCATTAAATAATAGGCATTATTCATTATTAATAAGACACTTACATTGAGTTTTTCTAAAAACTTAACTTCTACCCATCCATCGTGAACTTGCCCTGTTATAACTTCAATGGGGGTAAAAGTCCAAACCACGTTATTTTCTTCAATTTTTTTCTCTGCTGAAAAAGTAAATTTCTTTCCGTTTTCTTCCACGATAGCTTCTTCAGGAAGTGCATCAACAAAAACTTCTACTGTATGAATTTTCCCATTCACATACATGCCTGGAATTAGGTTTTCATCCTCATAATTTATTTCAGCATGAACGTGTATTGCTTTTGGAGAAGTTTCAAATTGTTTACCAATTGAATAAATTTTGGCTTTTAATGTTTTATTCGGAATTGATTGTACTTGAATATCGATTTCCTGCCCTTCTTTCAGTTTAAAAACATCTTTTTCAAACACCATTAAATCGGCATGAACATGGTCGTTGTCTACTATCATAAACATTTTATCTTGCGGATTTACATACTGCCCAATGTTTACCGTTACCTTTTCCACATAGCCTTTAATCGGACTTAACACAGCAACTGAGGTTACAATGGCTCCCGATTGAATCTCTTTTGGATTGATGTTTAATTGCCGTAATTGTGCTTCGTATCCTTTTACCAATCCCGCGGTAGCGGTATACTCGGCAGTCGATTTTTGATATGCTTTCCCAGAACCTACCTCCGCTTCATATAAGCGTTTTTGGCGTTCGTTTTCTTGCTTTAGAAACACCAAATCACTATACGCTTTTATGTAATCGGTTTGTAATTTGGTTAAATTAGGATGCGAAATTCTCGCCAACACTTGTCCTTTTTGCACTTTATCGCCTTCAATTACTTCAATCTGCATAACATTGGCTCCCAAAATTGCCGTTACAGTTGCTTCGTATTGTGGTGGAACTTCGAGTTGTCCATTCGCTTCAATAATTCCTGATAATGCTTTTTTAGACAAGGTATCCACACGAATTCCCAAACTGTTAAACTTTAATTCTGAAAGTTCTAACACACCTTCCCCATGATTTTCCTCCGTATTATGATTATCTTCATGCCCTTCTTCTTCAGCATGTTTATCTGTTGCTGTTTTCTCTACTAAAGTATCCTTTGTTTTGCTTGAACACGCTACTAACAATCCACCAAATAGCAATGTTACAAGTATCGATTTTAAAAATTTGTATTTCATAACTTCTTTATTTTTATTCTGATTTTTTTAGATAATATGCCATTTCAAAGCCACTGCTATAATAAGCCTCAAAAGCTTCCCATGCATCAACTTCAATTTTTACAGCATCTTTCATATTCTGTATAAACGACACATAATCTACCGCGCCTTCTTTATATGCCAAAACCGCCCCTTTTATTTGTTCTTCTGCCAGTGGCATTGCCTTTTCTTGATAATAGTTCCATGTATTTTTCCACTTCAAATACTGTTGCAAACTTTGCTTATAGGCAGTTGTAAATGCTATTTTTTGCTGAAGAAACTCCTCTTGTGCTATTTCCTTTTGAATTTTAGCATGTTGTGCTTTTCCTAATTCTGGGTCAAAAAACAACGGAATAGAAACGCCTACCTGAAACTGATAAAACCCAGACTGCCCTCCTATTTCTTGCCATGAATATTGCCCTTGTAGCTTTGGTAAAAATGATGCTTTTGCCACACTACTTTCAGCATCTGCAACAGAAACTTGTTGTGCTAAAGTTTGTAATTTTGGGTGCATTTCAAGGCTACTTAATTCAGTAATAAACGGAATATCAATAGCATTCGCTTCTACATTTGTCACAGTGTATAGTGTATCGCTTGCCAACCAACTATTAAAATACGCCTGAGCACTTTTATAATTTCGATACGCTATTTCTTTATTTATTTTAATTTGATTGGCTTGATTTGAGGTTGCCAAAAATTCCAACTTCGACGTAGCTTCGGTTTCATACCGCAGTTGAGCCGCACGCTCTATCTTAGTAAAAAGTGAATCTAACTTTTGGTACACACGCCATGTTTTTTGGGCTGTAAATGCCAAAATCCAAGCTTTACTCACATCGCGCTCGACTTCAATTGTTGTTAAATTCAATTTATCTTCAGCCAGTGCAATACGTGCTTTTTGCAATTTTAATTTTGAAGGAATTCCGAAAATATCCATCTGTTGTTGTTGAATTCCTATGGGAGTCACCACACCATCAGAACCGTTTCCTACTTCTTCTTTTCCTGTGAAAATTTGCGTATTTCCTAAATCCCAAGCTGTTTTCTTTAAGGCCTCTTCTCCTTTTATGGCAAGTTGTGTTGCCTTTAACTTCGGATAGTTTTTTACAGCCATTGCTTGAGCTTCTGCTATAGAGATTGGGTATTCTTTTTCTTCTGAAGAAGTTTCAAACATTCTTCTTTCTTGCGCAACTGAAAAATTTCCCATCAGTAAAAATCCTACTACAACAGCTGTTACTACTGTATTTTTCTTCATTTTAAAATGAATTTTCTTTTTTTCTATCAATGCATACAAAACAGGAAGCACAACCAAAGTCAATAAGGTTGCAGTTAGCATACCTCCTATAACTACTGTTGCCAACGGCTGTTGTACTTCGGCTCCTGCCGAGCTCGAAAATGCCATCGGAAGAAATCCAAAAATATCGGTTGTGGCTGTCAGCATAATCGGACGAATACGCTCTTTGGTTCCATCAAAAATTTGCGTTTTAACATCGGTTACTCCTTCTTCCTTTAAAGAATTAAAACGGTTAATCAATACGAGTCCGTTTAAAACAGCTACTCCAAAAAGCACAATAAACCCAACTCCTGCTGAAATACTAAAAGGCATGTCGCGCAACCAAAGCGCCAAAACGCCACCGATAGCAGCCAATGGAATTGCCATATAAATCATGATGGCTTGCATAAACGATTTTAAAGCAAAATATAAAAGCACAAAAATTAAACAAAGAGCAATTGGCACCACAATAAGTAAGCGCGATTTTGCACTTTGCAGATTTTCAAACTCCCCTCCGTAAGTAATGTAATACCCTGGAGGAAGCGACAATTGTTCTTCTAATTTTTGTTGAATATCCATAACGACCGACTCTACATCTCGCCCGCGGGTGTTCACCCCAACATAAGTTCTTCTAAATGTATTATCGCGCGATATTTGCATGGGCCCAGGTTGGTAACTGATATCGGCTACTTCTTTAATCGGGATTTGTGTTCCATTGGGTAAATCGATTAACAAATTTTGTAGGTCATTAATATCTTTTCGATTTTTTTCATCCAAGCGAACGACGAGTTCAAAACGCTTTTCACCTTCAAAAATTTGTCCGGCCACACCTCCTGCAAAAGCTGTGCTTACGTACGTATTCAGTTTTTCAATATTCAAACCGTATTGTGCTACTTTTTGACGATTGTATCGCACTGTCATTTGAGGTAAACCCGAAATTCTTTCAGCATTTACATCGCCTACACCCTCAACCGATTGAATAATTGTAGCCATTTGCTGAACTTTTTCAGCTAACACATCAAGGTCTTCTCCATATAATTTTACAGCTACATCTTCTCGAACTCCTGTAATCAACTCATTAAAACGCAATTCTACAGGTTGACTAAACACCAAGTTTACGCCTGCAAGTATATCGAGCTTCTCCTTCATCTTCTCAATAAGCTCGTCTTTAGTTACTGCTGAAGTCCAATTATCTTTATTTTTATCAAGAATGATATACATATCCGCAATGTCCATTGGCATAGGGTCTGTAGGAATATCGGCAACCCCAATACGAGCAACCACTGTTTTAATCTCTGGGAAATTATCAAGGAGGATGGTTTCTATCTTTTTCGAAACGTCTATCGACTCGCTTAAACCACTTCCAGGACGAATAAGTGCTTGCATTGCAATATCTCCTTCATCTAACTGCGGAATAAACTCTCCTCCCATCCGTGAAAAAATAAATCCGCTAACAACTAATAATACAAGTCCGATTCCTAAAACAGCTCCTTTAAATTTTAACGCCAACTGAAGTAAAGGCAAATAAGCTTTGTGAATGGCATTGATAATACGATTACTAAATTGCTCTAACTTAGATTCAAATTTTCCAAAGGCACTTTTTGTATTTTGAATGGGTTTCATAAACAAAGAAGCCATCATTGGGACATAAGTCAAACAAAGAATAATAGCCCCAATCATTGCAAAACCAAAAGTGTAAGCCATTGGTTTAAACATTTTGCCTTCGACTCCCGTTAAAAATAAAATGGGAGTAAAAACAATCAAAATAATCATTTGCCCAAAGAAAGCCGAATTCATCATGGTACTTCCCGCTTTATAAGCTAGCGTATCCATTTCACCTTCTTGTAAAACAGTATTTTTATGTCGCAGTCGCTTTTGAATTTCGTGTACAGTTCCTTCAATAATAATTACAGCACCGTCGATAATAATTCCGAAATCGATAGCTCCTAAACTCATTAAATTTGCCCATACATTAAATTGCTTCATTAAGATAAACGCAAATAAAAGTGATAACGGAATGGTGGTTGCTGTAATAATCCCTCCGCGAAGACTTCCTAACAAAATAACGAGTGCAAAAATTACAATCAGAGCTCCTTCTAAAAGGTTTTGTTTTACAGTGCTGGTGGTACGTTCAATTAAAGAACTTCGGTCTAAAAAAGGCTTGATTTCTAGCCCTTCAGGAAGCGATTTTTGCACTTCTTCCATCCGAGTTTGTACATTTTGAATAACCATATTTGGATTGGAACCTCGCAACATTAACACCATGCCTCCAACTGCTTCTCGCCCGTCTTGTGTAAAAGCACCATAGCGCGTTTGACTTCCAAACTGAACATTTTCCGCAACATTTTTAATTAAAATTGGAATGCCATTTTCAGTTTTAATTACAATGTTTTCAACATCTTTTAAGGAACGAATCAATCCTTCTCCTCGAATAAAATTTGCCATTTTATTCTTTTCGATGTAGGCGCCACCTGTGTTTACATTGTTCTTTTGAAGTGCTTCAAAAACTTCTGAAATTGTAACTCCTGCCGAATTTAGTTTATCAGAATCAAGAGAAATTTCATACTGTTTTACATGACCTCCAAAAGCATTAATTTCAACAACACCTTCGGTAAGTGCAAGCTGACGTTTCACTATCCAATCTTGAATGGTTCGTAAATCGGTAGGCGAATATGCATCTTCGTAGCCCTCTTTTGGAGTTAAAGTGTATTGGTATATTTCGCCCAATCCAGTGGTAATGGGTCCCATTGTTGGATTTCCAAACTTTTCAGGGATTTCTGCTTTTACTTCATTCAATTTTTCCTGCACCAATTGCCTTGGTAAATAGGTACCTTCTTCGTCTTTAAAAACAATGGTAACTACTGAAAGTCCGAAACGAGAAATCGAACGAATTTCTTCTACCCCAGGCAAATTCGCCATTGCCAACTCTACAGGGTAGGTTACAAACTGCTCGATATCTTCAGTAGCCAAATTTTGAGAAACCGTAATGACTTGAACTTGATTGTTGGTAATATCGGGAACCGAACCTAAATTAATCGTACTCATAGACCAAATTCCTACGCCTATAAGTGCAATAATGAACAGTCCGATTATAAACTTTTGCCGAATGGAAAAGTCAATAATTTTATTAATCATAATCGTATACTCCTTTATAAATGATTTTTAATTTGAAATAAGGGGTTGTTTAAAGAGAATAAGTTGTTCATTTAAAATTGTCTCAGTTTCTCGATTTCGCGAAACAAAACCGTAGAAATACTGAAATGTAATTCTAAATAACTTCTTTTAAATCAACCTGAAATTGACATTGAAAAATCGGAAAAGCTCATAAAAAACCTTTCAGTTAAATAATTCAATACCAAAAAAATAGAAGTATACTAAACCCGAGGGGGTTGTAAAATGGAGTGTTGAAATTTGTCTTCGATATGTTTTGTATGAAGATTGACTTCCGAAGAAATTTCAGGAGAAATTATGGTATAAGTAGCAACGGAAGATGGTGTAACATGCACGTGGCAACAATGACATTGACAGAAAGGAGAGCAAAAATCGATATCCATATCACCATCTGCATGTGCTACAGAAACCACTGCTGTCGCGGTGTCATCGGTTTGTACCACTTCGTCACTACACGTCATAAAGTTTAGTGACAAAAAATACACAGCTAATATGGTTAGAAATATTTTCAAAATCAATGCGCTTTCAATAATTGTAATAATTTACTCTGACTAAAAAACTTAGACCACACTTTATCAGTCGGTTGCAAATACCATTCACTACAAAAGTAGCATTAAAATTAAGTTAACAAAAAACGATTTTCATATTTTTTTCTTAATTTTGCGATTGCATATGAAAACAGTTTTACGAAATATTTCAACACTTTTAATGGCCATGGTAGTCCTTTTTTCTACCATGTCGTTTACTGTTGATATGCATTATTGCGGAAGTGAATTGGTCGATGTTGCATTTTTAAAACCCGCCAAAGATTGTGGTATGGAAATGCAAAATGATACTACTTCTACTGAAAAAATTTCAAAAAGTCACTGTTGTACAGATGAACATTTGGTTGTAGAAGGACAAACAGAGCTTAAATCTTCATTTGAAAAATTAAGCTTTCACCAACAAACTTTATTAGTTTCGTATGTATTTTCATTCATCAATGTTTTTGAAGGCTTAGAAGAAAACATTATTCCTTTTAAAAATTATACTCCACCCCTACTGATTTCCGAAATACAACTGGAAAACAGTACTTTCCTTATTTGATTTTTTTAAACAATTATTTCTTGATAAAAAGCCAAGCAATTGTTTGTGCTTTAAACTCATATTTTTAAAGATTTTTATTGTTTAAACTGAATCAAAAATGCTCAATAAAAGCATCAAATTTTTAATTGAAAATAAACTCGTAGCCGTTTTATTACTCCTGCTCTTTGTGGGGTGGGGACTCATCAATGCGCCTTTTAATTGGGACACTGGTTTTATTCCAAATAATCCTGTGGCAGTAGATGCTATTCCAGATATTGGCGAAAACCAGCAAATTGTCTCCACCGAATGGAACGGAAGGTCTCCACAAGATATTGAAGACCAAATTACGTACCCACTTACCTCTGCCCTTTTAGGAATTCCAGGAGTTAAAACCATCCGTAGTTCATCTATGTTTGGACTCTCAAACATTTATATCATTTTTGAAGAAGATGTTGACTTTTATTGGAGTCGAAGTCGAATTTTAGAAAAGCTTAATTCCCTTCCTAATAATTTACTTCCTTCGGATGTGAACCCCGCACTTGGCCCTGACGCTACTGGACTCGGACAATTGTTTTGGTACACGCTGGAAGGAAGAGACGAAAACGGTAATGTAACAGGAGCTTGGGATTTAAATGAGCTCAGAAGCATCCAAGATTATTACGTAAAATATGGTATTGCAAGTGCTAGGGGAGTTTCTGAAGTTGCTTCAATTGGAGGTTTTGTACAAGAATATCAAATTGATATCGACCCAGAACTCATGCGACAATACAACATCAGTTTATCGCAATTGGTAAATGCTGTCAAAAATAGCAATCGAGAAATTGGCGCTCAAACATTGGAAATCAATAAGGCAGAATATTTGGTTCGTGGCTTAGGGTATGTAAAGTCGGTTACAGATATTGAAAATGCTGTTATCACTGCTAAAGATTATACTTCAATCAAAGTAAAAGATGTTGCAAAAGTCTTTCTCGGTCCCGAAGCCCGAAGAGGAATTCTCGATAAAGAAGGTGCCGAAGTTGTTGGCGGTGTTGTTGTGGCACGCTACGGTGCCAATCCTATGGAAGTTATCACCAATGTCAAAGAAAAAATTAAAGAGTTAAGTGCAGGACTTCCCAGTAAAACACTGCAAGATGGACGGGTTTCTAAACTTACCATTGTACCGTTTTACGACCGAAGCACTCTCATTAACGAAACGCTACATACGTTAGACGAAGCCCTAACCCTCGAAATATTAGTTACTGTGTTGGTCATTGTGGTCATGGTCTTCAACATGCGAGCTTCTATTTTAATTTCAGGCTTGCTTCCTGTGGCCGTACTCATGGTTTTTATCGCTATGAAACTTTTTAATGTCGATGCCAATATTGTAGCGCTTTCAGGAATTGCTATCGCTATTGGTACGATGGTCGATGTGGGCGTTATTCTGTCCGAAAACATCATTCGTCATCTAGATACTTCAGAAGATAAATCATCCATCAATACCATTGTTTACAATGCTACATCCGAAGTTTCAGGAGCTATTGTAACGGCGGTGCTGACTACCATTATTAGTTTTATTCCTGTGTTTACAATGGTGGGTGCCGAAGGAAAATTATTTCGTCCATTGGCTTTTACAAAAACCATGGCATTAACTGCATCCATTCTTGTGGCTCTGTTTTTAATTCCACCTTTTGCAACTGTACTCTTCAAAAAAAGAAATTTGAAGAATAACTTGCTATTGGCACTTCATATTCTTTGTATCGGAATCGGAATTACAGCTGTAATTTTCGGATACATCATCGGTATTGCACTAATTGCTTACGGAATTGTAAACATCTTAGCTTTTAAAAAAATACTTACTGAAAAGCATACAAATTGGTTGCAATTTGGCATTACAATTCTCACTATCACGGCGTTGTTAGCTTCTTATTGGCGTCCGCTTGGATTTCAAGAAGATTGGATGCTTAATTTTATTTTTGTTGCCCTTATTTGTTTTGGACTTTTAGGAGTATTCAAACTTTTTAATACCTATTACACACGCATCCTTCGATGGGCAATGGAAAATCGACTGCTGTTTTTATCCATTCCAACAACCATTGTCATTTTAGGGTTTTTAATTATGGCTCGAACTGGAAAAGAGTTTATGCCTTCTTTAAATGAAGGTACCTTCTTGCTCATGCCCACTTCGCTTCCGCATGCGGGAATTGAAGAAAACAAACGTGTATTACAACAACTCGATATGGCCGTTGCCAATATCCCCGAAATCGAAACAGTAGTTGGAAAAGCTGGTCGTACCAATTCGGCTATCGACCCTGCACCGCTTTCTATGTACGAAAATATCATTCAATACAAACCCGAATATATTTTAGATGAAAATGGAAAACCTCAACGTTTTAAAGTAAATTCGGAAGGATTATTTGAATTGAAAAATGGAAAATTTGTTGCAAACGGCATGTATTCAGATAAAAAAACAACTATTCGTGCTACTGATTTAATCCCTGATGATAATGGAGCGTATTATAGAAATTGGCGACATCACATCAATTCGGCAGACGATATTTGGAATGAAATTGTAGAAGCTACCAAACTCCCTGGAGTAACTTCAGCACCAAAATTACAGCCTATCGAAACCCGACTAGTAATGCTCCAAACAGGAATGCGCGCGCCTATGGGAATTAAAATAAAAGGAAATGACCTTAAAACTATCGAGGCTTTTGGCGTGCAACTAGAAGAAATTTTAAAGCATACCGACGGAGTAAAAAAAGAAGCTGTGTTTGCGGATAGAATTATTGGGAAACCATACCTGCTTATCGATATCAACAGAGAAAATTTAATTCGCTACGGAATTTCCATCGAAAAAGTACAAGAAACCCTCGAAGTCGCTATTGGTGGAAAAGTGCTAAGCAAAACTGTTGAAGGCAGAGAGCGTTATAATATTCGTGTGCGATATCCAAGAGAATTGCGTGCTACCACTACAGATTTAGCACAAATTTACATCCCTGTGGAAAACGGAAATCCTGTACCGCTTAGTGAGTTGGCGAGCATCCGATTTGAAAGAGGACCGCAAGTGATTAAAAGTGAAGATTCCTTTTTGGTAGGTTATGTGCTCTTTGATAAAACAGATGGTTATGCTGAAGTAAATGTTGTGGAAAATGCTCAAAAAAGCATCCTAAAACACATAGAAACAGGCGAAATAAAAGTGCCAGAAGGAATTAGTTATCAATTTACTGGCACTTATGAAAACCAATTAAGAGCCGAAAAAACCTTAGCTTTTGTAGTTCCGTTAGTGCTTGTTGTTATCTTTTTGATTCTGTATTTTCAGTTTAAATCGGCTACAACGTCATTGATGGTATTTAGCGGAATTGCCGTAGCTTTTGGAGGTGGATTTATCCTAATTTGGCTTTACGGTCAGCCGTGGTTTATGAATTTTTCTTTCTTCGGAGAAAACCTACGAACCCTATTCCAAATGCACCCTATAAATCTAAGTGTTGCGGTATGGGTTGGTTTTATCGCCTTATTCGGAATCGCAACCGACGACGGCGTAGTGATGGCTACTTATTTAACACAAACATGTAATCGAGAAAATCCCAAAACAATTCTCGAAGTTAGAAATGCCGTAGTACAGGCAGGAGAAAAACGAATTCGCCCTTGTTTGATGACAACAGCAACAACACTTTTAGCATTATTGCCTGTTTTAACTTCAACAGGAAGAGGAAGCGACATTATGATTCCGATGGCAATACCAAGTTTTGGAGGGATGCTTATTGCACTTATTACACTTTTTGTGGTGCCTGTACTATTTGGATGGAGAAAAGAAAGGGAAGTGAAAAAAGTGAGAAGTGAGAAGTGAGAAGTGAAAAGTGAGAAGTGAGAAGTGAGAAGTGAGAAGTGTAAAAGGTATTGAATTGAAAAACAGAACAAAGTAGTTTAACTTTTTTATGATTGTCCGCTATCTGTCATAATGCACTGTCACCTCGAGCGGAGTCGAGAGGTCATTTGGCTTAACAGCTTTAAATAGGGTCTCGACTACGCTCGACCTGACATTTAATGTTTGTATGATACATTACGGATATTCAATAACTTTTTTAACGTGAAACCATAAACAATGAACTACATAAAATACATATTAATTTTTGGTTGTCTTTTCTTCGGAATATTAGGCTTTAGTCAAAATCTAAACGATTATATCGAAGAAGCTTTAAAGAACAATCCAGAGATACATTCTTTTGAATTGAAGCATCAAATTTCAGCAGAAAAAACCAACGAGTCGGCAACACTAGGAAATACAGAGTTTAGTGCGGGTTATTTTGTCAGCGAACCCGAAACCCGTACGGGTCCGCAACGCTTTAAACTTTCGGCAAAGCAAATGCTCCCTTGGTTTGGAACCATCACTGCGAGAGAAAATTACACCAATTCTTTAGCAGATGCTTCTTATACTGATATTGTTATTGCAAAGCGAAAACTAACACTTTCGGTAGCCGAATCGTATTACAAACTTTATGCGCTTCAAGCAAAACAATTGGTAATAAAAGAACAGCTCGATTTGCTTCAGCATTACGAACAAATTGCATTGACAGGTGTAGAAGTCGGAAAAACGTCAGCAGTAAAAGTTTTACAACTTCAAATTCGTGAAAATGAATTGGATGAAAAAAGACAAATTTTTGAACAAGAATTTTTAGCGGAACAAACTTCGTTTAACTTCTTATTGAATCGCGAAAAAGAAAATGTGGTAGAAGTAAAATCAGCTATAGAAATTCCGTCAGAAACTAAAGAAATTCAAGCAATCAACTTGGACCTTCATCCTGAATTGCTAAAGTACGACGCTTTGTACAATTCGGTAACGCAAGCCGAATTGCTCAATCAAAAAAGTAATGGTCCGAATTTGGGTATCGGATTGGATTACATCAATGTTGCAGAACGTACCGATATGGATGTGCTCGATAACGGAAAAGATATTTTTATGCCCATGGTTTCCGTTTCTATTCCTATTTTTAATAAAAGTATTCGTTCTAAAACTGTACAAAATAAATTACAACAAGAAGAAATTGAAGCTCAAAAAACGCTAAAAATAAATCAGCTAAATAGCTATTTAGACACAGCGCTAAAAAACAGAATCAACGCTCGAATAAGCTATGAAACACAATTAAAAAATTTGGAGCAAGCTAAAAATGCAGAGGAAATCTTGATAAAAAACTACGAAACCGAAACCATCGATTTTAATGATTTATTAGACATTTTAGAACTTCAGTTAAACATACAACTCAATAAAATAGAAAGCGTACAAAAATATTATTTACAAAGTGCCATTATAAATTATATCACAAACAATTAAATTTTAGAAATCATGAAAAAAATGAAAATTAGTACACAAATCGGTATGTTAATCGCTATCGGAATTTTTGCTATTTCTTGTAAAGATGCAAACACAAAATCGACAGAAACAAAAGCTGTAGCAATTGCGTTTAAAAACGATTTGGCCGACAAAACTTTTGAGCATTACACACATGTAAAAACTGCGCTTACCAACGGCGATGCGAGCGAGGCCAAAAAAGGTGCGAAGATGCTATCTGAAACCATCAGTAATAATTATGTGGATATTTCGAACTTCAGCAAAGAAATAGCAACGAGTGAAGACATTGAAACACAACGCAAAGCTTTTTCTGAACTTACCGAGGCTATCCAACCATTTTTAGAAAGCAATATTTCTCAAGGTGAAATTTACAAACAATATTGCCCTATGGCTTTTAATAACGAAGGAGGTTATTGGTTTTCAAAAGAAGAAGCTGTAAGCAATCCTTATTTTGGCGAAAAAATGCTGAAATGCGGTACGGTGAAAGAGGTGATTAGATAGTTGGTAGTTGGTAGTTAAAATTACTATTTAAAGATTGAATGATTTAAGAATTTAAAAATTGAAGGATTAAAACGATTAAACATTTCAACGCTTCAACGCTTCAACAATATACATACTGTCACCTCGAGCCTGCCTTTGTCGGCAGACAGGCGGAGTCGAGAGGTCACGTATGCAGAATTAAAAAGTTGAATGATTTAATAATTAAAAGATTGAAAAATTCATACTGTCACCTCGAGCGGAGTCGAGAGGCTAATTACAAATCGTTATAATTAAAAATGCGAATAAAAAATGAAACACACATATCATATACAAGGAATGAGTTGCAATGGTTGTAAAAATCATGTTGAAAAAACATTAGCCACTGTGCAAGATGTAAATTCGGTTGTTGTCGACTTAAGTTCGGCTACTGCTGAAATCGACATGAAAACTCATATCTCAATTGATACGTTTCAAGAAGCGCTTAAAAACGATGGCGGACATTACACAATTAGTGCCGAAGAAAAAAAATCGTGTTGCAATTCGCATCAACAAAAGAAAGAAGCAAAAGGGCAAGGAACGGGTGTTTTTTATTGTCCGATGCATTGCGAGGGTGACAAAACTTATGACAAAGCTGGCGACTGCCCTGTCTGCGGAATGGATTTGGTGGAAGAACAACGAGCAAGCGCTTTTCAAGCAACTACCTACACCTGCCCTATGCACCCAGAAGTTGAAAAAGACGAGCCCGGCGATTGTCCGATTTGCGGAATGGATTTGGTTGCCAAAAATCCCGAACTTTCTTCCGAAGAAAAAAACTATAATACACTCAAACGCAAGTTTTGGATAGCGGTTGCTTTTACACTGCCAATTTTTATAATTGCCATGTCGGAAATGATTCCAAACAATCCGCTTTACAAACTCATGCCTTTAAAATATTGGAATTGGGTGCAATTTGCACTTTCTATTCCTGTAGTTTTTTGGGCTACTTGGATGTTCTTTGAACGCGCCTATAAATCGATTAAAACACGGCATTTAAACATGTTCACCCTCATCGGGATTGGTGCAGGAATCGCGTGGTTGTTTAGCGTTTTTGGGATGCTGTTTCCGAACTTATTCCCTGAACAATTTAAAACAGAAAGCGGAACCGTTCATATGTATTTTGAATCGGCAACTGTCATTCTAACCTTGGTTTTATTCGGACAATTACTGGAAGCGCGCGCACATAGTAAAACCAATTCTGCCGTAAAAGAACTCCTCAAACTAGCTCCCAACAAAGCAATTCGTGTAGTGGATGGACATGAAGAAGAAGTTGCGATAGACACTATTGTTCCTGATGATATTTTACGCGTTAAGCCAGGTGAAAAAATTCCAGTTGATGGTGTTATTACAGACGGAGAAAGCAGTATTGACGAATCGATGATTACAGGAGAACCGATTCCTGTAACAAAATCAAAAGACGAAAATGTAATTGGCGGAACTATAAATCAGAATCAGTCGTTTTTGATGAAAGCCGAAAAAATAGGAAGCGACACCCTACTCTCTCAAATCATCACGATGGTTAACAATGCGAGTCGCAGTAAAGCTCCAATTCAAAAATTAGCCGATAAAATAGCCTCATATTTTGTTCCAATTGTCATTGCTATTTCAGTACTCACTTTTATCCTTTGGGCAATTTTTGGTCCTACACCACCCTATGTGTATGCCTTGGTAAATGCCATTGCTGTTTTGATAATTGCTTGTCCGTGTGCACTCGGTTTAGCAACGCCTATGTCGGTTATGGTAGGTGTTGGAAAAGGGGCTCAATTGGGTATCTTGATAAAAAATGCAGAAACTTTGGAGACCATGGCAAAGGTAAATACGCTTATTATCGACAAAACTGGAACGATTACGGAAGGAAAACCTTCCGTAGAAAAAATTATTACTGCGGAAGCAAATACATCAGAAGAAGAAGTTTTAAAATACATTGTAGCCGTTAACAACCATAGCGAACACCCATTGGCTAAAGCAATGCTAAACTACGGGAAGGAAAAAGGGATTACTCCCCTAGCATCAAAAAACTTTCAAACCATTACCGGAAAAGGTGTAACTGCGATCGTAAATGGTAAAAACATCGGTTTAGGGAACGAAAAACTAATGGAACAGCTTGATGCATCTATTTCTGAAAAAATACAATCAGAGGCCTTAAAACATCAAAAAATGGGCGCTACTGTTTCTTTTCTTTCTGTTGACAAAAAAGTGATTGGAGGAATTGTAATTACCGATAAAATTAAACAAACGAGCAAAGAAGCTATTCAGCAATTACAAAAACACGGAATTGAAGTTATTATGTTGACTGGGGACAACAAAAATACAGCCATTGCAGTTGCTAGCGAATTACAACTCGATAATTTTAAAGCACAAATGCTACCTAAAGATAAACTCGACGTGGTTGAAAAACTGCAACAAGAAGGAAAAATTGTTGCTATGGCTGGCGACGGAATTAACGATGCTCCTGCCCTAGCGCAAAGCAACGTAGGGATTGCAATGGGAACTGGAACCGATGTTGCCATTGAAAGTGCTTCTGTCACTCTTGTAAAAGGCGATTTACAGGGCATCGTAAAAGCGAGAAATTTAAGTGAAAAAGTAATGAAAAACATCCGTGAGAATTTATTTTTTGCACTGGTGTATAACACCTTAGGAATCCCGATTGCAGCTGGAGTTTTATACCCTTTCTTCGGAATACTACTCTCGCCTATGATTGCCGCTCTTGCAATGAGTTTTAGCTCTGTTTCGGTGATTGCAAATGCATTACGATTGAGAAGGTGATCATTGATGGTTGGTAGTTGATGGTTGGTAGTTGGTAGTTGGTAGTTGGTAGTTGGTAGTTGGTAGTTGGTAGTTGAAAATACTATTTAAAAAATTGAAAGATTTAAGAATTAAAGTATTGAAAAATTAAACACATACAAACTGTCACCTCGATCCTGCCTTTGTCGGTAGACAGGCGGAGTTAAGAGGTCAGAATTATAGAATTGAAAGATTAAACAATAAAAAATGAAAAAAAATAGCATTTATATCATCCTTGCAGTGTTTATAGGGTTTTTAATAGGATATTTTATCTTTGGAAATAGCGCACATACAACGCAAACTCCGCATGAACATGCTGAAACCGAAACTTTATGGACTTGCTCTATGCATCCTCAAATTATGCAATCCGAACCTGGAGATTGTCCTCTTTGTGGGATGGATTTAATTCCTGCTTCGGCTTCTTCTGAAGACACCAAATCAAGTACGCAATTTACCATGACCGAAAATGCGATGGCTTTGGCTAATATTCAAACAAGTATTGTTGGTCATTCCGCAGAAAAAAATTCAGCATTAAAACTCTCTGGGAGTATTCGCCCTAACGACAATGCTACTTACACACAATCGGCACACTACAATGCGCGAATTGAAAAATTATACATTAAATCGATTGGCGAAACTGTACAAAAGGGACAAGCTATCGCTATCGTATATTCGCCAGAATTAGTCAGTGCGCAACAAGAGCTTATTACAGCTTCAAAAATGAAAGCTTCACAACCAAAATTATACGAAGCGGTAAAAAACAAATTTTTGAATTGGATGATTCCAGAGAAAGAAATTAAAGAAATTATTAGCACGGGGAAAGCCAAAACACGCTTTACAATTTATGCGCACATTTCGGGGGTTGTTACCAGTTTAGAGGTGTCTGAAGGGGGCCATGTAATGGATGGAAATCCTATTTTCAAAACGGCAAATTTACAAACGGTTTGGGCTGTTTTTGATGCGTATGAAAAACAAATTCCGCTAATTGAAAAAGGACAAGAAATACACATTCGTACCAATGCATATCCAACTAAAAGTTTTCAGCAAAAAATTATTTACATCGACCCTATCTTAAATTCAGAAACACGAACGGTAGAAGTTCGTACAGTGCTCGAAAACAAAGATGGCTTTTTTAAACCAGGCATGTTTATCGAAGGAAAAATTCCGACTATCGAAACTTCAACAGAGAGCGATTTAACCATTCCTTCCTCTGCAGTGATGTGGACAGGAAAACGCTCTTTAGTGTATCTCAAACAGCCTGGGGAAACACCTACTTTTGAAATGCGTGAAATTGAGATTGAAAGTCAAAATGACAACACCTATACGGTTTTAAGTGGACTAAAATCAGGTGATGAAATTGTAACAAATGGAACTTTCACGGTAGATGCTGCCGCACAATTACAAGGTAAACCTTCGATGATGAATACAGAACATAATGTTGATTAAAAGAAAGATATTTTGCTAAATAACATCAGTTCGATATAATTTTTAATATAAACAGGCTTTAAATATTTGTATTTCAACTATTTAACATCTATTCCGTTTTTGTCTTGACACAAAAACGAAACAAAAAAGTCAAGACTGATTTAAAAAACATCAGAAAATCTACGGAATCCCCCGCCACAGATAAAAAGAACTCGCTTCGCTCAAACAGCTTTTTATCTATCAGCCCACGCTGCTTCCTTGATTTTCAATACTTTTTAAATAGGTCGATTTCACCACTTATACTCATCATTCTTACGTCGGACTCACGTTAAATAGGGAATCTTTTAATTATTCAATCTCAAAATTTTAGAACATCAGTCCAAATAAAAATGAAGTAAGTCGCATACGTAAACTTTTTAAAGCATGCGAAATATGTGTTTCGACGGTGCGTTTAGATATATTCAATTGTTGAGCGATTTCTTGATTTGTTAAATTTTCTTCCCTACTCAATTGAAAAATCTCTCTGCAACGTTCTGGTAATTCTTGAATACTATTTGCTAATGCTTTGTTTGTTTGCTTAAAAATTAATTCGTCTTGAGGAGTTAATTCGGTTGTGATTTCATTTAAAAACTCTTTATGTTCACCACTTAATGGTTTTCTGCGAAGTTCTTTATACACACGGTATTTTATGGCCTGTTTGAGATAAGCCTCGATGTTGGTAGTTTCTATTTTTTTTCTCCGCTCCCAAAAGTCAATCCACACTTCTTGGACTAAATCTTTTGCCACTACTTCATCATTCAAAATAGATTTAGCAAGCACAAATAACGGTTCCCATAATTGCTGAAAGAGTTGATGAAATGCATTTTCATCATCTTTTTTCACACGTGTCATGAGTTGGTTTATGGTGTTGTTTGTGGCTGTATTCATCTTGCCCAAAATAAATAAATATGTATCCGTTTCTTGTTAATTTAAAGTAAACTGTAAGCTATGTTAGCGTAAATCGATTTTCAATTTTCAAGAATGAAAAATAGTATCAGCTAAAAATTACAGCATAAAGTCCTGCGAAATAATCGCAGGACTTCTTGGAAAAAAATCAATTACTTTTACGGGTTCTCCGAAAAGTACACAAATGAAACTCCTTGAATTGAAGTTTAAATTTTAATTGGCATTTACAGCAGTTTGTATTGGAGCTTCCAAACGGTAACTAGCAGTTTCTGTATAGGTATTTCCGTACATATCGGTTGCTTTGACCTCGATAATATGCTTCCCTGTTTTTAGTTTTGTTGGAATACTTCCTCTCCATAAATGTTTTGAATTGATTGGGTTTGAAGAGCGTCTACCAGGCATCAATTTGTCGGTAGTATCCCATTCGTACACCAAAACTTCGTAGTTAGGGTCTTCCTCGTCAACAAATTTCATAGGTTTCCACTCCCCTTCATCAACACGGTATAAAACCTCATCATGCTCACTTCCTATAAAAAAGTTTACATAAATTCCAGCTTTGCTATTTCTACCTTCAGCTACAACTTTCGGCACGAAAATATTCATTTGATGATCGGCAGATTTTCCTGCGACTTTATATTTTACGTTGTACTGATTTCCTTCAAAATTGATAAACGCATAACCCTTTGGAGTACCATCGCGCATGATTGAAATTGGAATTCCGTTTTCATCTAATTTCCCTGAATACCAATCGCCAGAAGTTGTTCCGACATTGTAATGATGGTGTGGTTTTTCTTGATGCCAACCAGATTCTTTATCAAAAAAATCTTGTCGCTGAATATGCGTATGTGCCGATAACGAAAGTGTATTTGGATAGTCTTTTAACAAATCGAATAATTGCTGACGATCTTCATCTCTGTAAGTGTCGCCATCTGGCTCGCTAATTGGAATATGGAACGCCAAAACAATTAAATGATCTTTTGGCACATACTTCAAGTCATTTTTAACAAATTCTAGCTGATCTTTTCTAAATCCGCCCCAATAACTCTTATGATCGCGAGGGTCTGGATACAACACATTATCTAAAACAATGAAATGCACTTTCCCTTCATTAAAAGCGTAATTGGCAGGACCAAAATGTGCTTCGTAAGTCTCGTCAGCCAAAGCATCTTCTTCAGCATCAAAGTTTAAATCGTGATTTCCTAGTAAATTATACCACGGAAGTCCAAGTTGCTTAACAGCTTTGATATAAGGGTTAAACAAGCTTAAGTCGTTTCCTACTAAATCTCCTAAACTCAACCCAAAAACAACATCTTGAGTGTTTGTAACATCAGCCACAACACCACGCGCAAAGTAATCAACTTCTGCAAGCGTATACGGCTGTGGATCGCCAAAAATAAGCGCTTTGAAATTGTCTGTTTTTACAGAAGGAATAAGTCCGAAATTAACTTCTTTAGGTAATTTTCCAGTTGGAAGCACTCCTTGAAATTCGGTTTTTGGAGAACCCTTTGGTTTATGAATATAGAAAAACTGAGAAAGATTATCTTCATTTACATTGAATGCATAATAAGCTGGTTTTATCACCGAAATTATAGCATCGTCACTAAGCGGAAGTTTGTACGCACCGTTTTTATCCGTTTGCACAACTTCTACTCCATTTGTAACAGCTACGCCCTCAATCCCTAGTTCTTTTTTATCTTTCTTTCCGTTTTTATTGGCATCGTTGTACACATAACCTTTTACGGTATCTTGCCCATAGGATAGCACTGCTAACAAACAAGTCGCAAGAGATAAGATTGTTTTTTTCATTTTATTTAGGTTTTATTTTATTGTCTGCATTCTAAAATCTATGGGGAAATATGGGTGTTTAGAAAGCTTAAACACCCATATTAAATTATTTATCCCACCAAACTTTTACATTAATATCATCTGTACCTCCTAACATTTCTACACCTTGTGCATACCCACTTGGGTTTCCGATAGCTAAATCACTAGGATAATATAATCTTGAAGGCATCACTGCATTATTTTCCATCGCAGCAGTAGTTGGTAATTCTGGCAAACCAGTTCTTCGGTATTCAAACCATTGTTGATAATCTGTAAAATACAGTGCATAGTATTTTTGAAGCATTATTTGTTCTAATGAACCATTATATGCTACCGCTGAATTTTCAAAATATTCATTTGTAATTTCGACCTCTAATTGTTCTATTGCAGCAGAAACTGCATTATTGTAATGCAATTCAGCATTCGAGATATATCCTTTTTGAGCAACCTCAGCTTTAATAAACTCGACTTCAGCATAAGTCATTAAAAATATATTCATCGGATTTGTAACTTGTTCTATATTCAAAGTAGAAGCATTGTATTCAAATTGAGAATCTAAACCTTCATAAGCACTTGGAATTCCTTTATAACCTATATGTTCTCCATCTATATCGGCTTCTGTTGCAATTACAGCTCTTCTAGGGTCATTCCATTCATTTAAATTATCAATAAAGAATGAAGCTACTTTAGTGCTTAATCTAAAATCTTGAGGTCTACCCCACGGAGAAACATTAGGAGTTTCACCAGTTACTTTTAAAATTGCTGATTCTTCTGTGTTCTCAAAAACAGGATATTTGGATGGATTATTTATTATAGTGGCTAACTTATCGTAAACTTTTAACTCAGTTCTATTTGAAAGTCTCAATAACAATCTCAGGTGCAATGAATTAGTGAATTTTTGCCACTTTTCTACATCATTCCCAAATAATATATCAGATTCATATACCATCGCCTCTGAAATATTGTACAACGTATTTGCTTTTTCTAAATCTGCTAACAATGTGTTATATATAGTTTCTTGATCGTCAAAACTTGGATAAAGAATACCTTCTTCAGCACTAGAAGCTTCTTGCATTGGCACAGGACCAAAAAGATCGGTTAAATTAGCATATACCAACGCATTTAGAGTTAATGCAATAGCTTTATAATTTTCATCATCACGCTCTTCAGCAGCCTTGTGCATTTCTTTAATATTTTGCGCCCATTTAAAATAATTATCCCATGATGAATTTCCAATTCCTAAGCTGACATCATAACGATGTAAACCTCCAGAAATACTAGGAAACGGAAGCGAAACTTGCATTAAATTAAATGTAATAGCATCACTTCGTCCTGCATTATGAGAAGCTATGCCATAAATAATAGGATTTAATAAAGTCCCTGGACTTATTTCTGAAATTCTATTTGGGTCGTCATTTAATTCTTCAAAATCTCCAGTACATGAAGTGATGACAGTTATAAATAAGATGCTGAATAATACTATAATTTTATTTTTCATCTGTTATATTTTGTTTTAGATTATCATAAAAAAATACCCATCATCAACTTTGTATAATTAGATTAAAATGATGAGTATTTCATATGATTATAATTTTACTTTTAGATTAACTCCATAGTTTGCTGGAGATGGCATTTGCCCCATTTCTACACCTGGCATAATTCTATTCCCATTCAAAGCTGCAGTTTCTGGATCGTAGATTGGGAAGTCGGTTATCATTAATAAATTACTTCCGTATAAAGAAATATCTACCCCTTGAATTGCTGAACTTGTCAGCCATTTTTTCGGTAATGAATATTGAATACTAACTTCTCGAAGTTTTATATAAGAAGCATCAAAAGAGTTCGATTCAACATTGGCACGTCTATAATAACGATTGTACCAATCTGGTGTAACTACTTCAGTTGTATTTGGCGAATAAGTCCCATCGCCATTATCTACAACCCCTTCTCCTACTATATAACCAGTATCTCTACCGTAATATGTAGAGGTGAGTTTTCCTTGCTGAACCAATTTATGGTGTGTTTGAGAATATACGATTCCGCCATATTGACCATCAATTGTTATTCCAGCTGTAAAGTTTCCAAATTTAAACTTATTGTACCAACCTGCTCTCCAGTCTGGCATTGCATCTCCTATGTATTGAAAATCTCCTGATGCTGGATATGCTGGTAATCCCCCTTCATCGTATACAATCTCTCCATCGGGAGAACGTACAAAACCATATCCATAGATTGCAGTTGGGGATTCACCGACTTTAGCAATCATATAAGCATTTCCTCCAGAATCAATTAAAAATTCATTATCCACCTCATCTGGTAAATCGGATACTCTTCCTTGGTTTTTAGACCAAGTTACAGTCGAACTCCAATCAAATTTCTTATTCTTTATAATTTTTCCTTCTAGTGTTAACTCAATTCCTCTATTTCTAACACTTCCTGAATTTACAAACGTTGAACTATATCCTGTGTTGTAATCTAGATCTAATTGAATTACTTGATTTTCAGTCTCAATTTGGTAAATTGTAGCATCTAAACTTAATCTGTTTTTAAAGAACTTTGCTTCAATTCCTGTTTCGAAACTTGTTGATAATTCTGGTTTTAAATTAGGATTGTATAATGTTGAAGGAACAGTAGCTGAGCTAGCAAAATCGCTATTATTATAATATTTACTTGTTTGATATGGATCGGTATCATTCCCTACCTGTGCATAAGAAAATCTATATTTAAGATAGTCTAATGTATTCCCTTTCAAATTAAATATATCTGATAAAATAAAACTTGTGTTTACCGAAGGATAAAAAAACGACCAATTATCTTGCGGTAATGTGCTCGACCAATCGTTACGCCCCGTAACATCAACAAAAATTTGGTCGTTAAATGAAAATGTTGCTAACCCGTATAAACTGTTTACTTTTTTGTCATAATCGGATGTAGATATTGAAGGGCTACTTTTTCCGTTTGCTAACTTATAAACTCCTGGAACAACTAAACCTGTTACGGATGTTGATGTATATCTACGTTTTTCTATACGGTTGTTACCTCCAACCGACATTTTAAATCCAAACTTTTTAGAAAAATTTTTATCGTATGATAATAGAAAGTCATTATTGATTTCTTGTTTAAAAACATCTTGATTTCCATAATATCCCTCTGCATAACGATTTATACTATATGGACGTTTCAACTCTCTATCTTGATTGTAAGTATTTAAAGAAGTTCTAACTAATAAATCTAAGTTTTTCCCTAAATGTATATTGGCATTAATATTTCCAACTATTTGATTGCTCTCCAATGTATTTAAAGATTCATAAGCAATTAAATATGGGTTATCTATGTATGAACTAAAAGGCTGTATTTGTTGAATATCTTCCTTTCCTTCTTGCCAAATTGGACGGTACCATTCTAAATCTACATTTGGATTTTGGAAAATCATAAAATATGCTATAGATCCGTTATTATATCCGGTACTTGGTAGATTATCGCTCGATCTATTTGTATAATTTATCACAGCTCCTAAGTCTACATATTTGGAGATTTTGTATTTAGAATTAATAGAAGCAGTTATTCTATCAAACCCGGTATTAGGCATTATCCATTCATTTTTGGTGTATCCAATAGAAGCGCGCATAGAGCCATTTTCACCCCCACCTTGAATTGATATATTATTAATATTGGTTACTCCTGTTCTCCAAAAATCTTTTCTATTATCTTTATATGATTGCCAAAGTTGGCGCTCAGCAGATTGACCTTCTAAAGTAGGATCGTATTGGTAATAATACTGTCCATTAAACGCTGGACCCCAAGCACTACTTGTAGATCCTGTATTTCCTCCATCCTCAGACATCCCATACGAATAATATGGATTTCCATCTTCATCAAAGTACTTTCCTGTTCCTTGTCCATATTTATATTGGTAATCTGGCCAACGTTGAATTACATCAAATGAAGTACTAGAATCGAAAGTTACTCCTAATCCTTTACTACTCTTTCCAGATTTGGTTGTAATCATTAAAACTCCATTTGCAGCTCTACTTCCGTATAATGCAGCAGCTCCTGGTCCTTTTAAAACGGAAACACTTTCAATATCTTCCAAATTTAAGTCGGATATAGCATTACCATAGTCAATAGGTGAATCTGCGCCAGTATATGCAGTACTAGATCCAGATGTTGTCATTTCAGTATTAACAGGCACTCCGTCGACTACAACCAACGCATAATTCCCATTTAAATCGAAAGAACTATTTCCTCTTAACGTAATTTGCTGAGAATTAATAGGTCCAGACCCTGCAGAAACAATATTTAATCCTGCAACTTTTCCTTTTAATCCAGACGACCAGTTTGTCGGCATAGCTTGGTCTAACTTCTCAGACTCTACAGTTTCCTGAGAGAAACCTAACATTTTTTCTTCCCGTTTAATTCCTAGAGCGGTTACAACCACTTCGTCTAGTTCAGAAACATCTTGCGATAGTTTAACTTCGTAATGTGTTTGGTCGCCTACAGTAAAAGTATTTGGCAAAAAACCAACGTAAGTAATTTTTATTTCATCGCCTTTTTTAGCTGAAACGGTAAAAGCGCCATTAAAATCGGTTACAACACCAATAGCTTGGTTGTTTATTTGAACCGTAGCACCTGGTAATGGCACCCCTTCTTGGTCTACCACGGTACCAGAAATTGACATTTGCTCTATGACCTGAACTTTCTCTCTAACTGGATAATTTTTAATTTTTGACACGCTTATCAATTCGTTTACACGATAAAAGCGCAATTGCTTTTCTTTAGAAATTGTTTCTAACAAATACAATAAATTAACTTCTCCAGCTATTGTATTTACTGTAGTTTCAGTGTTTAATCGGTCTTCAGAAATAACAAAATTATAAGTAGTTTCTGCTTCAATTATTTTAAATAACTCGTCGAGTTTATAACTGTTCTTTTCTAACAAAATGTTAGAACTTCTTAATGCCTGCCCGTTCATTTCTGTGGCAAACAAACTATGCAATCCTAAGAATATTATGATGTAATAAGTAGAAATACGCATAATTAATTTATGACATTTACTTAGGTTTTTTTTCATATTTTTATTGCGGTTTTATCAATTACAATAGAATTTGATTTGTGTTTGACTGATACATTTTAGATTAGTATTGATTTAACGGTTAGAGGGAGTGTTGGCGCACTTCCTTTTTTTTTTTTGAATCATGTTTTCATGGATTGTGTATTTTCTTAGGTTTATAGATTAGTATTTGATTTTCAGAAAGTTTTTTAAAACTCAAATCGGTTGCTTTGGTGATTGAAACCAATATTGCAGAAACACTTTGGTTGGTAAATGTTCCGCTAACTTTAATTGTATTTATTTCAGGATTTTCAAATTGTATAGTTACACCAAATTTTTGCTCTAAAAGCTGTTTTACTTCCAACATCGAAGTATTGCTAAACACAAATTTGTTTTTCATCCATAGCAATTCCTCTTTCACTTTAAAAGTTTCGGTATTTACCTTTTTTTCTTTTAAATTAAAGTTGATTTTCTCGTTCGGTTTTAAAATCTTTGAAGTTGCTAGTCCGCAAACATCCACCGAACCTTCCACTAAAGCTACCGAAACAGCTTCCGTTTGCATTTTTATATTAAACTCGGTTCCTAAAACTTTTGTTCTTACCTCATTTGCTGTTACAATAAATGGACGGTTTTTGTCTTTTGAAATTTTAAAATACGCTTCCCCATCTAAAGAAACTTCTCTTTGATTTTCAGCAAACTTAGTTGGGAATTTTAACCGACTATTTTCGTTTAACGTAATAACACTACTGTCATTTAAAACAATCGTTTTAAGTTCGTTTTCGGCAGTTGTAATGGTATTGTATTGTACATTTTCAATAGGGTTTATTGCAAACCAAGCGGAAACCCCAACCCCTACTAAAACTATTAATGAAGCTACTATTTTGTACCAATTGGTGGTAGAACTGCCTAGGTTGCGCTTTACTGTTTTATATATGTTATCTTCAACTTGCTTTTTATGTAATTCAGAAATAAAAGTTGTTGCGCTATGCTTATTTAAAAAATGCGTTTCAAACTTTTCGAGCAAGGCATTTTCTTCAGCAGTAGTCTGTCCTTTTTCGTATTTTTTTAATAGCTCTTTAAATTCGTTTTCTTTCATGCTTAATGAGTGCTTTCAATCTTAAATACCCAAAAACGAATACTACACGTAGTCAAAAAAACTCAAAACAATTGCATTTAACCTTTTGTTTAAATTGCATAAAAGTGTTTACAATGAATTAATGTTTTGGAAGAATTGAAGTAACCTAAAACAAATAGCTGTTCTCCGCCGCTTACAACATTTTAACCTATTTATATGAAAAGAGTTTGCGAGAAGCTTATATATTTGCATAACAGAATTGTGTAGGACTTACCTCCACAACTCCTTATTTTTCTATTAAATTTACTTTCAAAACCATATTTGTGAAGAAAATAAATAAAATTTGTTGTATCGGTGCTGGCTATGTTGGCGGACCAACAATGTCGGTTATTGCGTACAAATGTCCAGAAATTCAAGTTACAGTTGTCGATATTAATGCTGAAAGAATTAAAGCTTGGAACGACGAAAATCTCGATAATTTACCTGTTTACGAACCTGGACTCAAAGAAATAGTAGCACAAACACGAAATAAAAATTTATTCTTTTCTACGGAAGTTGACAAAGCTATTGATGAAGCCGAAATGATATTTATCTCGGTAAATACGCCTACCAAAACCTACGGAAAAGGAAAAGGACAAGCAGCCGATTTAAAGTTTATCGAGCTTTGTGCACGCAATATTGCTAAAGTTGCCAAAACCGATAAAATTGTTGTTGAAAAGTCAACTTTACCTGTAAGAACGGCGCAGGCCATTAAAAATATATTAGACAATACGGGGAACGACGTTAATTTTGAAATTCTTTCTAATCCTGAATTTTTAGCTGAAGGAACTGCCATTAACGACTTGTTATACGCCGACAGAGTTTTAATTGGAGGTGCCGAAACACCGGAAGGCGAAACTGCCAAAGATGCATTAAGCGCTATTTACGAACATTGGCTTCCGAAGGAAAATATTTTAAAAACCAACATCTGGTCGTCGGAACTTTCAAAACTAGTAGCAAACGCTTTCTTAGCGCAACGTATTTCGTCTATCAACTCGATTTCTGCACTTTGCGAAAAAACAGATGCCAACGTTCAAGAAGTTTCAAAAGCTATAGGGTTGGACAGTCGTATTGGCGCTAAATTCTTAAACGCATCGGTTGGATTTGGAGGCTCTTGTTTCCAAAAAGATATTCTAAACCTTGTGTACATTGCCAAAAGTTATGGCTTACACGAAGTTGCCAATTATTGGGAACAGGTAATTATCATGAACGATTACCAAAAAATGCGTTTTGCCAATAACATCATCAGTACGTTATACAACACGGTTTCTGGTAAAAAAATAGTTTTCTACGGATGGGCATTTAAAAAAGACACGAACGACACTCGAGAGTCGGCCGCCATTTATGTTGCCGATGCTTTGCTAGAAGAACAAGCCGAAATTGTAATTTACGACCCAAAAGTTTCTGCTGAAAGAGTTTATGCCGATTTGGATTACCTCAACACACGTTCGGAAGCTGAAAACAGAAAGCTCGTAACAGTTGTTAACGACCCTATTGAAGCCTCTAAAGACGCACATGCCATTGCTGTACTTACCGAATGGGATGAGTTTAAAACATACAATTGGGAAATCATTTTTGAAAATATGCTAAAACCAGCTTTTATTTTCGACGGAAGAAGACTTTTAGACAAGGAAACCTTAAACAACATCGGGTTTAAATATTACCGAATTGGAGAAACCAATAAATAAGTTATTCAATACGGAAGAATTTCCTTCCGAATAACATATAAATATCAATTTAAAATCCTGATTGAAAGCTTCAACTTCAATCAGGATTTTTCATTTTATATAAAAAAACGAAGTTCCTTCAGTAAAAAATAAAACATATAAACAATTGATTTTCAGAATAAATTAAAATTATGGATTACGATTAATAACTAAAGCGACCTATTTAAAAAATATTGAAAATCAAGGAAGCGGCGTAGGAGAAAAGATAAAATGCTGTTTGAGCAAAGCGAGTTCATTTTATCTGTGGAGGATTGTTCCGTAGATTTTCTTATGTTTTTTTAATCAGTCTTGACTTTTTTGTTTCGTTTTTGTGTCAAGACAAAAATGAAATTTCAATAAATTAAAAATCAGTAATTTAACAATTATTCAACTACACTAAAACTATTAAACTTCAACAAAAAAACACTTCATTTTAAAAAATATTTTCTTGTAACTGTAACAATCTCCAAGGAATGGTATCTTTATAATGTAAACTCCTCGAGGAGGGAATAAAAACTTTTTGAGCCAACAAGAAATACATATTAACCAATTACTTGCTTTATGCAGTCAAGGCGACCAAAATGCGCAACTCACCTTGTACAACAGGTATTTTAAAGCCATGTACAACACTGCATTTAGAATTGTAAAAGACAGTTACGAAGCCGAAGACATTATGCAAGAGTCTTTTTTAAACGCGTTTACAAAACTGCATACGTTTAAAGGCGAAGTAAGTTTTGGTGCTTGGTTAAAACGTATTGTAATTAACAACAGCATTCATCATTACAGAAAACAACAAAAAACAAACAATGTTGCACTCGATGATGTACTGTATAGGGTTGAAGACAATAATGAAAATGATACAGAGGCGAATTGTGAGTGGACCAATATGAAGGCTCAAAAAGTGTTGCAAACCATGAATACGCTAAAAGATAATTACAGAATTGCTTTAACCCTTCATTTAATTGAAGGATACGATTATGAAGAAGTTGGAAGTATTATGCAATTGAGTTATGCCAATTGCAGAACAACCATTTCTAGAGCTAAAGAAAGTTTAAGAAAAAAATTACAAGCCGAAATGTATGAAGCAGAATGAGCACATAGACAACTTGTTTGAAAATTTAAAAGACACTTGGGATGTTGAACAACCTTCCGAAGGGCATCAAGCTCGTTTTTTAGAAAAATTACAAACCAAAGACAAGGTAGTTTCTATCGCGAAGAAGTCTAAACCTTTTCCGTGGAAATGGCTATCGGTAGCTTCCGCAGTGGTGGTTTTACTAGGCGTTGGGATTTCTGTTTTTAAAACTGAAAACACTCAGCAAATTGCACAAGAACCTACCGAAATTGAAAAAACCGAATACTATTTTGCAACGCTTATAAATGAAGAAATTGAAAAGATTGAAGCAGAAGCAACGCCAGAAACCAAAGAGATTATTGCTGATGCTATGCTACAAATAAAAAAATTAGAAAAAGACCATAAAAAATTAGAAGAAGATTTAGCAAACGAAGGCAATAGCAAACAAATATTGCATGCCATGATTATTAATTACCAAACGCGCATCAATTTATTACAAGATGTGCTCGAACAAATTGAAGAAATAAAGCAACTCAAAAATATACAAAATGAACATCAAATTATATAGACTTACACTGTTGTTGTTTTTAATTCCGATGATAAGCTTGGCTTCGGGGCCAGGATGGAATGGAAAATACACCAAAGAGAAAAAAATAAAGAAAGAGTTTAATGTTTCGGCAAATGCACTGCTAAAACTAAATAATAGCTACGGAAATTTCCACATCACCTCTTGGAACGAAAACAAAACAGTTATCGAAGTACACATTCGAACCAACAGTAATAGCGAAGAAAAAGCACAAAAAAAGCTTGACGAAATTAATGTTGAATTTCAGAACTCAAGCGCCATGGTTAGTGCCAAAACTATTTTTTCGAAAAGCGGTTGGGGATGGAGTAACAACAATGTGAGTATGGAGATAAACTATACGGTTAAAGTCCCAATTGGTAACACACTCGACTTGGATAACGATTATGGCGGAATTTATCTAGACGAAATTAACGGCGTTGCAAATATTAGTTGTGACTACGGACGTTTAGAACTCGGAAGATTGAATGCCGACAACAATATTTTAGACTTTGATTACACTTCAAAATCGACTATCGAGTACATGAAAAGTGGTAAAATTAATGCTGATTATTCTTCTTTTGAAATTGAAAAAGTAGGAAATATTTTTGTCACTGCTGATTATACCAACTCCGAAATAAACACTGCTAAAAACGTTGAATACACTTGCGACTACGGAAGTTTTAAAGTCAATAATGCAAATAACGTTCAAGGAAGTGGCGATTACCTAACAACTCGCCTAGGTACCATTCACGGGAATGTTTCAATTGATGCAGATTATGGTTCCATCCGTATTGACGAGTTAGCATCTGATGCTGGAAATGTATCCATCGATAGTGATTATACAGGCATCAAAATTGGATACAACAGCGCGTATCATTTCGATTTTAAAATGGAACTCGATTACGCAAGTATGAGTGGCGACACCGATTTTGAATACACCATCAAGAGAGAAAAATCTACCGAAAAATATTACGAAGGTCACTACGGAAATAAAGGTAAAAACAGAATTTCTATCACTTCCGACTACGGTGGCGTGAGTTTTATAAAGAAATAGGATAGTAATTGAAAGATTAAAAAATTGAAGGGTTGAAAAATTGAAAGATTAAACTCTGTCACCTCGAGCCTGCCTTTGTCGGTAGACAGGTGGAGTCGAGAGGTCTGGGCTATAGGATTGAAGGATTGAAAAGATTGAAAAATTAAAACGATTAAAAAAATCATACTGTCAGGTCGAGCGGAGTCGAGACCTATTTAAAGATGTTAAGCCAATAACCTCTCGACTCCGCTCGAGGTGACAGTGAATTATGATGGACTACAGACAATCATTTCATCTAAAATAAAAACAAGAATCAAACACAACTAAAATATAAAAACAATGAAAAAATTACTTTTAGCAAGCATTTTAATAGCTAGCAGTGTTACAGTTAATGCGCAATGGTTTGGGAGCAACAACCAAATTAAAGGAAACGGAAATGTTACAACAGTCGAAAGAAACACCGACGATTATGATGCAATAGGTGTTGCAGGCTCTTTTGATGTTGAACTTGTTGCAGGTACCGAAGGAAAAATAACAATTACTGCGGAAGAAAATTTGATTCCACATATTGAAACAGAAGTAAAACAAGGTTCGTTACAAATTAAAACTGAAAAAGGCTATTCTTTAAATCCGAGTCGAAACAATACCATTTTGATTACTGTTCCTTTTGAAAGTATCGATGCTGTTTCATTGGCTGGTTCGGGTGATGTTATTACCAAAAGCACAATTAAAGCAGAAGATTTTAAGAGCAGTTTAGCGGGCTCTGGAGACCTAACGTTAGACATCGAAGCAAACAACATTAAAAGTCACTTAGCGGGCTCTGGAGATGTTGTTCTTAGAGGTTCAACTACTAATTTTGATTGTTCCTTATCTGGCTCTGGAGATATTTCAGCAAAACAATTAAAAGCAGTAAATGTTGAAGTTGGAATTTCTGGTTCTGGAGATGTAGATGTACATTGCGATGGCGAACTAAAAGTTAGAGTTTCTGGTTCTGGAGATGTGGAATACTACGGAAACCCAACAAAAGAAGACAGTAAAGTTTCTGGTTCTGGAGATGTTTCGCGAGGGTAACATTCAATTAAAAAGTTTATATAAAAAAGCCTGCTAGTAATATTCTAGCAGGCTTTTTAAGTAAACAAACTAAATTTCTCAATTAGAAAGTACCAATAAAATGACTCCCTTGAGTGTTTTCAAGTTGAGCTCCTTTTGTAACTTCTCCTGTTTCAGTATCGATTACATAAATATTACCGTTTTGTCCAACAGGTGCTTCTGTTACATATACTTCAGAACCATCTACTGCAAATCCTTGGTATTGGAATAAGTAAAAGTCTTGATTGTAAGGAATAGCATCTATACGTTGAGCAGTTCTTGTTTTCAAATCAGCTAAAGCAAAAAATCCTTGAGCTCCAGCAACTCCTTCAGCAGAACCTGCATGACGATAAGCAATTACAGCTTTACCGTTGTCAACATATCTCCATGCTAAAATATATGAATCTTCAACTCCAAGAGCATCATCTAAATTAAATACGTATGAATTATCATATTCATTGTTAGCGTTAATTTTTAAAATATGCGAACCGTTTGGATCTGATTGATTTGCTTGATATACGCTCCCATCTTCAGCTAAAAAAGCATTAATACTACGATATCCGTTTGTGTTTCCGTATCCAACGGTAGAGCTAATTACGGTTGGATTTAATAATGAAGGATAATCTAAAACAATAGTTTTTGAACCTAAAATTTCGTAATCACGCTCACTCTCTGCAGTTGCAGGATCAACTTTACTCAAACGGGCACCAATGTATAGTTTATTTCCAGCTGCATTTAATACAGGCATATCAATTCTGGAAATATAATATCCATTTGCTTCCTCTTCAGCAGAAAGAGCTACGTCATGCTCTTCGAATTTTTTAATTGAAGAATTCACCAAGTCTAATGTTAAAACTCCAATTGTAGCATTTGTACGTGTATATTTCTCATTTTCATCAAACTCATGTTCTGTTGAAACATACACTGCTGCTCCAGTTTGATCTCCGTCGAAAAGTTTTATCCATCTTGGAGCTGTTCCTACGTATGGAGAAATATTCACCTCAGAACCTGTTTTCTCGAAATTTTGTCCGCCATTAACTGTGTATTTAGTATAGTTTCCTCCAGTATCACCAGCATAGCTAATATTGAAAATAGTGTTTCCGTCTTCTGAAGATTGCAATCGAGCTGTTCTGTTGGAAGGCACGATAAATCCGTTATCAAAAGGTGCTATTACTTTATCAGGATCTTTTGCATCTTCACTACTCACTGAATAAATTAGAGTTCCTCCGTTTCCGTCTCCTGGGTTGTCTCCCATTTTTGCAGCTGCTATGGTAATCCATCTACTTTCTTCTTGGTTACCTTCTTCGATTAAATCGCTTGAATCGTCATCGCTACAGCTAACTGCCAATGACAGTACACTAAAAACGAAAGCTAAAGTTTTAAAGTTGAAATAATGATTTTTCATCAGGTATGTATTTAAAAATTATTAATGAAATAGTTTAATTTTAAGTAAAAAGCTCTTCCTGGTTTTTGTACAGAAAGATTGTCGTACACAGGTTTGTCAAAAATGTTTTTCACATCAAAACTCAACACAAATCTATTTTTTGGAAATGCATAACTTAATCCGAAGTCTTGCACTAATTGTTCTGGAACTCTAAAGAATTCATCGCCAACAGTGTTCTCTCCTTGTGGTGGTAAATATGAAAAATCGTCTGTGTAATAGATATTATAGAAGAAGTTTAAACGAGAACTATTCTGAATAAAATCTTTTAAAGAATAGCGTAAACTTCCATTCATCGTTAAGAAAGGTGTGTTTGGCACATCGATTTCTAAGCCTCGATTTTCTATCAATAAATCAAATCGAGAAACATTAAAATTGAAGCCAAAATTATTATTGTAGGTATAGTTAAATTGGGCATCTATCCCTTTGGACGTTCCGCTTCCTTGATTCACATAAACTATAGTTTCATCATCTACGTTAAGTGAGTTTTCAATAGGCAACCCTATACGATCTTTGATGTTACGCGTGAAAAAGTTTGCTGAAACTGAAAAATCATGTTTTTTCAGTATAAAATTTCCAAGTCTAAACCCTATATTAAAATTGTCACTACTTTCTGGTTGAATACTTGGGTTGGCAACAACATTATCTCCATCGTTTCCAAAAACTTCCGTTTCATTTGGCAATCGTACTGCTTTTTCTGCGGAAGCTAAAAACGTTATATTTCTTAACAACGCATACGAAAGCGTAAACCCATACCCTTCATCTGTATTATTACTACTTACAATATCATCTACTATGATATTATTTCCGTTGGCATCTTGAGCAATTTCAGGATCTATGTTTACTGTTTTCTGTTGGTATAGTTTCCCGAATACACTAGCCCTCATTTTGTTGTCCAAAGCATTAAGCTCATAAGTAAACGACAGGATATTTTTTGTCAAATCTCTAGTTCCTGAAAAGGTGTTTTCTAAAACAGATCGTAATTCGTCGCTATCTTCTCTATCAATACTGCTATATACATGATTTAATAGGACTTTATGATTCTCATTTACCTCGTATGAAATCCCAGTACGTATAGACGCTACGTTTCTTTTTATTTTTGCTAGTGTTGGTCCTCCTTCTTGCTGAGAACCCCATGAATATTTAAATTCATCTCCCTTATAATCAATAGCGCGTTCTCCTAACCAATTGTATGCCCATGCAACCGTGTCATTCACCATACGGTTTCTTTTACCATACAATCCATGGATGTTCACATCGAGTCCTTTTGTAAATAAATCTTTTTTCTGATATGTTAAATTTCCTAAGGTTGCGTCCGACTCCATAAATCTGCCCTTATATGGCGTGATTGTCATAAACGCTCCGTGTTGAATTTCTTTGTAGTCTTCTGATGCTGTAATCCCCACAAAAAATTGATCGGCCCAAGACACATCGGTAAATCCAATTTCTGCAACTCCACCTGTTGATCGGTATGCATCATTGAATCTTTTAGCAGTAACAGGTGTTTGCACTCCTCCTATTCCTGTAACCACAACACTTCGTCCTGAGACCTCATAATCGTTATCAGAATAATTATGAAAGAATGATCCCTTTACAGTAAAACCAGATTTATCAAATCGGTACAAACCATTCAAGTTAGTTTGTAAAGTGTTAAACGATCCGTAGGAAACAGAAGCATTTAAGTTATTTTTTGCTCCTTTATGTAATACAATATTGATAGCTCCTCCCAAAGCGTCGTCGGCCAAATAACCAGGAACAACACCTTTATAAACTTCTATTCTTTTTATCATAGAAGGAGGAATACTATTTAAACTAAAAGAGGATCCATATATTGAAATAGGAATCCCATCTATAAAAATACGAACAGCATTTCCAGATAGTCCATTCAAACTATATTGAACTTCAGAGCCTAAACCTCCATTTTGACGGATTTTAACACCTACCGTAGCATTTAGTAATTCGTTGGTTTGTATACTACGCAATCCTGCTTCTTTTGTTTCTATAATATTTACAGCAAAACCATCTGTTTCTATTTTAGTTTTTTCAGATTGTCCGTGTAACATTACTTCTCCTAATTCATGTAAGTCTGAACTTTCGAGATTAATGTTTAAGTTCTGAGTTTCAGAATTTATTGTGACTTCTAATATTTTTGTCTTTGCATCTAAGGAATGAATTTCTAACATATATCCTCCGTAGGAAACATCTTTAAACACAAACCCTCCATTAAAGTTTGTTGCAGCATCCTTTTGCAGTCCATTACCCTTTAAAATTAGGTAAACACCAGCTGCTTCTGTACCATCCTGATGTTTAACCTCACCTTGAAGTGTACCTTTTTGACCAAATGCAAAACTTCCAATGATTAAAAAAAATAAAAATATAAAGCCTCTCTTTACGAACATTTTCTGTATTTTGAGTGCAAATATATATTTATTTAGATTTAATCGAAATAAAAACTATTTATTTTTAATCTAAATAAGAATAAATAACAAATACACAGCTTTTTATTATTTTATAGAAACAAAAAATCCCTGTAAAAATATTTACAGGGATTTTAATATTTTAAAAACTTGTTTTTTTAAGCCTCTACTTCTTCGTTGCTTTCAACAGCTGCTAGGTAACGCTCAGCATCTAGAGCAGCCATACAACCTGTTCCAGCCGCGGTAATTGCTTGGCGGTATTCTTTATCTTGAACATCACCACTAGCAAATACTCCAGGCTTATTTGTTTTAGTAGATTTTCCTTGGGTAATGATATACCCAGTCTCATCCATATCTAACTGCCCTTTAAAAATATCTGTATTTGGTTTATGACCAATGGCTATAAACAAACCAGTTACTGCAATTTCTTCTTTCTCTCCAGTTTGGTTATTTACAGTTCTTATTCCTTCTACAACTTGCTCTCCAAGCACTTCTTCAATTTCAGTAAAATATTTCACTTCTAAGTTTGGAGTATTATTCACACGATGTTGCATCGCTTTAGACGCTCTCATCTCTCCTTTTCTAACTAAAAGAGTTACTTTTTTACAAATATTAGCTAAGTAAGTAGCTTCTTCAGCAGCAGTATCTCCACCACCTACAATGGCAACATCTTGTCCTTTAAAGAAGAAACCATCACAAACAGCACAGGCAGATACTCCACCACCTCTTAAACGTTGTTCACTTGGTAATCCTAAGTATTTAGCAGTTGCTCCTGTTGAAACAATAACAGTTTCTGCTTCAATCGCAGTTGTATTATCAACTACAGCTTTGTGGATTCCTCCAACTTCATTACTTAATTCGATAGACGTAATCATACCAATACGTACTTCGGTACCAAAACGTTCTGCTTGTTGTTGCAATTGCACCATCATTGTTGGTCCATCAATTCCTTCTGGATATCCTGGAAAGTTATCAACCTCTGTTGTTGTTGTTAATTGCCCTCCTGGCTCCAATCCAGTATACATAACAGGTTTCATATCTGCTCTAGCTGCATAAATTGCTGCAGTATATCCTGCTGGTCCAGAGCCTATGATTAAACATTTTATTCTTTCTACTTTTTCAGACATGGTATTCTCTTCTATTTAATTACATAACAAAAGTAGGTTTTTTAGCAAAAAGCTTACAATTAAACTATGAAAAGTTATTATCAAACAATAAACAAAGTTGATACTTTTTTTCAGACTGATAACCTCTTGAATGAGTACTGAAAAGAACTGCAATTATCATATTCATAATTTATTTTCGTATCTCATTGATTTTTCGTAAATTAACTATACTTATTTTACTAACCTTTAAATTTCAACGCTTATGAAAACTCTGCTCTATCCTTCCGTTTTTATGCTCGCTTTATTACTCCTTTCGAGTGCCCCAAAAGAAAAGGTTCAAAAAAATTCGCTTCATGGTGTTTGGGAACTCACGCATCGGTTTTCGTATAGTAACAACGCCATTATCGATACTATTCATAATACCGATGGTTACCGACAAATTAAGATGTATCAAGAAAATAAAGTAATGTGGACGCGCTTTGTTCCTAAAGATTCTGTGGAGTGGTTTGGCTACGGAAGTTACCAAAATACAGACGATAAACTTATTGAACGCCTTGAATATGGCTCAGAATCGATGATGAAAATTATTGACACCATGCGCGTTTTTACATTTAAACTTGAAGTCGATGGCGATACTTTTAGTCAAATTACAGTAGACGACGAAGGAAATTCTCTTTTTTCTGAAAATTATAAACGTATTAAATAACGTCAATTAATTGCCATTGCTGTTACAATGAATTTGATAAAACAAAAAAAGTGGAATTGTGTGAAAAGAAAATAATTTTCCAAACAATTCCACTTTTATAACAATTACAAACTACTATTGTTTGCTATAATGTATCTCTGAAAGGTTTCTCAAATTACTTGCTGCAGTTTCTGCTGTGATATCGCGTTGCGGGTTAGCAAACATTTCGTATCCAACCATAAATTTCTTTACTTCTGCGGAACGCAATAATGGCGGATAAAAAGACATATGAAAATGCCATTCTTCATGAGCTTCACCATCTGTTGGTCTTTGATGAATTCCTGAAGAATACGGAAATGACGTCTCGAATAAATTGTCAAACATAATCGTCAACTTTTTCAGAATAGCTGCAAATGCAATTTCTTCTGCTTCGTTTAACTGACTAATATCTTGATAGTGTTTTCTCGGAATAATCATCGCTTCATACGGCCAAACCGCCCAATAGGGAACCAATGCCACAAAATGCTCGTTTTCTACTAAAATTCGCTCTTTCAACTCGAGTTCTTGCGCTAAATAATCTTGCAATAAACTTCGTTTGTGCGTATCCCAATGTTTTTTTTGTTGGGCTTGCTTCTTTAAAACTTCCTGCGGAATAGACGACTGCGACCATATTTGTCCGTGTGGATGCGGATTGCTACATCCCATAATCGCTCCTTTGTTTTCGAAAATCTGAACATGGTTTATTTCAGAGTTACTCCCTAACTCTTTATATTCTTTTTTCCACAATTGCACCACTTCGGTAATTGCTTCAACTTCCATCAATGGCAGAGTAAGTGAATGGTCTGGAGAAAAACAAACCACCTTACAAATTCCCATTTCGGTTGCTGCCTGCAACAATCCGTTTTGGTAAGTTTCAGCTTCAACATTGGGCATCAATGCGGCAAAATCATTAGTAAAAGTATAGGTGCTTTTGTAATCTGGATTTACATCACCGCTTGCTCTTTCGTTAGTCGGACATAAATAACAACTCGCATCATACGATTGCTTCTGAAGCTCACTCTTTTCATCTTTCTTTCCTTGCCACGGGCGCTTCGTTCGATGCGGAGACACCAAAACCCACTCCCCTGTTAAAATATTAAACCGTCTATGTGGTTTGTTATTTATTGTATTTTCCATTTTTCTTCTTTTTTACTCCGTTACTAATTTTAACTTCAATCGGACTCAAATCTATCTGAAAAGCTTCTTTATAAGCCTTAGAAATAGCCTCGATATAGCTTTCAACAAAATCTTGATGTACAATGTTAATAGTACAACCACCAAAGCCGCCACCCATCATTCGAGAACCTAAAACATAGTCGAACTGCTTTGAAAAATCAACCATAAAATCCAACTCCTTACAGCTCACCTCATACAAGGTACTCAAGCCTTCATGCGATTGGTAAAGCAGTTTTCCAACCACATCAAAAAGTTCATCTCCAAAGGCATTTGCCGCCATTAAGGTTCGCTGATTTTCCGCTATTACGTAAGAAGCTCTATCATATACTTTCTGTGGAAGTTCTTCTTTAAATTCTTCTAAAACAGCTTCAGGAACATCTACCAAATACGTATACATTGGGTATTTCTTCTGAATAGTTTCCATCGCCAATTCACATTCGTTTCGGCGCGTGTTATATTCGCTACTTGCTAAGTTGTGTGAAACATTAGAATTTAAAAGCACCAACTGATACGGCTCGATATCCGAAGGAATAAGCTCGTAATTTAAGTCCTGACAATTCAGTAAAATTAAATGATTTTTCTTTCCACGAGTCACAGCAAACTGGTCCATAATTCCGCATTTTGTCCCAACGTAAGTGTGCTCTGCATCCCTCGAAAGTGTAATAATTTCCTCTGAAGTTAATCCGATTTTAAACAATTCGTTTAACCCCTTTGCCAAACCACATTCCAATGCTGCCGAAGAACTCAATCCAGACCCCATTGGCAACTCACTTTTAATTACACAATCAAAACCTTGAACGCTCCCTTCTTTTAATTTTTCTATAAAATGTACAACACCCAAAATGTAATTTTGCCATTCTTGGTCGCTAGGCACAACTTCCGATAGCTTAAAACTAAAACCAACCTTGTAATTTTCAGACCAAATATTACACGTATCCGAACCATTTTTCCGAAGGTAAAGTTTTATTTTTTTATTAATTGCAGCCGGCAGTACATGCCCTCCGTTGTAATCTATGTGCTCCCCTATCAGGTTAATTCTTCCAGGAGAAGCAATGGTTACTTCACTTTTAAAATCTTCTAAATTCAAGAAGTTTTCTTGTCTATTTACAGATTGCGTTGTATTTTTCAAATCGTACAATTTTATAAGAACAAATATAATAAAAGTATTAATTACTTTTATTTAAAACTTAAATCTCTTTTATGGCAGAATTATCTAGCGGTTATTACGCCGATCAAGCAACAATGTTTATCGCAACAGATTGTATTGTTTTCGGTTTTGATAACGACGAATTAAAACTTCTTATTTTTAAAAGACGCGTAGCGCCAAACGAAGGAAATTGGTCGCTCATTGGAAGTTTTGTTAAGCTAGATGAAGATGTAGATGATGCTGCAAGACGTGTTTTAAAGGAGATTACAGGGCTCGACAATGTGTTTTTTGAGCAATCTAAAACCTACGGAAAAGCAAACAGAGATGGAGGTGCAAGAGTGGTTTCGGTAGCTCAATTTGCTTTGATTAGAATTGATGAATACGACCGTGAACTTACAGAAGAACACGGCGCTTACTGGTACCGATTGGATGAAGTGCCCCCACTTGTGCTCGATCATAATCAAATGGTTACCGATGCGTTGTCTAAATTAAGACGTCGAGCAAAACATCAACCCATTGGGTTTGAATTGTTACCAGAAAAATTTACTATTCCGCAGTTACAAAGTTTGTACGAAGCTATCTTTCAGAAGAAGTTAGACCCAGGGAATTTCAGAAAAAAAGTGTTGTCGTTTGAAGTATTAAAAAAACTAGACGAAAAAGACAAAAGCACCTCCAAACGTGGCGCTTATTACTACACCTTTGACCACGATAAATACAAAACACTTTTGGAGTCGGGCTACAACTTTGAGATTTTATAAATTCCTCAAAAGTGCTTTACTTCCATTAAATAACTAAATTTGTTCCTCAAAAATCACTTCTATGGGTAAAAAGTTTTTTGTTGCCATTACATGTTTTTGTTGCAGCTTATTTTTAAATGCGCAAGAAATTGCACTCTTAAAGTACAACGGCGGTGGCGATTGGTATGCAAACCCTACTGCTTTACCCAATTTAATTGCCTTTTGCAATGCAAATGTTCATACTACCATAAAGGCTAAACCTGCTACCGTTGAGGTTGGAAGTGTCGATATTTTTCAATATCCGTTTTTACATATGACAGGGCATGGAAATGTTGTTTTTTCTGAAAAAGAAGCTGAAAATTTAAGAAATTACCTTCTGTCGGGAGGTTTTTTGCATATTGATGATAATTACGGAATGGCAAATTATTTGAAGAAAGAGCTACCAAAGGTTTTTCCTGAGAAAGAATTGATTGAAATACCAAGTAATCATCCTATTTTCAATCAGCCGTACGCCTTTCCAAATGGACTTCCAAAAATACATGAACACGACGGGAAACGCCCACAGGCATTCGGTATTTTTGAGCAAGACAAACTTATTTTACTTTTTACATTTGAAAGTGATCTTGGCGATGGATGGGAAGATTTAGAAGTTCATAACGACCCTAAAGAAACTCATGAAAAAGCCTTGAAAATGGGCGCGAATATCGTTCGATATGCCTTTGATAATTAGTTTATGGATACACAATTAACACACAGCAATACACAATTTGAAGCCAAACAGTTTCCAATAACTATTATTTGCGACCACATTACAAGTGCTGCCAACATTGGGTCTATTTTTAGAATTGCAGATGCCTTCGGAATCGAAAAAATTGTATTTGCAGGAACGGAGCCTGTTTTTAGTAGACGAATGCAAAAAACAGCCAGAGCAACACATAAAAACATTCCTTTTGAATTTATTGAGAATGGGAATGTGTATATTAGCCAACTGAAAGAACAAAATTACAATATCATTGCTTTAGAAATTACAGAAAATAGCATTCCGTTAAGCAATGTAAAAATCTCCCCACAAACCAACACAGCAATCATAATTGGCAATGAAAACTACGGTGTTTCTGAAAGTTTCTTAGCATTGTGTGATGTGGTTACACATATCGAAATGTTCGGGAAAAATAGCAGTATGAATTTGGCGCAAGCAACTGCCATTTGCCTGTATGAATTAACAAAACTATATATCCAAAAATAATAAAGTTGTAAAAAAATGGATGCAAAATCAATTTCAAATGGTATTTTAAGAGCCATTGCAACCCTTGTAGGTATTGCACTTTTACTTGTATTTATCTACAAAATACAAGCCATTATAGCTTATATCATTATCGCTCTAGTCATTTCTTTGATAGGAAGGCCTATTGTTCGATTTTTAAAGTACAAATGTAAATTTAACGACAACCTCGCCGTAATTGTTACCATGACAATCATGATACTTTTTGCAGTAGGAATTGTTAGTTTATTTGTACCGCTTATTATTGAGCAAGGAAAGAATTTATCGCTACTTAACATCGATAATTTAAAAGCTAATCTACAAGATGTTTATAGAGAGATTTCAGAATATTTTTCGGTCAGTCGATATAAAGTGGAGCAATCTATAGAAGAATCTATCAAGAAGTCTGAATTTATTTCAAATATCGACCTTTCTGCAATTCCAAATATGTTTAAATACATTGTCGGCGGAATTGGCTCTTTAAGTGTAGCGCTCTTTACTATTATTTTTATTTCGTTTTTCTTTTTAAAAGACAGCCGTTTATTCCAAAAAGGACTCTTAACTTTCATTCCTCCACAAAATGAACAAAGCGTAATAAATTCCTTAGAAAAAATAAAAAATTTACTATCAAGATATTTTATTGGTTTACTACTTCAAATAGCTATTTTGTTTATAATTTACACAGCCGTTTTAATCATTCTAGGGGTTAAGGACGCAATAGTAATTGCCTTCCTTTGCGCATTACTAAATTTAGTTCCTTATGTGGGTCCATTAATAGGTGGAGTTTTAATGGTTTCGTTAACAATGTCGAGCAATTTAGGAGCCGATTTTAGCACGGTTGTTTTACCAAAAGCAATTTATGTTTTAATAGGATTTATGTTCGGACAATTGGTTGATAATTTCTTTAGCCAGCCGTTAATTTTTTCAAACAGTGTTAAATCGCATCCACTAGAAATCTTCTTGGTAATTATTATTTCGGGGATGCTTTTTGGAGCCTTCGGAATGGTGCTTGCAGTACCTGCTTACACAGCAATTAAGGTGATTTTAAAGGAGTTTTTATCTGAAAACAAGATAGTTGACAAGCTAACAAGAAACTTATAGTATTACTTTGAATAATAATATTTTAAATACTGGTATTCAAGAATTTATAAATAAAAATATCAATACTGACATATCGTCACTTTTACTAAAAGGCATCAATTTAGAGGGAGTGACAGATAAAGATGTGGTTGAACAAATTGAAGCCAAAGCTAAATCCAAAACTAAGCTTCCAACTTGGTTTAAAACAGCTCAAATATACTACCCTAACAAACTAAATATCGAGCAAACTTCTTCGGAAGTAACTGCTCAATACAAAGCTAGTTTAGTTGATGGAAAATCGATGGTAGATATTACGGGAGGATTTGGAATTGACGCTTACTTTTTTGCTAAACAATTTGATGAAGTTTTTCACTGTGAAATCAATAGTGATTTATCAAAAATTGCAACTCATAACTTCCAAGTTTTAGGAGCTGAAAATATTACAACAATTACTGAAGATGGCATTTCGTTTTTAGAAAAAACAAACAAAACTTTCGATTGTATTTATGTAGATCCTTCCCGAAGAAATGACGTTAAAAATAAAGTATTTTTACTACAAGATTGTGCACCAAATATGCCACTTGTTTTACCCTTACTTTTTACTAAAACTTCAACTGTTTTAGTAAAGACTTCTCCCCTTTTAGATATTTCAATTGGGATTGAAGCGCTAAAAAAAGTATCCGAAATACATATCGTGGCTGTTCAGAATGAAGTTAAAGAACTCTTATGGATTTTGAAGGATACAGCAATTCATACGCCAAAAATTAAAACCATCAATCTTACAAAAAGTGAAAATGAACGTTTTGATTTTCAGTTAAGCGACGAGTCAACTTCAGAAGCTATACTTTCTGAACCGCTAAAATACCTTTACGAACCCAACGCAGCCATCTTAAAAAGTGGAGCTTTTAATAGTCTGCCTGAAAAACTTCAGCTAAAAAAACTACACAAGCACACACATTTGTACACGAGCGAGAAACTAACTGATTTTCCTGGAAGATCGTTTGAAATTATAAACATCCTCCCCTACAATAAAAAGGTTTTAAAAAAGGAAATACCAAATAGTAAAGCCAATATAACTACAAGGAATTTCCCTGAAACAGTTGCTCAAATACGTAAAAAAACAAAGATTGCAGACGGAGGCGATATTTTTCTTTTCTTTTGTACAAATTTGCAAAACGAAAAGATTGTAATTCAGTGTAAAAAAATAAATTAAATCAATATAACCATGTCCGAAAAAGAATTAACACCAAATGCATTTTACATCACTAATGAAAATACTTGGGAGAATGTAGACGAAGGAATAAGCCGACAAATAACCAATTACAACAACGACCTAATGATGGTTAAAGTGAAGTTTGAAAAGGGTGCAATTGGCTACAAACACCACCACATACACTCACAGGCTTCGTATGTTGCTGCTGGAAAATTTGAAGTTACTATCGACAATGAAACAAAAGTTTTGGAAGCTGGAGATACATTTTTTGCGAATCCAAACTTAGTTCACGGAGTTGTTTGTTTGGAAGCTGGTGTTTTAATAGACATTTTCAATCCTGTTCGAGAAGATTTCATTTAAACCCATTGACCTATGACCAATTTAAATAATAAAGTTACTATTGTTACAGGTGGGAACGGGGTTTTAGGCGGTGCCATCGCTCAAGGGCTTGCTTCTCAAGGAGTAAAAGTTGGTGTTTTAGGAAGAACCGAAAGCACTGTTATTAAGCAAGTTGATGAAATTAAAAGTCGTGGCGGAGATGCAATTGCTTTGGTTGCCGATGTTTTAAACGAAGCTGAATTAGAACTTGTCAAAACTAAAATTTTAAACACATGGGGAACAATCGATATTCTTGTAAACGCTGCTGGAGGAAACAAAAAAGGTGCTACTATTAGCCCTGATGAGAATTTCTTTGATTTATCATTTGATGATTTTGACCAAGTAAATGCGCTTAATTTCAAAGGGACAGTATTACCTAGTTTTGTTTTCGGTAAAGTTATGGCAGCAAATAACAGCGGAAGCATTATAAACATCTCCTCCATGGCCGCACAACAAGCTATTACACGTGTTGTAGGATATAGCGCAAGCAAAGCTGCTGTAGATAATTTTACAAAATGGCTTGCCGTAGAAATGGCACTAAAATATGGTGATAAAATTCGTGTAAATGCCATTGCGCCTGGCTTTTTTGTTGGTGAGCAAAACAGAGATTTACTTTTAAATCCCGACGGCACCTTAACACAACGTGGACAAACCATTGTTACACAAACTCCCATGAAACGCTTTGGGACGCCAGATGAACTTCAAGGAGTTGCAAATTGGCTTGCTAGCGACACTGCATCATTTGTTACAGGGGTTGTAATTCCTATCGACGGCGGATTTAGCGCTTTTAGTGGTGTATAGCACATCTATTTCCTGTTGAAGTTCAACTTACGCAACCACTTATCTTACAAAGAGTTAATTCTTGTAGAATTACAGAATTCCACAGACGTATTAATTCAATTTAAATCGAGAAGATAAAGCACAAACATTCAGCAAGATATATAACAAAATATTACGAATACCTCTATTTTTTTACTTCAAAAAAGTAAATACCCATTATTTTAGTAAGGTTTTTTAAATATTTTATAATTTATTGAAAAATAAATTTATATTTGTGCAATCGATTACATTGAGCGCATATTTAAGAAAAAGCTCGATGCAGAAGTATCACAAAAGAGTTTAAGAAACTATGAGTCATAAAAACTTTATAAACGACAATTTTTTATTACAAAATAAGTACGCACAGGAACTATACCACGATTACGCTAGCAAAATGCCAATTATAGATTATCACTGCCACCTATCTCCAAAAGATATTGCAGCCGATAGAATATTTGGAAACATCACCAAAGCTTGGTTGGATGGCGATCATTACAAATGGAGAGCAATGCGTACTTTGGGAGTAAATGAAAAGTACATTACAGGAAATGCTCCAGACGAAGAAAAATTTCAGCAGTGGGCAAAAACAGTTCCATACACACTTAGAAACCCATTGTTTCATTGGACTCAGTTAGAGCTTGCTCGATATTTCGACGAGTACGATCTTTTAAATGAAAAAAGTGCTACTGCAATCTATAAGAATGCATCAGATAAATTAAGTACTTCAGCATTCAGTTGCCAACAATTACTTTCAAAAATGAATGTAGAAGTGGTGTGTACTACCGAAGATCCTATCGATACTTTAGAGTACCATCAGCAGTTAGCAAAGAGCGATTTTAAAACACATATAAGCACCTCTTTTAGACCAGACAAAGCCATTATGATTGGCAATGATGGTTTTATTGATTACCTCGGAAAGCTTGAAAAAGCGTCCGATATAAGTATTACTTCGTATCAAGATTTACTTGATGCTCTAACAAAACGAATTGCATACTTTAACGAAAATGGTTGTAAAGTTTCCGATCACGGGCTCAACAGCATTCCGTACGCAACTTTTACAGAAGCGGAAGTAAACACAATTTTGAAAAGACGATTAAATGGAGAGCAGCTTTCTGCAGAAGAAGTTGAAAAGTTTGAAAGTGCAGTATTACAGTTTTTAGCTGAACAATACCACGCTTTGGGATGGATACAACAATTCCATTTGGGAGCGCTTCGAAACAACAACACCCGTATGTTGGCGCAATTAGGTCCAGATACAGGATGGGATTCGATAGCCGATTATCCGCAGGCGGAAAAATTATCTAAATTTTTAAATAGCCTCGACGGAAAAGACAAACTGACTAAAACCATTATTTACAACCTAAATCCAGCCGATAACGAAGTTATGGCAACTATGATTGGAAACTTTAATGATGGTTCGGTTAAAGGAAAAGTGCAATTTGGTTCTGGATGGTGGTTTTTAGACCAAAAAGATGGAATGACAAAACAAATGAATGCCCTTTCAAACATGGGGCTTATTAGTTGTTTTATAGGAATGTTAACCGATTCTCGTAGCTTTTTATCATATCCAAGACACGAGTATTTCCGCCGTGTTTTATGTAATCTTTTCGGAGAAGAAATTGCAAACGGAGAATTGCCAAACGACTTGAATTGGATCGGAAAAATGATTCAAGACATTTCGTACAACAATGCCAACGAATATTTTAATTTTAAAAAATAACCAAAACCTTAAATCTTGAAAAAAGTAGTTGCTTTAGGAGAAGTTTTATTAAGATTATCCACCAAAGATTATCTTAAATTTTCGCAGGCTATAGAGATGAATGCCGATTACGGCGGAAGTGAGTTAAATGTATTAACGGGCTTGTCTAATTTTGGGATGCAATCGGAAATGATTACGCGCCTACCCGCAAACGATATCGCTGAAACTGCCTTGATGCAAATGCGAAAATACAATGTAGGCACCAACCACATTGTAAAAGGTGGCGACCGTTTGGGACTTTATTTTCTTGAAAAAGGTGCCTCGGTACGAGGAAGCAAAATTATATACGACAGAGCCTACTCCTCTTTTGCGCAAATCGAGAGAGGAATGATTGATTGGGAAGCAGCTTTTAAAGACGCTACTTGGTTTCATTGGTCGGGAATTACGCCTGGTGTTTCGCAAGGTGCTGCCGATGTTTGTATGGAAGCTATCGAAGTAGCTTCTGCCATGGGACTCACCATTTCAACAGATTTTAACTACCGTGCCAATTTGTGGAACTACGGAAAAACACCTGGGGAAATTATGGAGAAAATGGTTGCAAAATGTCATGTTATCCTTGCGGGAGACTATGCTTCAAAACAATATTTTGATATTTCTCCTGAAGGAAATTCAGAAAAAGAACTTCAAGAGTCACTTTGTAAAAAATTGAAAACGCGATTTCCTTCCGCAGAAAAAATAATAATTACCAACAGAAAAAATATAAGTGCTCTACACAACACTTGGTCGGCTGTTATGTTCGACGGAAGCAGTTTGCTAGAATCTACCGCCTACAACATCACAGATATTGTTGATAGAATTGGTGCTGGCGATAGTTTTATGGGCGCTTTAATTTATGGATTAAACCATTTTGACAATCAAAAAGCATTAGATTTTGCCGTAGCAGCATCGTGTTTAAAACACACTATTTATGGTGATGCGAACTTGGTTTCGAAAGAAGATGTTGAAGATTTAATGAACGGAAATACCTCTGGAAGGGTAAAACGATAATAAAACACAGATGAAAACATATTCAAGAATAGAAGTTGCAACAACAATGAAAGAAACTGGTTTAGTGCCACTTTTTTATCATGAAGATGTAGCAATTGTAAAACAAGTTGTAAAAGCCTGTTACGATGGGGGTGCTCGCTTGTTTGAATTTACAGCAAGAGGCGCATTTGCTCACGAAGTATTTTCAGAATTAATTAAATACTGTGCAAAAGAATGTCCAGAATTAATTTTAGGAGTTGGCTCTGTAACCGACGCCGCAGCTACTTCGCTTTACATGCAAATGGGTGCGCAATTTATTGTAACCCCTGTGCTTAGAGAAGATATTGCACTTGTATGTAATCGTCGTAAAGTATTGTGGTCGCCTGGTTGTGCTACTCTTACCGAAATTGCAAAAGCTGAAGAATTGGGTTGCGAGATTGTAAAATTATTCCCTGGTGGTATCTATGGTCCGAAATTCGTAAAAGCCATTAAAGGTCCGTGTCCGTGGACAAGCATTATGCCTACTGGTGGGGTTTCACCAACCGAAGAAAACCTAACCGCATGGTTTGACGCTGGTGTAACATGTGTTGGTATGGGCTCTCAGCTTATTTCAAAAGAAATTATTGCGAATAAAGACTTTAACTTATTAAAAGAAACTGTTGCTAGTGCAATTACTATGATAAAAAAACTAAAATAGAGTACCGACCAAAACTTTAAACCATTTATAAATTGATAAATGGCATTCATAATAAACCAAAATGTAGATGAAAACTAACTGTAAATTTTCCCTCATACTGCTATCGCTATTGGTTTGTATTTCGTGCAATCAAATTAGCTCTCATAAAACCATCAAGCTAGCTCATGGACTTGATGTAAACCATTCGGTACATAAAGCAATGGAGCAAATGGGGAAAGACCTGGAAGAAATTTCAGGCGGACAAATGAGTATTAAAATTTATCCAAACCAACAATTAGGTTCTGAGCGCGAATGTTTAGAACTACTTCAAATTGGGAGCTTGGATATGACAAAAGTATCTGTTGGGGTTTTAGAAAACTTTGCCCCAAAGATGAGAGTTCTCGGACTTCCTTTTCTATTTAAAGACAAACAACACGCATTTAATGTGTTGGATGGGCCTATCGGAAAATCGCTTTTAGATGAAGGAACTCAATTTTGGCTTAAAGGCCTTTGTTACTACGATGCTGGAAGCAGAAGCTTTTACACCAAAGAGAAACCAGTACACAACCCATCTGATTTAAAAGGATTAAAAATAAGAGTAATGGAAAGTATTACTGCCATGAATATGGTACGTAGCTTGGGTGGCTCTCCTACTCCAATTTCTTGGGGAGAATTGTACACTTCTCTACAACAAGGTGTTGTGGATGGCGCAGAAAACAATCCGCCAAGTTTTTACCTTTCTAAGCATTACGAAGTTTGTAAATATTATTCTTTAGACGAACACACTGTCTTGCCAGATGTTTTAGTATTGGGTACACATTTGTGGAATAGTTTAACACCTCAAGAGCAAGAGTGGCTACAAGAAGCCGCCGACCGATCGGTTGTAAACCAAAGAAAACTTTGGGCAGCTTCAGAAAAAGAAGCATTAGAAGCCGTTCAGAAAGAAGGTGTAGAAGTTATTTATCCTGATAAAGAACCTTTTGCTGAAGAAGTTCAAAGTATCTACGATGAATACAAAAACGACAAAGAAATTTACGCCCTCATCCAACAAATAAAAAACACCAAATAAAATGAATCTTAGAAAAAAAGTTGATTTCTTTTTAAGTAGAGCCTTAATACTCATCATGGCTGTGATGGTACTCAATGTACTTTGGCAAGTTTTTACCAGATACATTACGGGTACACCAAGTTCTTTTACCGACGAACTTGCACGCTACTTAATGATATGGGTTGGAATATTGGGCGCTGCTTACGTTTCTGGAAGAAATATGCACGTAGCTATCGATGTATTACCAGCTAAATCGAGTGCCAAAACACAAAAAAAATTGAAAGTAATTGTTAATATGCTCATTATCATATTTTCATTATTAGCCTTTGTTATCGGAGGGATACGACTTGTTTATATTACTTACATTTTGGGGCAACACTCCCCTGCTTTAAACATGCCGCTTTTTGCAGTGTATCTTGTAATTCCTATTAGCGGATTACTTATCATTTTTTACAAAACCTCAGATATCTTAAAGAAATAAATATTATGGAATATATACCTGTTCTCGTATTAGTTATAAGTTTTATATGCTTGCTCGCCATAGGAACTCCTGTGGCATGGAGTATTACAATTTCATCTTTGCTAACCATGTTGGTAACCATTCCATCAATGCCAGCTTTTACAACGGTGGCACAACGAATGGCAACTGGACTCGATAGTTTTGCCTTGCTCGCCATCCCGTTTTTTGTCCTCTCGGGCGAACTCATGAATAAAGGTGGTATTGCCCATCGACTCATTGCATTTGCCAAAACACTGGTGGGTTCTTTCCCTGGAGGATTGGCATTAATCAATGTAATTGCAGCTATGCTTATGGGTGCAATTGCTGGTTCGGCAATGGCATCGGCATCGGCTATGGGAAGTATTTTAGGACCAGAAATGGAAAAAGAAGGCTACTCAAAAGAGTTTGGAGTAGCTGTAAATATTACATCGGCTACGACTGGTTTGATTATTCCTCCAAGTAACGTACTTATTGTTTATTCTTTGGCAAGTGGTGGTGTTTCCATCGCGGCGTTATTTTTGGCTGGTTATATCCCTGGAATTTTAACCGGATTATTTTTAATGATTGTTGCTGCTGTATGGGCAAAAAAGAAGAAATACAATGTTGGTAAGCGAAGTAGCTTAAAAGAAGTATTTAGAACTTTTGTAGACGCTGTTCCAAGTTTACTATTGTTGGTTATTGTTATCGGCGGAATTGTTTTAGGTATTTTTACTGCTACTGAAGCTTCAGCAATTGCAGTTTTATATACATTGATTCTCGGCTTTGTTTACAAAGAAATTTCATTTAAAAACCTACCAGAAGTACTTTTAAATTCGGCTTCAACAACTGCAATTGTAATGCTACTAATTGGCGCATCAATGAGTATGTCGTGGGTAATGTCTTTTGAAAACATTCCGCAGAACATCAGTACGTTATTATTAGGACTTAGTGATAACCCAATTGTTATTTTATTAATTATCAACTTATTATTACTTTTCGTAGGAATCTTTATGGATATGACGCCTGCGGTATTAATTTTCACACCAATATTTTTACCAGTTGTAACCGAACTTGGAATGGATCCTGTACAATTTGGTATCATCATGGTATTGAACTTGTGTATCGGACTATGTACTCCTCCGGTAGGATCTGTACTCTTTGTTGGAGTTGGTGTCGCAAAAACAAGCATCGAAAAAGTTATAAAACCACTGGTACCACTATTTTTAGCTATGATATTCGCTTTATTTTTAGTGACATATTTCCCACAGCTTACTTTATGGCTTCCAGAAGTTTTTGGATTTTAAAATAAATAAACTCAACAATCAATTTTAGTTTGATTTGATATAAAAAACAGTCTTTTTAAATTATAGTGTAATCGATTACCTTTGTCCCGTTATTGAAAAACAAAAGGTTCATAATTTACAAAAAGGCTTTTCTACTCAGCAGTTAACTACTACAGAGTAAGACAACAAGATAAAAAAGAAAAAATGAAAAATTTAAACAGAGAAAATACAAATTTAACGGCAACACCTCCAATTAAAATTGTGCAATTTGGAGAAGGTAATTTCTTAAGAGCCTTTGTAGATTATGCTATTCAAGAGCTAAATAAGAAAGCTGATTTTAATGCTGGGGTTGCAGTTGTACAACCAATAGACAGAGGACTAGTTCCTATGTTAAATGAACAAGATGGTTTGTACACCTTGTTCATGAAAGGGATTTACAAAGGGGAAGAAGTTCAAGAAAAAGAATTAATTAGCACCATTGTAAACGGAATTAATCCTTATACTGAATTCGATCAATACAAAGCGCTTGCGCATGAAGAAGAACTTAGTTTTGTTATTTCTAACACTACGGAAGCTGGTATTGCATACAACGAAGCAGATCGCCCAGATATGCAACCTCCCTCCTCTTTTCCTGCAAAATTAACAGTGCTTTTACACGAAAGATATAAGCATTTTAATGGTGATGAAAACAAAGGTCTAACCATTATTCCATGCGAATTAATTAATTACAACGCCGATACTTTAAAAGACATCATTTTAAAATACATCAGCGATTGGAAACTAGAAGAAGGTTTTAAAAATTGGGTTTTAAACGCAAACAGCTTCCATAACACTTTGGTAGACCGTATCGTTCCTGGATATCCAAAAGACGAAATTGAGGCGTATAATAAAGAACTGGATTACAAGGATAATTTAATTGTTACTGCAGAGAAGTTTTTCCTATGGGTTATTGAAGGTGATGAAGAATTAAAAGCGAAGCTACCTTTTGATAAAACCGATTTAAATGTGCTTATTGTCAAAAATATGCAACCTTACAGAACACGTAAAGTGCGTATTTTAAACGGTGCACACACGGTTATGGTTCCGTTTTCTTTACTCTACGGAAACGAAACAGTAAAAGAAACTATCGATAATGATTTTACCGGAAAATTTGTAAAAGAAACTGTTTTTGAAGAAATTATTGAAACCTTAGAGCTTGATAAAAAGGAGCTTGAAGATTTTGCAAACGAAGTTTTTGACCGTTTCCGAAATCCGTTCATCAAACATTTACTTTCAAGCATCGCATTAAATTCTGTTTCAAAATTTAAAGTTCGTGTACTACCAAGTTTATTGACGTTTCAGAAAGAAAACAATACAATTCCGCTTCACTTAACATATGCATTTGCTTGCTTAATTCGTTTTTACAAAGGCACTTGGAATGGAAAAACACTTCCTGTACAAGATGATGCAAGCATTGTAAATTCATTTAAAGAAGCATGGAATTTAAACGATTATACGCAAACAGCAACTACTGTATTAGCAAATTCTAGTTTTTGGGATGAAGACCTTACTAAAGTAGAAGGCTTAACGGAAGCTGTAGCAAAGGCATTTGAAGAAATTGATGCAAACGGAGTTGAAAAAGGATTTAATAATTTTAAAGGAAGTTTCGTAAATAGTTAAATTCATTTCGACTAAAAACATAAATCTCACAAAGAGAAAAACCATTTGATAATTGATTATTAATCTGAATTAGATATATTTTTTATGATTGTTCGCAATCTGTCATAATACAATACTGTCACCTCGAGCGCAGTCGAGAGGTTATTTGGCTTAATCGCTTTAAATAGGGTCTCGACTACGCTCGACCTGACATTTTAATCTTGATATGACACATTACGGATATTCAATATTTTTAATATGAAAAGGTGACCTATTAAAAAGGTTACAAGTGTATTAAAATTGAATTTATATCAAACTGAGATTACTATATTAAAAACATAAAATGTAAATGGTTAAAATTATAGCCAAAACTCAAAACCACATAACGAGTTAAATTGATTGACTATGGAAAAAGAATTGATAAAAGTACATCCAGATGACAATGTTGCTGTAGCTTTAAAAAACTTAACAGCCAATAGTGTTGTCGCATTTGAAGGAGCAAACATCACCCTACGAACCGACGTAAAGGCGAAACATAAAATTGCTTTAGAAACCTTAGAGGTTTCCGACAAGATATATATGTATGGGGTTTTGGTTGGAAGTGCTAGCAAAAAAATAGAAAAAGGTGCCGTAATTACTACTGAAAACGTTACGCATAATACCGAGAAAGTTACAGGAAAGACTGAAGAAGTTAAGTGGACAGCTCCCGATATTTCGAAATGGAAAGACCGTACTTTTAACGGATATCACAGAGCCGATGGTCAAGTTGGAACTCGTAATGTTTGGTTGTTCTTTCCTCTGGTTTTTTGTGAAAACAGAAATATTGAAGTTTTAAAAGAAGTGTTTGAAAAAGAGTTACTCAATCAAGATGTAAATAAACACAGATTGTTACTTCGCTCTCTTATCAATCAAAATGAAAACACGCAACAACAAGATGTAACTCAAGACACAGTTCCTGTTTTTGATAATATCGATGTGAAATTTATTACACATCAAGGAGGTTGTGGCGGTATTCGTCAAGATTCCGAAAGTTTGGCACGCCTTCTAGCAGGTTATGTTAACAACCCCAATGTTGCTGGTGCAACTGTTTTGAGTCTTGGATGTCAAAACCTTCAGATTCAAATTTTTAAAGATGCATTGGATAAAGTAGCTCCAAATACAGAAAAACCCATTATAATTTACGAACAGCAAAAAATGGGAACTGTTGAGGAAATGCTGAATACTATTATCGAAGATTCTTTTGCTGAAATTAAAAAGGCAAATCAAATTACAAGACAACCTGCCCCACTTTCAAAACTTAAAATCGGACTCGAATGTGGTGGTTCCGACGGTTTTTCTGGAATTTCTGCAAATCCAACCCTTGGTCATGTTTCCGACATTATTGCGGCCTTAAACGGTACTGCTATCCTATCGGAATTCCCTGAATTATGTGGTGTTGAACAAGAACTTGTAAACCGCTGTGTAGATGAAAAACAAAGTACACGCTTTTTACAATTGATGAAAGACTTTGAAAAATCGGTAGTAGATGCAGGCTCTGGTTTTGATATGAATCCTTCACCGGGGAATATTAAAGACGGACTTATTACTGATGCAATGAAATCGGCTGGAGCAGCAAAAAAAGGAGGCTCTTCTCCTATTATCGAAGTGCTCGATTACGGCGAATATGTTACCAAACCTGGGCTGAATCTTTTATGTACTCCAGGAAACGATGTAGAAAGTACTACAGCAATGGCTGGAGCTGGTGCCAACATTATTTTATTTACAACTGGTTTAGGAACTCCTACAGGAAACCCTGTAACTCCAGTGGTAAAAGTGGCTTCCAATTCAGAATTAGCCTTAAAAATGCCCGATATTATCGATATCGATACAGGCGCTATTATTCGTGGGGAAAAATCAATTGAAGAAATGGCTACCGTATTACTTGAATATATTATTGATATTGCCAACGGTAAGAAAACAAAAGCGATGGAATTAAATCAAAACGATTTTATTCCGTGGAAACGTGGAGTTTCACTTTAATAAAATTTAGATACAATATTCCAATAAGTCTTACAATTTATTGTAGCTTATTGGAATATTATTTTTTAGTTGAAGTCGCTCTAATTTTTAAGCTAGGCGCCAACACTACTTTCTTCTCTATTTTAACACTCGATTCTTTTACCTGCTCTAAAAATACCTTTGCCGACATTTTACCCATTTCTACCGGTAATTGGTCTACAGTACTCATTGATAATTCCATAAATTTTGTAAACGGTTCGTTACTGAAACCAATTACACAAAAGTCTTCTGGAATTCGGATTCCTCGTTTTTTTAATTCCTGAATTACTCCCAACGCTACATAATCACTCGAAGAAAATATTGCGTCTGGTGGTGTATCCAAAGCCAATAAAGTTTCAACCGATTTGTGTCCGGCTTTAATATCACTTTTGGTCTTAATTACATAATCTTCATTAAACTCCAAACCATGATCTAGCAATGCTTGTTTGTAGCCTTTATACCTGTTTTGATAAATCTCTAATGCCCAATCTCCAGACAAATGCGCAATTTTAGAACAACCCTGCTCAATTAAATGTTTTGTAGCATTGTACCCCGCTTGATAATCGTCGATAGTTACGGTGCTAACACCTTTTACATCTTTCTTTCTATCAAAAAACACCAAAGGAACATCTTTGTTTAAAACATGTTCAAAATGCGAAGTTTGGGTCGTTAATTTAGAAACCGACATTAAAATTCCGTCAACCTGAGCATTTAAAAGTGCATTAATATTGTCAACTTCAGCACTTTCTTCTTCATGTGTTTGGCAAATTATTACGTGATACCCCAATGGGTACAACTCCTCTTCTATCCCTCGAATAATTGCAGAGAAGAAATTTCTATCGATATAAGGAACAATAACTCCAACGTTGTTACTTTTCCCACTTTTTAATGCTAAAGCTAATTTATTTTGCTTGTAATTCATTTTTGCAGCTGTTTCCATAACGAGCTTTCGTGTTGCTGCACTTATTTTCGGGTTGTTATTTAAAGCTCTCGATACCGTAGCTGCAGTAACGTTTAACGCCTTTGCGATATCGTAAATTGTTGTTTTCTCGCTCATTAAATTTTTCTTGGCTGTTGAAAAGATTCTACAAAAGTAAAAAATCTTATGATAAACTATTTTTAATGTTATCGATTACAATTGAAATAGTTTTTGATAATTCTGACAACAGAATAAAATGCAAAATACTAAAAAATAGCATATTGCAACCTAAAAATTACAAAAATTGATGTTATTCTGTTAAATTTAGTAGGTTTAAATTATCATTTTGATATTTTTTTATACTAAAAATTTGTTTTTTAATACTTATTACTTAGATTCGTGCAATCGATTACAATTAACTAAAATTTAATGTTTAATAAACTAACTGTATTAAGAAAACAATCTAACAATCATCATGAAAACCAATCCACTGTTTAAAACAAAAAGTCATTACTTACTAACAGTAATTCTTATTTGCTGTTTCTCTCTAGTGAGTTATGGACAACAAAATGCAACCATTACAGGGACAATTATTGAGGCAGAAACCAATACGCCACTCCCTGGAGTTAATGTTATTGAAAAAGGAACATCAAATGGTACTACAACCGACTTTGATGGGAACTTTTCTATTAATGTAGCTTCTACAGATGCAACATTAGTAATTACGTATATTGGGTTTAAAACTCAAGAATACGCATTGAACGGATCTACAACCATGAATATTACTTTACAACCCGATACGCAATCGTTGGAGGAAGTTGTGGTAATTGGATATGGAACGCAAAAAAAATCTGATTTAACTGGTGCCGTAGGAAGTTTAGACTCTGAGTCGCTTACCGAAAGAAGTATGAACAACCCTTTAGAGTCGTTACAAGGTAATGTTCCTGGGGTGCAAATTTCGCCTTCTACAGGACGTATCGGAGATGGGTTTAACATTACCATTAGAGGTAAGAACTCTTTAGGTGAAAACACCAACCCTCTTTTTGTTGTTGATGGGGTTCCTACAGACAATATCGATTTCTTAAATCCGCAAGATATCCAACGTATGGATATTTTAAAAGATGCTTCTTCGACTGCTATTTACGGTTCTAGAGGTTCTAACGGGGTTGTAATTGTAACTACTAAAAGTGGTGCAAATGCTCCTGCAGAATTTACAGTTTCTTTAGATAGTTATATGGGGATAAAAGATGTAGCTCGCTTACCTAAAATGATGAGCGGAGAAAAATGGTGGTATTACCATCAGTCGGCTTACCTTGCTACTGCAAGTAACGGTCCAGACGGATATGTAACTCCAGAAACTCTTTATGCTGCTGTTATTGGTACTCGTAACTCTGAGCTTGAAAGAAGAGCATTAAACAATGAAACTTTCGATTGGTACGATGCTGTTTTGCAAACTGGTATTCAGCAAAACAACTATGTAAACGTTTCAGGTAGAACTGATGACGGTATGGGGTACAACTTAGGTATAGGTGCTCAAAAAGAAACAGGAAACATTCCGAATGAAGAATTAAAAAAATACAGTTTCAAATCTGGTATCGATAAAAAAATCAATTCAAAATTTGCTATTGGAGCTAACGTAACTATTTCGTTAACAGAACAACAAGACGGTAGTGACTTGGCAATGCAAGAGGCTTTTCGTTTGAATCCGTTTTTAGATCCTTATGCACTAGATAGCGATGAGCTTTTTCCGCTTCCTGGAAAATTAACAGATGCTGACGGAAACTTTGTAATTGACAAAACAAGTACTTACAACCCACTACTTGAAATTCAGAATACATCTGACGAAACAAGAAGATGGACAGGAGTTGGAAATGTGTACTTCCAATACAATATTTTAGATTGGTTATCATTTAAAACCACTTATTCTGCAGGATTTACAAATTCTAGAAGAGGACAAGCTTGGGGAGCCATGACAAATACTGGGGTTAACAACAACGACCTTCCTTCAGCAGCAATGGAAAAAGTAGAAACTTTTAACGGTACTTGGGATAACCAATTTAACATAGACCATACGTTTAACGATGTACATGCTTTTAACTTCTTAGCATTACAAAGTTTATATTACAGTAAAACCGAATCTTCTTTCCAAAGTTCTAGAAACATGCCTTTCGACACTGGGTTCTACAACATTGGTTCTGGAGAGCAAGGTACTTTTAACTTAGGAACAAACTATGCAAAACAAACCTTGAGCTCTTTTGCTTTACGTTTAAACTATGCATATAAAGACAAATACTTATTAACTGTTTCTAACAGATGGGATGGTTCTTCATTACTTGCGGAATCTAAACAATGGGATTCTTTCCCTTCAGCAGCAATTGGATGGAGAATTAGTGAAGAGTCTTTCTTGAAAAACTCAAATACTGTTTCTAACTTAAAACTTAGAGCTAGTTACGGTTACACTGGTAACAACAACGTATCTCCTTACGCTACACAAAACGGATTAGACAACCAAGTATATTACGATTTTAACGGAACTACTGCCAACGGTTGGTTGCCAAGCTCTTTAGCTAACAAAGCTTTAGGATGGGAGAAAACACGTGAGATGAACTTTGGTATTGACTTCGGGTTTTTTAGCAACAGACTTTTTGGTAGTGTTGATATTTACGACAGATTATCAGATGATTTAATTTTAGAGCAAAAATTACCAATCGAATCTGGATGGTCTTCAATCAACGCCAACGTAGCATCTGTAAAGAATGCTGGGGTTGAGGCGAGTTTAACAGGTAGAATTATCGACAACCAAAAAGTAACTTGGTCTACTACCCTTACGTTCACTAAAAACAACAACTCTATCGAAGAGCTTTACGGACAAGATGAAGTTGATGACGTTGGTAACGGATGGTTTATCGGTGAAGATATCGACGCTATTTACAACTACGATTTTGACGGAATTTGGCAAGCTAATGAGGCTACAGAAGCAGCTTCTTACAACCAATCTGAAGGACAAGCAAAAGTTAGAGACATCAATAACGATGGTGTTATTACACCAGAAGACGACCGTATAATTTTAGGAACTCCAAACCCAGACTGGTCTGGAAGTTTATTCACGAAGTTAACAGTTGGAAACATCGATTTATCTGCATCGCTTATTACAAACCAAGGAGTTTATGTTTACAGTCCGTTCCACGCTAACTTTACAGATACTCGAGACAGAGGTCGTCAAAAGTTAGATATCGACTGGTATGTACCAGAAAACCAAGCTGGAGTTCCTGCACAAGCATCAAACAATTATCCACAACCACGTAATATGGGTACATTTTGGAGAAATGATGGTGTAGGATACTACAAAGATGCATCGTTTGTAAAAGTGAAAAACATCTCGTTAGGATATACTTTTAATGAAAGTTTAATAGAAAAACTAAACATCAAACAGTTTAGAATTTATGCAAATGTTTTAAACCCATTTGTATTTACCGATTATGATGGATACGATCCTGAGTGGGCTGGTGCCAGTTTAGGAGTAGGACGCGTTAGTAATATTACGTATCAATTAGGAATAAACTTAAAATTTTAACCAACCATCAAATAAGCTCGTGCAATAGGTTTACACAAATATTGCCCGTTGCACGAAGCTTTTCAATCTCTTAAACAGAATCAAATGAAAATGAAAAACATCATATACAGTTTAGCTATTCTAAGCATCACGCTCGTTTCTTGTGATGATTATTTAGAAGAAGACAACCTATCAAACGTTACTGCAGAGACTTTTTACAATACTGCAGAAGGTTTTGAAACACTTGTAAATGCAAATTATGCACAGCTTAAAGAAATCTACGGAGACGATCCGTGGTTATTTGCTGCAGGAACCGATTTATATGCTGAAGGTCGTGACCAAGAACCACCAGGACTTAGTCAGTATACACAATTAACTCCATCTTCAACAGGAGTTGGGCAATTGTACACTACGTGTTATCAAGCTATTCAAACAGCAAATATGGCATTGTTTTACAGCGATATCACAGAACAATTTTCAGATTTAAATAAACGAATTGGAGAAGTAAAGTACTTGAGAGCAAATGCTTACTTTTTACTTGTTCAAACTTATGGTGGAGTTGGATTGGTTACAGATTATATCGATAGTCCAATTTTAACTTTTGACAGAAATTCAGCAGAAGAAGTATACAGCTTTATTATTGATGAGTTAGAGCAATCTTTAAGTTTAGTTGATGGTAGCTCTTACACAGGTAGAGTTAATAAAAGAGCGGTACAACATTTACTTGCAAAAGTACACTTAACAAGAGCTTACGAAAGTTTTGCTGCTTCTGATGATTTCTCAAAAGCAGCTTCGTATGCAGATGATGCTATTAGCGGACAGTCATTATCAATTCCTTTCAACGAACTTTGGACACCAGGAAATGAAATGAATGCAGAAACTATCTTTTCTGTTCAATTTAGTGAAGCTTCAAACAGTACAGACCCAACAGAACTTGGACACAAACAAAACTATTTCTTCAGTTCATACCTAGGAGGTTCGGAAGTTGCAGGAGATGCTCCTTACCGTTCTTACACACTTTGTCCTACAGATTTTGCTGTAAGTTTATTTGACGAAGGTGATGACCGTTGGGAAGGTACTTTCATGACAACAGTTTACGAAAGATATTACGACTATTTTGAAGTTGATGATACAAGTGGTCTTACAGTTGCACACTACTACGCTCCAAAATGGGCTAGTACAGATGCCGATTTAACTGCGTATGCTACTCAATATCCAGATGCAACTATTCATGCTTATGGAGAGTATGTGCCTTCAAAAAACAGAAACTTCGATTACGAAACTATTCCTGTTAAAAAGTTTGACGATCCAAAAGCACCTTTTGATAACGGTAGAACAAGTACAAGAGACATTGTTTTATCTAGACTTGCTGAAACGTATTTAATTGCTGCTGAAGCTTATTTACAATCGAGTCCTGCTACTGCTCTAGCACGTTTAAATGCTGTAAGAGAAAGAGCAAATGCAACACCAGCTACACAAGCAGAGCTTGACATTGATTATATTTTAGATGAAAGAGCACGCGAATTATTAGGAGAATACCACCGTTGGTTCGATTTAAAACGTACTGGTAAATTGGTAGAAAGAGCTTCAATGTACCACTATTTAATCAACCAAGGTAACTTTGCAGGAGCAAATGGAGAATTGAAAATTTTAAGACCAATTCCTCAAGAAGCTATCGATTTAAATCAAAATAAAGATTTCCCTCAAAATCCTGCATACAATTAATCCACTATTATGTTTTATATAATTTCTAAAGTCAACATTCATGATTAGCTGTTATAAATGTTTCAACATAACTCGAAATTATAGACAAACATAAGTTGTAGTTAGCACTGATGAACTTGATGCCTTTTCGGGTTATCAAGTTCATCTTTTTATAACTTACCCTTTAATTGTTCACATTACATACTACTAAAACACGAATCTCAATACTTATGAAAACACAAAAACTAATTATTCCGCTATGCTGTTTGGCTCTTAGTTTTTCATGTAAAAACGAAGAAAAAAAAGAAACCTCAACAGCAACACAAACACCCCAAACTACTGTTGTTAAAAACAGTTCAGAAAAAACTTATGCCGAAATTTCTGTTGCGCAAGGCGGAAATTGGGTAGATGGTCCAAGAGGCCACAAAGAATACAGTGAAGGTACATCCTTCAAAAATGTAACAAAACTTACCGTTCCTAAAGAACATACCGATCACTCTTGGTTTATTCGCTACGAAGGCCCAGGATGGGAAAGCAACAAAGTAGGTTACCGTTTGTATCTCGATTGGCGTAATGCTATTGATATCTTCGGAAAAACAACACACGATATCATTCTTCCAAAAGTTGGACAAGATGGTTTTGACTCTTATCACGAAATGAGCGATTGGGGAATGGATATTCTGAAAGCTGGAAAGTCTATGGGAATCGGTTCCATCGGAAGATATGTCGACGGAAAAGTATTGCATTTTGAAACGGTTGAAGAAACTACTGCAGAAGTTTCAAATTCAGATAACGCTTCATCAGTATTTATAAATTACAAAGGTTGGAAAACTGCAGGTGATAAAATCGACCTTCAGTCTACATTAACAATCACCCCAAACCATCGCTATACAAAACATCAAATTACACCTTCCGAAGCTATCGAAGGTATCGCAACTGGAATTGTAAAGTTTAAAGACATAGAACTAATCGAAAAGTCTACCGAAGACAACACTTGGGCTTATATCGCAACTTATGGCGAACAAACTTTAGTTCCAGATAAATTAGGGATGGCAATCTTCTACAAAACAGCAGAAGTTAGTCAGAAAACAACTGGAGAACACGATCATCTTTTGGTTTTCAAACCAACTACAAACCGAATTACATATTACTTTTTGGGTGCTTGGGAAAAAGAAAAAGATGGAATTACCAATAAAGAAGATTTTATATCTTACCTCGATGAAAAGTTAAACACACTTAGCAATACCAATCAATTACAATAAAATCAACTAAAATATTATAAAAGCACAAACATGAAAATTATATTTAAATCGCTATGTTCTTTTGCTTTTGCACTTGTTCTAACGAGCGCAATAAGTTGTAAAGAACAAAAGAAAGAAAATACTGTAACCGACACCCCTACTCCATTGGCAGTAGATACTACCAAAAAATGGTCAGAGCGTATGGCTCTTTCGATCATGAAAAGAAACGAACAAGCTTGGCAAATAGACCATGCAAAAAAACCGAAATGGGATTATGTGCACGGACTTGTTTTACTTGCTTTTGAGGAGTTGTACAAAGAAACTGGTAACAAAGAATATTACAACTACACAAAAGCTTATGCAGACGAATTAATAGACAGTAGCGGAACAATTATAAACTACGAGCTCGAAAAGTATAATATCGACATGATTAATGCTGGTAAAATTTTATTCGATTTATACGACAGCACTAAAGACGAAAGATATCGTAAAGCAATGGATACGCTTCGCCTTCAACTTACAGGACAACCACGTACAAAATCTGGTGGATTTTGGCACAAAAAACGTTACCCAAACCAAATGTGGTTAGACGGTTTATACATGGGCGCTCCTTTTTATGCTGAATACACTTCGACTTACGAAGATGGAAAAGCACTTGATGATATTGCTATGCAATTTGAATTAATTGAAAAAAATGCTAAAGACCCAAAAACAGGATTGCTTTACCACGGTTGGGACGAAAGTAGAGAAATGGAATGGGCCGACAAAAAAACGGGTACATCGCCAAACTTTTGGTCGCGTTCGTTAGGTTGGTATGCCATGGCACTTGTAGATGTGTTGGATTATTATCCAGATAATCATCCTAAAAAAGAAGTGCTAATCTCTTATTTAAACGAACTTGCAACGGCTGTTGTTAAGTTTCAAGATGCTTCTGGTTTATGGTATCAAGTAACCGATATGGGCGATAAAGAAGGAAATTACCTTGAAGCTTCTGGTTCTTCTATGTTAACTTATACGCTAGCAAAAGCTGTAAATAAAGGATACATCCCAGAAAGCTTTCAAAAAAATGCTGATGCTGGATTTAACGGACTTACTTCTCAACTAATTAAAGTAGCCGAAGACGGAGAAATTACTATTACACAAGTTTGCGCAGTAGCAGGATTGGGTGGTAATCCTTACCGAGACGGATCGTATGAATACTACGTAAACGAAAAGAAAAAAGACAACGATCCAAAAGCAACAGGACCATTTATTCTAGCTGCTCTAGAACTTGATAAATAACACAAGAAAATCAACTAAATGAACGCGTATTCACAAATAAAAAACATAACTGTTTATACCGTTTTACTGTTTTCGTTTTTATGTTTTCAATTAAAAGCACACTCATTTACTAAAAATGAGCTGTGCTTTTATAATTCTTACGACATGGTAGTTGCCAAAGATGGTAGTGGAGACTACTCCTCTATTCAAGCAGCTATTGATAATTGTAAATCGTATCCGTACGATAGAATCACCATTTTTGTCAAAGCTGGTATTTATCATGAAAAAATAACTGTTTACCAATGGAATCCACAAATAACCATTATTGGCGAAAACAAAGAAAACACCATTATTCAGTACAACGATTATTTCGACAGCATCAATCTCGGCCGAAATAGTACTTTTCATACACCTACACTCCAAATTGATGGAAACGACTGTGTTTTAAAAAATTTAACCATCAAAAACACTGCTGGAGAAGTTGGGCAGGCCATTGCTCTAACTGTTAATGCAAACCGAGTAAAAGTAGAAGATTGCAATATTATTGGAAATCAAGACACTTTATTTCTATCTGGAGAAGGGTTTAAACATTATTTTAAAGATTGTTTTATTGAAGGCACAACCGACTATATTTTTGGACAAGCAACTGCTGTTTTCGAAAACTGTACGTTACACACTAAAGCCGATTCGTACATTACCGCTGCTTCTACCGATAAAAATACTGCATACGGATTTGTGTTTCTAAACTGTCAATTAACCGCTACTAAAAACGCTACTAAAGTTTACCTTGGAAGACCATGGAGAATACATGCAAAAACAGTGTTTTTAAATTGCTCAATGGGCGATTTTATTCTTGCTGAAGGTTGGCACGATTGGAAAAAAAAAGAAAGTCATACTACAAGTTTTTATGCTGAATATAAATCTAAAGGCAGTGGTGCTTCTGTTGAAAATAGAGTTTCTTGGTCGCATCAACTAACAGAAGATGAAGCTAAAAAATACACCCTTTCAACTATTTTATCAGCAGAAAATGAATACACGAATTGGTATCACAATTAACCAATTCGTCAACTTCAGAAAATAAAATCACAACCCGATGAAAACACTTTTATACATTGCATTTTTTTCTTTTTTACTGAATACAAATGCGCAAGAAATTACAATCTATTCGATTGGCGATTCTACCATGGCGGATAAAAAAAATCCGGAAGAAAACCCAGAACACGGTTGGGTGCAAGTACTTCCTGCATATTTTAATGACAACGTAACAATTATAAACAAAGCTGTAAACGGACGAAGTACACGCAGTTTTATTGCTGAAGGTAGATGGGATTCTATTTATAAAAACTTAAAAGCAGGCGATTATGTACTTATACAATTTGGACACAACGACCAAAAGTCGAAAGACCCGAAGCGCTACACCAATCCGCATACGGCATATCGTTATAATTTAAAGAAGTTCATTGCTGAAAGTAGAGAAAAAGGAGCCATCCCGATTGTATTTTCGTCTATTGTAAGACGTAATTTTAATGAAGAAGGCGTGTTAGTCGACACGCACGGAGCTTACCCTCAAGAGGCAAGATTAGTAACGCAAGAGGAAAATATTACGTTTATCGATTTACAATACCTAACCGAGCAATTAGAAGAAAGTTACGGACCAGAAAAGTCAAGCGAATTACATTTGCATTTTCAAGCAGGAGAACATCCTTATTACCCAGATGGAAAACAAGACGATACTCATCTTTCTGAAAAAGGCGCCAATGAAGTTGCTAAATTATTTATTTCAGAATTAAAAAAGCAACAACATGCGCTTACTACTTATGTACGATAGTTTTGAGGGTAAACAGTCACGGAAACAGCTACGTTTGATTTCTGAACTTGATACTAGTGATAGAACCATTATCTTTAAGATGATTGACAAGATGCTCACTTCAAAGAAGTTTAAGGACTTTTTCAATAAAAATGTTGCTTCGCTTTAGAGCATAAGTCACTCAATAAATCTTGAGATTACGTCACATTCTTATAAATTAAGTCAACAAAAACATATAAATAGAAAAAGATAAAATTAGCATGCAAATAATAGCGCTAAGTGCAAAGTTAGCGATTCTTTTCCTGTTTTTCATTTCATTGAATTCCCTAAAATAATCCAAATAGGAATCCCCTTTAAATATCAAAAAGTAATTAAACATCAAGGCAATCAGTATTGTAATAATAATTGCTGTTTTGATAGGGGTATCCTTGGGCAGAATGTTCAATACCTTTAAGAGATTAAATAAGCCAAAAAGTAACAATAACATCAAAATATTCAGCCCTGCACCAGCAAACATCATTCTCGTACCATATGTTGGGTTATTCAAAGCATTTGAGACCTGTTCTTTTGGATTGAAAACCCCTTTTCTATAATAACCATCCTTTACCTTTCCAATATTAAAGATTTTAAATAATGGATAAGTGATAATATCCCCACAATATTTAAAAAACAAAAACAATGAATAATGGACAAAATTCCAAAACCAGACTATCTTTTTCATATTTAATTAGCAATTTGCTCTCCTGCTATCTCACCGGCTTGTCCACCATAATGACTTCCTATAACCCCTCCAACAATCCCACCAATAATAGATCCAGGAACCGCGCCTACTCCTCCGAACCATAATCCGATAGATGCACCTACTGCAGCTCCAGCTTCAGCACCTGCCCATCCACCTGCAATACTGCCAACAGATCTTGAAGTTGTAATGGTACTATTATAACCAAATTGACTTCCATCCAATGCATATGCATTACTAATATCATATAATGCAAAACCTACACTGACAGCTGGAGCAGCTCTACCAAATGCCCTTGTACCTTTAGCTAATTGATTAGTCCTTGCTAAATTATTAATTGCTCCATTTGAAAGGTTACTACCCCTTACTTGAGCATTCATAGCCATACTTACAACCCTGGATGGATCACTAAATCCTGCTAACCCTGTAAGTGCTCCACTCGCATAATCAATACCTCTTGAAAACTTAGGATTAGCATTTGTTAGTGATGAAACAACAATATTACCATTAAAAGCTGATATTCTACTTGTCGCTGAGTTTAATTGTCCTCCTAAATCATTTGCTGCTTTTTGGTATAAATTATCCCTGTTTTTTACACTTCCAACAACTGTTACTCCTTCTAAGTCATAGGCAAATTCACCAGATGAAACAATCTGACTTGCAATATCATCTATACTTGCTCCATTATTACTCTGTAAATATGCAAGTAGTTTCCCTACTTCATCATTTCCATTTTCATTATTTACGACAATATTACCAGCATTATCAATTTCATATAAGCCAGAGGGATCAGACCAATAAACAGGATTATTAAAAGCGAATCTATAAGGAGTTACACTTGGTGCTAACATTGCAAACATATCCATAGCATTAAATCTCCCTAGCGATGAGTCGTACTGTCTAAAATCCATTTCGTAGATATTTAAACCTAAAGTTTCCTCTAACTCAACACCATTGTATTTAAACTTCTTTGCTACACTATTCCCCAAAGACGATTTATCTGGTCCATATCCCCTGTGCTGTAACCCAAAAGGGTAATAATTACTCTCTTCTACAATTTCATTCGTAGCGATACTTCCATTATTATCCGCATCTTGGTAGGACAGTCTAACGTTGCCTAAGTGGTCTTTGTATTGATAGACATAGTTATATCCCGAACCTTCGGCATCTACATAGCCCTCTGCATGGTTGAAAAACTGTAAGTTCCCATTCTCATAAATGTAATTCCCTGCATAGTCTGTTGTAGCTCCGCTGCTCACAACCTTTTTTAATTTTACACCTGTTGCATCGTAAAAATACGAAATACTTCCCTCACTTGTCGTTACCTTGGTCGGTAAATTTAAATGATTGTAGGTAATGTTTGTAATTCCCTTGTTCTTATCACGTATTAGATTTCCGTTAACATCCCTTCCGTAGTCATTATCGGTATTGCTTCCATCTATAAAACCATAGTTCTTATTTCCTGTATCACTCACCTTTACTAAAAAGTTCCCGCCTGCATGATAAGTGTAGCTCAATTTATCCATCGGGTTACTAAGCGTTCCAAAAGAGGTTGCCGCTCCATTGATATGACCATTTCTAACTAGACTCGTTATATTTCCATTTTTATCATATGCGATACTTCCTAATGTATAACGGTCGGTTTGTCCAC
>NZ_JAESVF010000010.1:0-76560 GCF_038433465.1 Joostella sp. CR20 | reverse complement strand
CTCTTTTGGAGTAACTAAAAAAGCTCGGTTCGATAGAGACATCAATATTGATGAATTTTAACTATTTGTATTTTAATTATTGAATAGTACTTTCATTTTTGTCTTGACACAAAAACGAAACAAAAAAGTCAAGACTGATTAAAAAAGCATAAGAAAATCTACGGAAACTACCTCCACAGATAAAAAGAACTCGCTACGCTCAAACAGCTTTTTATCTATCAGCCCACGCTGCTTCCTTGATTTTCAATACTTTTTAAATAGGTCAATTTTATTACGTATTTATCATTCTCATATCGAACTCACATTAAATAAAATAACCCTCAACATCACTTTTCATTTTGATAATATAATTTTTTTATTTTACTTTGTATTTCAAAGTACTTTAAAATGAAAGAAAAGAACTATTTAGAAGATATCAGTCATATTAAAGATATGATGAATCGTTCGTCTCGATTTATTTCTCTTAGCGGTGCCTCAGGTATCTTTGCTGGTTGTTATGCCATTATTGGTGGGATGTATGCATACTTCTACCTCTTTCCAGGATTTAAAGAACAATTAAATTACGGAAGTACAAACTTCTATAAAATTATAGGAGTAGCACTAATAGTTTTGTTATTAAGTATTTCAACAGCAATAATTCTTACTTCTAGAAAGGCTAAAAAAAACAGTGCTAAAATCTGGGATATTACAACACAGCGTTTAGTAGTTAACTTCTTAATTCCGTTGGTAACTGGTGGTATCTACATCATATTAAAATTACAAAGTGAGCAGCACGGACTTACAGCAGCTTTAATGCTTATATTTTATGGATTAGCACTTGTAAATGCGTCAAAATACACCATTGGAAATATTAAATATTTAGGCTTAGCCGAAATTATATTAGGCCTTTTTTGCGCCACATTTCCTGGTTACGGATTTTGGTTTTGGATTGTAGGCTTTGGTATTTTTCATATTATCTACGGAAGCATGATGTTAATTGAAGAAAAAAAGGCATAATCTTGGGAATAATTGACAACATAAATAAGCTATACGATCATAGAGTGCGATTAGGAATCATGTCTGTGTTGACTGTTAATGATGCCGCAGATTTTAACAGACTTAAAGAACTGCTTAATGTAACCGACGGAAACCTAGCTAGCCATTTAAAAGCACTTGAAAAAGCTGAATATATTGCTGTTGAAAAATCCTTTATCGGACGAAAACCACACACAAATTACAAAGCTACCAAAATTGGGAAACTAGAATTTAAAAAACACATAGAAGCACTAGAAAAATTAATCAATTAATATTTTTTTACTTACTTACTTTGAAATTCAAAGTACTTTAAACACTCATAAAAATGGAACAAAAAAGAAGCAAACTCGTTACTTGGATACAAGAATCAATTACAGCAAAAATGTTTACAGTAGGTATGTTAATTCTCATTTTACTAATCCCTCTAGCATTTGTGCAAGACCTTATTAAAGAGAGAAAATACAGGCAAGAAGATGTTGTAAACGAAATTAATGACAAATGGGGAAATGAAATTATTCTCTCTGGCCCTATCCTAAAAATTCCGTATAAAGAAATTAAAGAGGTAAAATCGATAAACAGCGAAACCAATTTATATGATATCAAAAAAGAGGAATACACACATTATGCGTATTTCTTTCCTGAAGAATTAACTATCGACACAAAAGTTGAAACCAAACCTCTAAACAGAAGTATATATAAATCGGTAGTATTTACATCTGACATTGATGTTTCAGGAGAATTCCCTCAAGTTCAATTTGAATTGCCTAACATTCAACCAGAGAACATTTTATGGGATAAAGCAACAATTATCATTCAAACATCAAACTTAAAAGGCATCAGAAATACGGTAGAAACTCAGCTACAAAACAATAAACTTTCAATGGCTCCTATTTATAATAATTCAGTTTTAAATACGATTGAAAGTGGTGCAATTACAAATTTTTCAGAAATAAATGAATCGAAAACAGCATTTAAATTTAAACTAAAAATTAACGGAAGTAAAGCTGTAAAATTTATTCCTATCGGAAAAACAACAAAGGCTTCGATTACTTCCAATTGGGCATCGCCAAGTTTTGATGGAATGTTTTTACCTGAAGATGGCTCTAGAGAAATTACTGAAAATGGATTTAAAGCTTCATGGAAAGTATTGCAAATAAACAGGCAATTCGAACAAACATTTTACAACACGCTCCCAGATTTAACTCCGTTTGCCTTTGGTGCCAACTTAATCATTCCTGTTAATGAGTATGCAAAAAGCGAACGCGCCTCTAAATATGGATTTTTAGTAATCGGACTCACATTCTTGGTGTTTTTACTAATTCAATTAGTAAGCAAAATATACATTCACCCGTTCCAATATGTCATGATTGGGCTTGCACTGGTAATGTACTACACCTTACTTATTTCAATTTCTGAACACAGTTCGTTTTTAAAAGCGTATCTAATAGCAACACTTGCTGTACTTGGCTTAGTAACACTCTATACAAAATCAATTTTAAAAAGCACTAAGTTTTCAGCTTTAATAGGAATTTCACTACTAGCTTTATACGGATTCATTTATGTAATTATCCAACTAGAAGATTATGCTTTATTAGTAGGAAGTATTGGTTTATTCACAATTCTTTCAGCAATCATGTATTTCTCTAAAAAAATAGATTGGGAGAATAAATAAGACAGTAATCCATCGCAGTTTTGAGTATAAAAATCTATCTGCGATGGATTATTTATTTCGTATAACAAATGGTATAGCGTAGGTTGTTTCTACTGGTTCGCCATTAATTGTTAGAGCCTTGGTAACAGGTAAAGATTCAATTATCGCTACGGCTCTTTCTCTTAAGAAATCATCTTCTAGACCTCCAATTTTTAAAGCTTTAACTTTACAATTAGCGGAAATAGAATATGCTATATAAATTGTTCCTTGTACATTATGCTTTTTAATATAATCATCATATCCAAAATTATCTCCAATATGTTTTGACACTCCTTTTTTAAAACATTCAAGAGATGCATAATATCCATCTGAATCACACTCAAAACTCAATTTAGGATGCTCCTTAACATCACCTCCAGTATAAATATTAGACTGCTCTTCTTGTGACATATATTTATTTGTATTAGAATCTAAAACATAAGTATAGGAAAGTTTATGAAAAGCAATAAACTTACTCCCCTTAGGATTTAAAATTTGTTGTACCGATAAATTCTTCACGTACTCCTCTACGTTTCTGATACTTTTTGTAGATATCTCTTTATTTTTTGTAAAAACTTGAACACTACTGTCATCTATTTCATTTTCATCATCAATTAAAAAGCTTATATGAATAGTAAGTGAATCCGAAGACATTCTTTTAAAATTCTTTTTATCATTTATTTGTCTGTCCAACTCCTCGTTTAACATTTCATATAAACATTTATTTGAATCTATTGCAGACTCACAGCCAGAGACAATTATTTGCTCTTTAAGAAAATATTCGACACTCCCTTGAGAATAAGAAATATTGAAACACACTATGAAACATAGAAAATTAATAATTTTCATAAAAATTTATTTTTGATAAATATAATTGTATCGTATTAATTCTACAATTTAATTTTGAAAGAATGTGTTAACAAGCATATTTACACCTTCACATAAATCTTTTTCTTATCCATAAAATATGCAATCAACCAAAGTATCATGGTAAATACTAAAGCGAACATAAATGAGCCTAAATAACTTCCCATCCACGACATAAATAAATGCTGAGCAATCCATCCGTAGGCAGAAGAATCGCCAATAGGAAACGTGTAAAGTAAGGTTGCAAAAACACCCGAAAGGATATAAATAAACAGCGGATTTTTCCCTAAAACTTCAAAGAAATACGTCCACTTTGTTTTTTGCCAAATTTCGATTACATATACCAAAAGTGCTAGTACAATAAGGTCAATTCCAACAGTTAATAACACATACGAACTAGTCCATAATTTTTTATTTACAGGAAAAGACATGTCCCAAGTAAGGGCTATAAAAATTAAAACACAGCCTACCAATGCAAGTTTGGCGACCGCCTCATAAGTTTTCCCGATTTTCTGAAGAAACAAACCTGCAAAATAACCGCCAAGCACATTTACAATGGCGGGAAAAGTACTTAAAGCCCCTTCAGGATCAAACGGAATTCCCTCTCCTTGATACATATGATTGCTACCTACAAGCCATAAATCAAGTTTTACAACAGCATTGCCTTCCATCGTATAATCACCAAAAAAACACAATACTAATTGGTAGCCTATCAGTAAAACTACACTCATCAAAAAAGCACCTTTGCTTTTTAAATAATATACAATGAGCGATGCAAAACAATAACACAAAGCGATGCGTTGCAACACTCCAAATATTCTAGTTTCGGAAATTGGTTTTAGTGAACCATCTTTAAAAAACGGAAACCAATACAGCAAAAACCCTATCAGAAAAATCAAAAATGTACGCCTTAGTACTTTCTTTAAAAAAGCAGAATTATCAAATTGCTCAAACTTTTTAAAACTAAAACTCATTGCATTTCCCACCACAAAAAGAAAGGTAGGGAACACCAAATCGGTTAAAGTAAAGCCGTGCCACGAAGCGTGTTCGAAAGGTTTATAAATGGTACTCCAAGACCCAGGAGTATTTACAATAATCATTAAAAAAAGTGTAAGTCCTCTAAGCACATCCAAAGAGAGGTAGCGGTTTTGCGTAGTTTTCAAAGTATGGTTGGTTTAAATAGGTAAATTTATTGAGAGAAAAATTGAAACAATTCAAGTCTTATTCGGTGAATTAAACAAAATATTTCCCTCAATTCGTAAAGATAATTAAATTCTGAAAAAACTAAATCGCAGTTTATTTTGTTTCTTTACACCGTGAACACAAGTCCGTCATACACCGTAGAAGAAGCAAAACGCAAACTAGAACATTATTGTGCGTACCAAGACCGTTGCCATAAAGAAGTTGTAACGAAATTGAAAAACATGAATATGATTCCGTTGGCTATCGACTCCATTGTTTCACACCTTATCGAGCATAACTTTTTAAATGAAGAACGATTTGCCAAAAGTTTTGCACGCGGAAAATTCAGTATAAAAAAATGGGGGAAAAACAGAATTGTTCGCGAGCTTAAAATGCGAGACATTTCAAAATATAATATTCAAAGTGCTTTAAAAGAAATTCCTGAAGAAGATTATTATAAAACATTTAATGATTTAGCTGAAAAAAGAGCACAACAAATTACTGAAAAGAACACTTTTAAGAAGAAGAAAAAAATTGCCGATTATTTGCTTTACAGAGGTTGGGAAGCCAACTTGGTTTACGAAAAGGTAAATGAAATGATTAAATAAAATAGAATTGAATATGCACCACCGACCTATTTAAAAAGTACAAAAAATCAAGGAAGCATAGAGGGCAAAAGATTAAAAGCTGTTTGAGCGTAATGCTATTTCAAACGTTTCTCTCAAAACCATTCACCACTACATTCCACTTTCTTACACTCCATGAAACAACCAATTTATGTTGCACGTAAGGGTCGTTTTCAGCAAAAGAAATAGCAACTTCATCCGTTTCTGCTTTAAAAATCAACAAAGCTTCATCAGCAGGATTTTCCATAACACCGCCCAAAACAAGTAATCCTTTCAGGACATATTCAGTAGCTAACTGTAAATGCGCTGTTCTGTATTTTTCACGCTCGGCTAAGTAATTGTCGGCTGTTTTATATGTGAGTGCGTAGTAATTCATTACGAATTAATTCCGAGGGATTTATGTGTTTTTGTTATAGCGCGCTCATTCTTCTCATCAATCCATGCTTGCCCTTTAATTCTGCGCATTAAATTATCGTAATGACGCATTATAAATACATTGTAAACGGCCTTTGTTAAATTGATGGGCTTTCTTGGCAACGAACGCAAACTCATTGAAAAACCTGGTGTAATATATTTCATATAATGCCAATAACCTTCTGGCATGTAAAGCATCTCACCATGATTTAAATTTGCAATAAATCCTTCCGCTTGTTTTAAGGCTGGAAACTTGTCGTAATCAGGATTGTCAAAGTCTATATCTTCTCTTGAAATTAAAGAGTGCGGAACTTTATACATGTATTTAGATTGGTCTGGAGCAAACAAAATACATTGCTTTTTTCCGTGGAAATGAAAGTGCAAAATATTAGAATAATCAATATCAAAATGCATAAACACCTTGCTGTTTTCACCTCCAAAAAACAACATTGGCAATTGTTTTACAAGTTTCAAACCAATAGAAGGCCACTTAAAATCGCTTTGCAAAGCAGGTACTTCTTTCATTAAATTGTACAAGAAAATACGATAACTCGTCGGTTCTTTTTCGAGTAAATCTATATACTCGCTCATCTTCATTTTTGCATGTGGCTCGTTAAAACCGTCTTCGTGTGTTACGGGTCTATCATCATACAATGGTACAACTTTGTCGCCTGCAACTTCTTTGATGTAGTTGAGATGCCACTTTGTATACGCCGGCCAATCTGCTGTTAATTGCTCTATAACCACTGGTTTTTGTGGTTTTACATAGTGCTTAATAAAATCTTCTTTGGTAAGGCTTTTAACGCGAGGAATCTCTTGTAATCTCATAAATCTAACATCAAATAAACTGTATAAAAATACAAATTGTTTGCGATAATTTAACCTACCGCAAACAATTTCAAAAATGTAATATGTTTAAAACAGACTAAACTGCATTCGTTTTTTTCTGTTCTTTCGCTATTTCGTTTCGCTCGATAGTATGCCCAGGACGTGACCATTTTGGTTTTTCGCCCAGTGCTTTATATTTCGAGTCGGTTGCTTCAACAGTTTCTGGTTGTGCTTTTTTAACAAATGGTTTCTGCGGATTCAACCCTAGTTTTTTAAACATTTCCATGTCTTCATTTACATCTGGGTTTGGAGTAGTCAATAACTTATCTCCTGCAAAAATCGAATTTGCTCCAGCAAAGAAACACATCGCTTGCCCCTCTCTACTCATTTGCGTTCTTCCTGCCGATAAACGCACCTGTGTTTGTGGCATTACAATACGTGTAGTTGCAACCATACGTACCATTTCCCAAATTTCTACTGGAGTTTCATCTTCCATCGGAGTTCCATCAACAGCAACAAGCGCGTTAATTGGCACCGATTCTGGTTGCGGACTCAAAGTAGAAAGTGCTACCAACATTCCGGCGCGGTCTTCTATCTTCTCTCCCATTCCTATAATTCCACCGCTACAAACCGTAACATTGGTTTTTCTAACATTATCGATTGTTTGCAAACGGTCTTCAAAACCTCTAGTCGAAATTACTTCTTTGTAGTATTCCTCCGAAGTATCTAAGTTATGGTTATACGCATACAATCCAGCTTCTGCCAAACGTTGCGCTTGGTTTTCGGTAAGCATTCCAAGTGTACAACACACCTCCATTTCGAGTTTATTAATCGTACGCACCATTTCCAAAACCTCATCAAACTCTGGCCCGTCTTTTACATTTCGCCAAGCGGCTCCCATACAAACTCTCGAACTCCCCGCTGCCTTTGCTCGCAACGCCTGCGCCTTTACATGAGAAACTGTCATTAAATCGTTCCCCTCAATATCGGTATGGTAACGCGCTGCCTGTGGACAATAACCACAATCTTCTGGGCATCCGCCTGTTTTAATCGACAATAAAGTCGAAACCTGTACCGTGTTCGGGTCGTGGTGCAAGCGGTGCACTGTGGCTGCTTCGTACAACAACTCCATTAACGGCTTGTTGTAAATTGCCAAAATTTCTTCTTTCGTCCAGTTGTGTCTTATTTCGTTCATTGGTTCTGGTTTATATCTTTTTGGGCTTCCCACAACAAAAAAGTTGTGGTCGGGCTTTCGTTACTCGCTTCCCAACACCTGTTGGGAGAGCTCAAACATGCCACTCAATCCCTAAGCCAACTTCATTTTAAAATTCAAAAATAGTAATTCCTTTTGGTTAACTTTATTTCAAAGCCATTTTTCTCAATTTCAAATCGGGTTTATCTGCTCAAAAACTGCTTAAACCGACAATAATACGCTTACTGCATTCCCTCCAAAACCAACTGCATTTACCAACACTTTTTTAATTTTTGTAGGTTTTACAGTATGGTTCACAAACGGAACCTCAATAAACTTTTGGTGTTGCATCATTAAAATTCCCAATTCCAAACTCAGCAGTCCAGAAGCGCCAAACGTATGGCCAATTTTCCATTTATTGGTTGTTAAAGCCGGCATATTGCTTCCAAAAACTTTTTCTATTGCTTTCACTTCTGTACTATCCCCTTTTATCGTTCCTGGTGCGTGCATCACAATAACGTCAACTTCGTTGGGGTCGGTATTTTTCAATGCCATTTTCATCGATTTCTGAAAACATTCTGCTTCCTCTGAAATCGAAATATTGTGTTTTAATATTTCCGTAGCATAACCAACACCTTCAACATACGCTAAAGCATTTTCCGAAGTGCCATTTTCCAAACAAACCACCGAAGCGCCTTCACCCAAAACCATTGTATTTCGAGTTTTACTCAAATCTAATGCTTTGCAAGGATACGCATCCGAAGTATTTTCAGCATAAATTTTTAAAGCCTTCATCTGCGCAATGGTAAAAGGCGTTAAACTCGCCTCGCTTCCACCCACCAAAAACTTGGTACTCATTCCACTTTTAAGCCAAGCAACGCCATTTACAAGCGCATGCAAAGCGGTAGAACAAGTAATAGAGTGCGAAAGTTCTGGCCCATCCGACTGTAAATCGTGTGCCAACCAAGACGAAATATTCCCCAAAGTGGTGGTAGGCGATGCCAAGGTGCTCGACTGCCCTTCTTTTAAATACGCCTCATGATATTTTTCGAACAACGCAGTTGCACCACGCGAAGAACCGATGTTAATACCAAAATCGTCGCCAGTTTTCCAGCCTGCTTGCTTAACAGCTTTTCGAGCAATTAACATTGCGTACAAAACGCTATTGTCTAAACTTTTATATTTAATATCGGAAAGTCGTAAAGCTTCTATTTCAGCTTTAGCATTTGCTGGCAAAGCAGCTACCAAAGCTTTGTGAGTGTCAAAATTTTCTTCAGCTAAAAAATGGTTTTCGTTTAAGTAGTTTTCCCAAATTTCGTGAGAAGAACTCCCCAAAGCAGAAACCGAAGCTAGTGCTGTAATAGCAATTTTTGTATCCATTATAATTCAACTACATTATCGATTGCAAAGCTAATGCTTAATCCTGAAAAACGAGAAAAAGCCATGAGTTAAAGCATAAAAATGCCAATTGATGTAATTAAACAACTAAACTTGCTTCTCGACTACGCTCGAAGGGACATAGTTATTGGGTGTTGGGTGTTGGGTGTTGGGTGTTGGGTGTTGGGTAAAAAACTACTTTTTACTTCCATTTCTATATAAATACATTTGCTCTACTTTTTCTCTAGCCCAAGGTGTTCTACGTAAAAATTTAAGGCTCGATTTTATCGAAGGGTCATTTTTAAAGCAATTGATATTTACACGTTCAGACATTTCTCGCCAGCCATAAGTAGCTACCAATTCTTCCAATATATCTACCAGTTTAACCCCATGCAACGGATTATTTGGTTGTTCTTGCTTTGGAATATCCTTGCTGCTCATATCTGTTTAATTTTAATGTCGTTCTGAAAGCAGTAAAGATAACGATTATGAAATGAGTATAAAACACAAAGAGCTGCCTATAAAATTTTTAAAACGTCATTCAGAATTATAAAATAATGAAAAACTGAGGCAAACTCAGGTTGACGAAAATTAAACTTTATAGACGCTCTTTTAAAATTTTACTCCTATTTATCGGCGTAATAACACGTTAAAATAGAATCTAAAACTGCTTCTCCTTTGTGAATTTGCGCAATTCTATTTTTTATGTTTTCATTTAAAAACTTAGACAAAGGTTGGTTTACAACATCTATTTCTAAAAAGGCTTCTTGCAAGGCTTTGTCCCAAACAGGGTGATATTTTAGCAAATCGTTTGGATAAACAATTTTACGCCGTGTCCCCTCATCTTTAGCCTTAAAAGGCTTTGCAATGTTTAAATATCCATAGTCGTCGGTAAGTTCTTCCCCTGGGTAAATATCACGAATTGCAATTTCAAAATCGTATGGGGTGGTTAAACAGTTACTTTTAAAACTATGGTTTACATATTTTGCCATATCCCAACACAATACATATTCGCCTTTGTTGTTTCGAAACGTAAAGTAATCGAGAATTTGTTGGTAATCGTTGCTCATGGTAGCAACTTGAGACGGAGTAAAAACCATATCTAAATGGTCTTGAACCCATGTAATTGTTCCTTTCGGAATCAATTTTGTAGCCACAACGCCATGACCTACTTCATCAGAAATAAATCGCAGCTCGGTATGCGGATGAATCATTGAATGATACGCGAATAATTTTAAATTTATTACGCTAATTTATACTATTTTTTGAAGCAAAATTTCAATCTTATCATAAATTTTTTGCAATTGTTCATCGGTAATTACATAAGGTGCAGCAATATAAACCGTCGACCCCAACGGTCTCATAAACAATTCATTATCCAGAAAGAAACTCAACAGTTTATCACGTAAATTTCCGTAGCGCTCCATTTCAACATTCAAATCGATTGCATAGATAATTCCGCACTGTCGTGTACACGCAACTTTAGGGTGATTTTTTATTCGTTCATTAAACTTTTGATGCGATTTTACAACTCTTTCAATGTTGTTTTGCATCTCCTCTGTTTGTAGTAATTCTATCCCTGCAAGAGCAGCCGTACAAGCAATTGGGTTGGCACTATAGGTATGCCCATGAAACAATCCTTTACCAATATCATCACTATAAAATGCTTGATACACTGCCTCCGTACAACTGGTTATCGCCATTGGCACCATTCCAGCTGTAAGGGCTTTACTCATACACATAATATCTGGGAGATGCTGTAAATGCAAGGAAGCAAAGTGTTTACCTGTTTTCCCAAAGCCTGTCATCACCTCATCAGCAATGGTGATAACCCCTGCATTTTTACACGCCTCAATTAGCAAATCTAAACCTTCGGCATCGTGCATTTTCATGGCTGCTGCCCCTTGCACTAAAGGTTCGTAAATAAAACTTGCTACTTTATTTTCAGCAATAATAGCTTGTAATTGCTTTAAAACTTCTTGATTATTTTGCCCATTCGGCACTGGAATTCTTTCTACGGAAAGGAAAAAATCTTCAAACGGACCATTGTAAACAGACAAGCCAGAAACCGACATTGCACCAAAAGTATCGCCGTGAAAACCTTCTTCAAAAGCAATTAAAACATTACGCTTCTCACCTCTATTAAAATGATATTGCAACGACATTTTTATAGCCACTTCTACGGAAGTGGAACCATTGTCTGAAAAAAATAGTTTGTTTTGATTCTTCGGAAGAATATCGATAAGTGCTTCTGAAAGCTTTACCACTGGCGGATGCGTAAGTCCTGCAAACACTACCTGGTCTAAAGTTTCGACTTGCTTTTTTACTTGTGTAACAATATACGGATGACAATGTCCGTATGCCGAAGTGTACCAAGAAGCAATTCCGTCGATGTATTCTTTTCCGTCTTCTGCATATAAAACAGCTCCTTTTGCCTGCGTAATGGCAATAGATTCTGGGTGAATTTTATGTTGCGTTAATGGGTGCCAAAGATGCTTTTTGTCTCTTTCAGAAAGTGTCATAAACAGTGTTTTATAAGTAAACTACTTGAGGTAAGTTCACGAGGTTTTGAAAGGAAATTCAAATTTGATTTCGACGTAAACCTCGGAACATTTAAATCTCGATTATCGAGTAAAACAATTACACTGCAAAGATGCGGATTCTTTTAGATTTTATATTAAAACCGAGTGTTTTTTAAACACTCGGAATATTTTCAACTAGCATCTCATTTCCACTTTTGTCGTAGTAAATGCATGTCATTTTATCAAGGTCTACAATCCATTTTTCAATGCCATTTACTGCGCAATCATTACAAAAAGTAAGATAATCGGTTGCTCCCTGCTGATGCGATTTTAAACATTTTATAAATTGTTCCTTATTGCTTTTATCAGCAATTATCAAAGTGTTATACATGCTGGGAGAACTTGTTTTAAAATTGTCTGCACCAAAATAATCGGTATGACTATCTGCAACAAATGTTTCAAAACCTTGTACCCCCAAATCTTTTATTTCTTGAATATATTTTGGAAAGTCTGCACCACTTTTTACTTTGCTATGCGCATCTTTAATTTGAGTTACTGTAAACATACTACTACAATTTTTATTATAAATAATTGTAAAAATACAGTAAAAAATCTATAGTTTTTCTAAAGCAGGTTTAAATTTCTTCGCATATTTTTTAATAACTTCTTTCGTGAATTCTTTTTCTTCATCGATTCGCCCAATTACAGGCACATTCGTCATTTTATGAATAATTTCCTCGGTAGTAGGATGCTCTTTTCCGCTAAATAAAATTGACACATCAAAACCGTGTTCTTTCAGAAGATTCACAGTGAGCAAGGTATGGTTAATACTCCCCAAATAATGCCTTGAAACCACAATAATTTTATACGTTGGTTTGATAATATCCATAATGGTATTAGTATCGTTCAACGGAACTAAAATCCCACCAGCACCTTCAATAACGAGTCTGTTTTCGGTTTCTGGAACTTTTATTTTATCAATATCGATAACTACATTATCAATTGCAGCGGCTGCATGCGGACTAATTGGTACTTTAAGCGCGTAACTGTTAGGATGGAATTTACTTTCGGTATTTGATATTAACGTATGTACTTTCTGGCTATCAGAATTGTCTAAATCTCCAGATTGAATAGGCTTCCAGTAATCGGCTTCTAAGGCTTCAACAATAATGGCCGAAGCAATGGTTTTTCCAACCTCAGTAGAAATACCAGTTACAAAATAACGAGACTTCATAGGGTAATTTTTATAGTAGTATTGAATCTAATTTACAAAAACAGTTTATATAAGTAGGAGAAGTAAGTTTAAAACTTCAGAAATTTCGTCAAAAGTATTAAAACTATGCATACAAAAGCGCAAACGCTCTTCTCCTTTAGGAATTGTTGGCGACAAAATTGGTTTTACATTGTATCCTTTTTCTTTTAATTTCTCGGCTATTAATTTTACTCTTTCATTTCCTGGAATCACAAAACATTGAATTGCCGACTCACTTTTGATGTATTTTATAGAGTTATCCGCAAACAAATTATTCCAAGTACTTTGAAAATATTGAATGTTTGCTTTTAATTTTTCTTGTCGCTTTTCAAACAAAAGCTCTTTGTTTTCCAACTGTAAATACACACTTAAAATGGTTGCCAACGAATGCGGTGGCAAACCAGTTGTATAAATAAAACTTCTTGAAAAATTTATTAAATACGATTTCAATTGTTCACTTCCTAAAATGCAAGCGCCGTGACATCCAAATGCTTTTCCAAATGTAATAATACGTGCAAAAACTGAAGCTTCGAGTGATAAACTCGACACCAAACCTTCTCCATGAGTTCCGTAAACCCCTACCGAATGTGCTTCATCGACCACCAAACACACTTGATGTTCTGAACACAACTTAGCCAATGCTTTTAAATCTGGGCTATCGCCATCCATCGAAAACACAGCTTCTGTTACAACATAGATTTCATTTTCTTCGGAAGAAAATTTTGTGATTAATGTTTCTAAATGCTTTAAATCGTTATGCTTGAATTTATAAGATTTTGAATTGCTAAGCTGAATTCCATCGCGGATACTCGCATGAATAAACTCGTCAAACAACACCACATCGCCACGCTGAGGCACCGATGAAAAAAAACCAATATTGGCATCGTAACCCGAATTAAAAACTAAAGCTTCTTCACTTTTATGAAAAGTTTTAATTTTTGTTTCTACAGTGGTGTACAAATTGTGATTGCCCGTAATTAACCGAGAACCTGTTGCTCCATTTGCATGGATGTTTCTATCAGAAAGTAATTGTTGCGCCTGCGTAAAAATTGTTTCTTCAGCAGAAAAACCTAAATAATCGTTCGAAGAAAAATCGACCAAACCAGATGCTATTGGCAAGGTTCGAAGTGCATTTTCGCTTTCTCTACTGGCTAGTTTTTTAGCTAATTTCTTCGGGAAGTTATTCATTCCTCTGTGTTTTGTGTTCAATTTTAAGTTTACAAAATTAGCTTTAATTCATCTTATTAAAAATCATGGGCATCGTTTCAAAATCCATCGAACTCATTTCGATTAACTTCAAATTCTTCACCATTTTAAGAGTGGATGTTTTATAATGTTTAAAATGAGGAGTTTCTAAATGCAATTCATAAGCTTTTTTATCTGCGTAAATCTCTAAAATCTTAATTTTTGTAGGAGTATCTTTTTCGAACATCGGAAAAATCGAAATCACACCAGGTTCTATCGCTACAGAAGCTTTGGCTTCTTCTTTTAAAATAGACATATATTCTTCAAGGTATAAAGAATCAACTTCTATTTCAGCAATCCTCACCATCATTTCATCAGTATTAAAACTCTTTTTCGATACACTTTCTTCGGTACAAGAAATAAAAAGAGTAATTGCTATGCATAATAAACTAAGTTTTTTCATTTGTTTAATTTTTGGTCAACTTTCTATTCGCTCTAAAGAACAAAAGTTTTATTTCGAAGCATGTCTCAGAACAATTAAATCTCGATTATCGAGTAAAATTACACAATCGTACAAGTTGCCACAAACACTTCCGCAGAAAAGAAAATAAATCACAAATACAGATTCTACTCAAAAAATTAAAATTGGTATCTTGTCGCTTCAACAAAACAAATATTCATTAAATCCAAAAACCTTGAAAAAAGTAGCTTGCATTGGTAGTTTTATGATGCTTTTTTTTACTGCAAAAGCGCAAACTCCAGTAAATTATTCCATTTCATTTGAAAATGCTGTTCACCACGAAGCAACTGTAAATGTAACATTCCCAAAAACATCGAGCGATTCTCTCCATGTGCGTATGAGTCGAAGTTCTCCTGGGCGATATGCTTTACACGAATTTGCTAAAAATGTGTATGGAGTTTCGGCTGTGAGTGAAAGTGGCGATACGTTAAAAATTGTTCGGAAAAATCCGTACGAATGGATTATTGCCAATCCGAAAGGAGCTACAAAAGTGAGTTATACCTTGTTCGGAAATCGCGCGGATGGAACGTATAGCCAAATTGACGAATCGCATGCGCATTTAAATATGCCAGCTACTTTTATGTATGCAAAAGAAATGTTTGATTTTCCTGTTGAAGTAAGTTTTAACGTGCGTAAAGACCTTAATTGGAAAGTTGCCACTCAGCTAAAAGATGAAGGAAATAATAACTTTTCGGCTCCCAATTTTCAATACTTTTTTGACAGTCCTACCGAAATAAGCGATTTTAAAAAGCGAACTTTCACTGTAAATTCAAACGGAAAAGATTACACCATCGAATTTGTATTGCACGATACGGCTTCAGACGAATTGTTTGATCAATATTTTGAAAAGGTAAAACGTATTGTTTTAGCTGAAAAAGACGTTTTTGGAGAACTTCCAGACTTCGATTTTGGAAAATATACTTTTTTAGCCTGCTATGTTGAAAATGCTAGTGGCGACGGAATGGAGCACCGAAACTCTACTATTCTTACCGATACCGAAGGACTTGCCAATGGCGGAATGAAAAACAATATCGGAACAGTATCTCACGAGTTTTTTCATGCTTGGAATGTAGAGCGTCTCCGTCCAAAAGCACTTGAGCCTTTTGATTTTTCAAAAGCAAATATGACAGGAGCGCTTTGGTTTGCCGAAGGTTTTACCAGCTACTACACCAATCTTATTTTATGCAGAGCGGGTGTTATTACGCCAGAAGAATATGCAAAAAGCTTGAACGGCACTTTTAATTATGTGTGGAATTCTCCTGCTCGACAGTATTTCAATCCTATCGAAATGAGCTACCAGGCTCCATTTGTAGATGCTGCTACTTCGGTTGACCCTGTAAATCGTGAAAACACTTTTATTTCTTATTACTCCTACGGAAGTGTTTTAGGCTTAGCGCTCGATTTATCGCTTCGTCAAAATGGACTAAACCTCGACGATTTTATGAAGAAAATGTGGGAAGCCAACGGAAAAGAAGAAACGCCTTATACTATAGACGACCTTCATTTTAATTTGAGTTTGTACGCCGGAAAGCCTTTTGCAGATACGTTTTTCAACAATTACATCTACAAAAGTAAAATGCCAAACTACACCGAATTATTTGAAAGTGTAGGTTTTGAATTCTCACAAGATGATAAAAAACCTTACACTGGTTTTTATACAAATAGCCAACAAGTAATTACAAGAAATGTAAAAAAAGGAAGTCCAGCTTACACTGCAGGTCTGGATGTTGGAGATACAATTTTAACTATCGACGGGAAAAAGGTTGATAATAATGATACTTTAGCATCTCTTATTACTGACAAAAAAGTAGGCGAAACGATTAGTATAACCTACAGCCGTTTTGGAGTTGAAAAAGAAACAAAGCTCACCCTTACCAGCGACCCAACTTATACTATTTCTTTGGACAAAAAAGCAAAAAGAAAAGTAAAGAAACATCGAGAAGCTTGGTTGAAATAATTAGCTTTAATAAGGTCAATACTTCTCAAAATAAAAAAGAGCGCTATATAGCGCTCTTTTTATATCTTTTTCTTTTTAAAAAGAATTACCAAATTTTAATTCTTTCTTCAGGAGTAAGGTACATTTCGTCTCCTTCTTTGATATCGAATGCATCATAAAAAGCATCGATATTTAAAAGTGGCTGTGTAGCTCTGTACATTCCTGGAGAGTGCGGATCGGTTTTGATACGGTTTTTAAGCGCTTCATCACGCATTTTTGTTCTCCAAACCGTTGCCCAAGACATAAAGAAACGTTGCTCTGGAGTAAATCCATCTATTTCTCCTGGGTTTCCGTGCTCTTTTAAGTGCATTTGTAAACCGTCGTAAGCAGCGTTTACACCACCTAAATCTCCGATATTTTCACCTAAAGTAAACTTCCCGTTGATAAACACTTCTGGTAATACTTCAATTCTGCTGTATTGAGCAGCAAGTGAATCTCCAAGTGCATTAAATTGTGTAAGATCTTTTTCTGTCCACCAGTTTACTAAATTTCCATCAGCATCAAAGTCTGCTCCACTATCGTCAAATCCATGAGAAATTTCATGTCCGATAACAGCTCCAATTCCACCGTAATTAACAGCAGCATCTGCTTTAAAGTTGAAAAATGGTGGTTGTAAAATAGCCGCTGGGAAAACAATCTCGTTATATGAAGGGTTGTAATATGCGTTTACTGTTTGTGGCGACATATACCACTCCGATTTATCAACTGGTTTTCCAAGTTTATCGATAGTTTCAGCAAAATCCCATCTAGAAACATTTAATGTATTTTGGAAGTAAGAACCTCCATCTGCAACAGTCTTAATATCTAAAGAACTGTAATCTTTCCACTTATCTGGATATCCAACTTTAATTGTAGTTTTGTCTAATTTCTCGATTGCTTTTTTCTTCGTTTCAGCATCCATCCAAGGCAATGCATTGATACGAATTTCGTATGCTTTAATCACATTAGCAATCATTTCTTTTGCTTGTGCTTTTGCTTCTGGCGGGAATTTTTCGTCTACATAAAGTTTCCCTAAAGCTTCTCCAACCGACCAGTTTACAGTTTGCAACGCTCTTTTTGCTAAAGGCTCTTGCTCCTTAGCTCCACGCAATTCTTTGCTATAAAACTCCCAATCGGCTCTGTCCATTTCTTGCGAAAGTCTACCTGCAGCACTATTTACTAATGCCCAACGTAAATAAGCTTTTAGCGTGTTAATGTCTTCAGATTTAAAAACATTTTCCAACGATTTTGTGTAAGCAACTTGACTGATATCAATTGTATCTACAGTAGCAGCTCCAATAGCTTTAAAATATGCTTTCCAATCGAATGATGGAACCATTTTTTGTAAATCGTTTACAGCTGTTGGGTTGTACGTAGTGTTTGGATCACGACGTTGAACTTTGTCTAACATCGTCTCTGCAAGTTTTGTTTCTAAAGCTAAAATTGCCGAAGCTTGTGCTGCAGCTTCTTCTTCAGAATAACCAACAAATTGAAGCATACGTGTAACGTGCGCTACATATTTCTCGCGGATTTCTTTTGAATCGGCATCATCTTCGATATAATAATCTCTATCTGGAAGTCCTAATCTACCAGAACCTAAAGCAGCAACATTTTTGTTACTATCTTTTGAATCGGCACCAACACCAAATCTAAAGAAAGTAGCTCCCATAAAAGGAGTCATTTCTGTAAGATAAGCTTGTAAATCTTTGATGTTATTAATCGCATCAATTTTTTCAAGGTATGGTTTTAAAGGCGCAACACCTTGCTCGTTTCTAGCAACTGTATCCATGATAGATTCGAACATACGAACCGCTTTGGCTTGATCCGAACCTTTATCCAAATTTGGGTTGTTTTTTGCTGCATTTAAAATTGCAAGCGCATCGTCGTCGGTGTTTTCTCTAAGTTCGTTAAAACTTCCCCACGTGGTTTTGTCGGCTGGAATTTCGGTTTCATCCAACCATTTTCCGTTTACAAATCGGAAGAAATCGTTCTTCGGACTCACTGTTGTGTCCATGTATTCTAGGTTGATTCCTGGGGTCTCAACAACCTCAGCAACATCCTTTTTAGGCTCAGTTTTGCAAGATGCAAGTATTGCAACTGAAGCAAGCCCATAAACTATAGGCTGACGTAAAGTTAATTTCATTTGTTTACTTTTTACTGTTTTAATGGTTTTAAAATATCATGAAAATCCAACCTTCGCGAGGGCTCAAAATAAGACTCAGATACTTTAAATTAATTAGTTTGTTATGAATCTATGCAATTTAGAATAAATTGTGAAGCTGAATGTGGGCACCACTACAAATTAACAATTCTTTAAGAAAAATGTCATGATAATGTAGCAACGACTATTTTTTTTATAATTGTCCGCAATCTGTCATAACATACTGTCACCTCGAACGCAGTCGAGAGGTTATTTAGCTTAACAACTTTAAATAAGGTCTCGACTACGCTCGACCTGACATTTTAATCTTGGTATGATACATTACGGATATTCAATTTTTTTCTTTTATAAAATCTTGATAAATTTTACTTTTTAATGCTTCTGATAATTGCTGACGAAGTGCATTGTAAGTCGTTAAAATTTTTGCGCGCGAAACATTAATTGAATCTACAGGAGCATTTTCTTCTAATCGAGTTTTTAACTGATGACTGAAGGTTTTAAAAACTACCAAACGGCTTTTAACATCTGGAGAATTAAACTTTGCAGGAAATAAAGAATCTTTCGCAATATCGGTGTCCAAACGGATAAATTCTTCAGCAAAATAAGTAAGGTCGCCTGTTTGCTGATTTTGAAACTTCTCCATCAAAACACTTAATTCCTTAAATTTTTTCCACTTGTTTATCTCTGTCAATTTCTCTTGACTAATCGGGACAATTGCAGGCAATTCACTATACGTCAATTCTTTTTCTTCTTCGGAAGTAACATTTCCGTCTTGACTAGCATCGCTCCCGCAACTAGTAAAAAAAAGACCTCCTAAAAATATGGCTATGTAAATAATTGACTTCAAAAAACTGTGAATTAAAATTTAGCTCCAAAGATACGGGAGTAAAAATAAAAATCTATTTACAATTAAAAAAAAGAGGCTCTTTAATAAAATTTTAAAGAGCCTCTAAAGTATATCAATGTTTGTTGAGCTACTTCTTAACCATTCGGATGTCTTTAACTTCTTGTCCGTTTTCTAAAACTTTCAGAATGTAAATTCCTCTGGAAAGTCTAGAAAAATTGATGGTTTTTAAATTATAACCAACATTAACTTTTACATTTTTAATGTGCTGTTTAAGTTGCCCGTTTATGTCGTACACTTGCACTTCAAGCTTTGTTGAATTATGACTGTTTATTACAAGTCCGGCTGCATAACGAACAGGATTTGGCACTAAATACACACTCGCAATCGAAATTTCGTTTGGTGTTTCTGAACAACTACCTAGTACCGCTCCAAGCTTCAATAAATGTGGAACTGTGTATTTTGAAACACATAACGAACGACCTCTATAACAAATAGCTACTTTTTCTATCCATGGGTTATTACCGCAACTTACATCTTCTACCTCAACGGTAACACTTTCGGTTTGCGAACAACCATTTGTGTCGGTTACCGTTAAAGTGTAAGTAGTGGTTTCTTCAGGAGCAACTGTTATCGACTGAGTTGTTTCTCCATTACTCCATTCGTAGGTGTACGATGCTGTTCCTCCAGAGATGTTTTCAGGAGTAATTGTTACTGAATTCACATCACCATATCCCACATATATTTTTTCAATTGTAGGCATATCAACAGTGATTGCTTCAGGTTCAGTAATCGTAAAATATTCAGTAATAGAATTTCCTTTAGCATCATTTACCACCACATCATAATCTCCAGGAATTAAATCGGAAACACTTTGCGTAGTTTCGCCATTACTCCACAAATACTCGTAAGGAGCAACACCTCCGCTTATTTCGATAGAAGCTGTTCCGTTGTCTGCTTCGGAACACGTACTGTTGGTGAACTCTAAATTTTCAACAACTAGCGGAGCCACATTTTCAAACATCAATCGAATAGAAACTGGGAAATGGTCGGAAACTGTACTGGTATAATCGCTGTCGTAAAATTCGTAGTGTACTGTTGCTGAATTTTCTATAAAATTATCCTGAAGTTCATTGGAGAGTGAGATATGGTCAATCATGTTTTCTCTAAAAGCATACGAACGATATCCTGCTTCACTCAAAGATAGAGTTGCCAAGAAATATTCTTCAGGGTCATTTATAAATGCTTCAAATGAAGAAACAGTCGTATTAATTCCGTCTGCAACAGTTTCATCTAAATCATCGTTATAGTCACCCGCCAAAATAAGATTGGCTTCAGGAAACATAACATCCAACGAATCTTTTAAAACTTCTATGTCGTACTTACGCATTTCATATCGCAACTGCGCATCGCTACTACTATTTGCACGTGCATGCAATGCTACGATATTAATTTCTTCGGAAGCGCCATTGATGTTTACATCGGCAGTCATTAAAAAAGGGAGTCTTCCACTTGCATAAAAACGGTCTGCTTCAGAAGGATAATCGGTTAAATAAGAAGTATCTCCACCGTTGTAATACGGATGAATACTTTGCAATAACGCCTGTGTTTTCTTTGGCGTAACCGTAGCGGTTTTATAAACAAATCCTACTTTTTGTTTGGTGCCAGAATCATTTGGATACGAAGTAGCGTCGGACAATACAAAATCATAGCCATCGAGTTCACTCACTGCTTGTGCAAAAAGGGCATCGTCCGAAATTTCTACCACCGTATAAATATCGGCGTTCAACTTTTTCATGATGGTTACAACGCTATCTTTTTGTACCGCATCTGAATTTGGATAACTAGAAGCTGGCGAATTTCCTTCATCGCCAAACCATTCGATATTCCAAGTTACAATATCTAAGGTTTCTTCCTTCGGAATATCAATTCCGTTACTTGGGTCAAAAGGTGTAGCACATGGAAAGTCTGTTTTCATTCGTGGTAACAACTGTGCAAACTCGTTAAAAGTTCCTACAACACCAACAATTTCACAATGCTCTGGTTGTACCAATCCAGATAAATCTGCTACATCTTTATCAATTCGCAATTCTCCTGTTCCAGAAGCATCGGTAATATTCACGTTTGAATCTCCAAAAAGTAAACTTCCAGGAGCTGGAAAAGTAGCATCTACAATTTTAACCAGTTGCCCACGATAATTTGCCAATTCAGCAATAGTAATTTCTTTTGGTTGAATAGGTTGTGTTGGTAGTCCGTTATTTGCTACGGAAGAAACACTTCCTAATTGAATTTGATTGTTGAATGACGAGCGACTAGCAGTTACGGTTATTGAATCTCCGATAGCAAAGTTCCCTCCGTGAATTTGTTCATCAAAAATAGCAATTCCTCCAGTGTTATCTTGAAGATATGCAGGACCTGCAAAATTATCAGACACCGTCAAAACCCCTGTAATGGTTACTGTTGTACCGTCTGGAAGTGCTCTAGCTTCGGCAATTGGAATAATATCCGTAGGAACAACAATTACAGTCCCTTCGTTTTCTACCCCCGGTGTTGGAGTTTTTGCAACATACGCACTCGTATTTAAAAGTCCGCCACCACCATTTGGAATACGTTGCAGTGAATGATTGTCTTTATCGCCTTCGGCATCTTCATTTACCTGAGGTTCCCCTGCATTTAACAATGCTAAAAGTTCCGTGTCATCGTCGTCATTTGTATCGTACACTATGGCATCGATTAAGCCATTTGTAGTAAGTGTTGTTCCATTTGGAAAATCGGTTGCAACCCCCTGATAAAGCGCAATTGCATCCGCTCCATTTTGAATGCTGTTACTGCCTATCACATAAGAAACATTGGTAACACCTTCATTTCCTAAAACAAAATATCCTTCCGCATTGGTTGTATATCCGCTTAAATCATAAGTGTTATAAACTGTATCTCCGTTTCCGTTGTAAAGCACCAACAAAAATCCGTCAAGGGCAACATTTCCAACGCCACCATCATAAAGTTCTATAAATTCGGCAACATCAGTACCTGGGGTATCTGCGTCAATTTCGTTTATAATTAAATTGATTTGTTCCGTTGCATTGGTGTTGCTAGCTCCAGGCGTTGGAATAGCCGTAACATATGTTTCCGTATTTCTTAGCCCCCCACTCCCATTGGTATAGCGCTGTAACGAATGGAAGTCTTTGTTGCTATTAAAATCTTCATTTATTTGAGGTTGCCCATCGTTTAGTAACACAAGTAATTCGGCATCATCACTATCGTTTGTATCGTACACAATAGCATCAACTAGACTGTTGGTAGTTACTTCTGTTCCGTTCGGAAAATCGGTTGCTTCAGCTTGGTAAAGTGCAACTGCATCGGCTCCATTTTGCAATCCGTTTCCAGCAAAAACTATAGAAACATTAGAAACTCCTTCGTTTCCTAAAACAAAATATCCGTTTGCATCGGTTGAATAGCCATCCAAATCATACGCTTGGTAGCTCAAATTGTTTGAACCGTTATACAAAACAAGGGTAAATCCGTCAAGTGCGGTGTTTCCAACACCTCCATCATACAATTCAATAAATTCGGCTGTATCGGTACCTTCAGTATCTGCATCGATTTCATTAATTAGCACAACAGCATCTGTGCCTCCGTTATTTCCTGAGAACACTTCATTGGTAGTATTTGGTGTATTTAATGCTTCTCCTTCTTCGGAAGTGGCATCTGGGAAATTTGGTAATCCTTCTCCATTAAAACTATTTCGAACCCAATCTGAAGTTGTATCGGTATCCATTCCATTCGGAATTCTAGAAGCACCACCAACGGTAAAAGTACTTCCATCAAAAGACGGATTTAAAACTACTTCAGCATAAGCAACATCGCCAGTTTCGGTATCAACCACCGCAACAGCATCAACAATGGCAGTCCATGGAGTTGTATCGAATACGCCATCGGCATTGGTATCTACAACATCACCTACGGCACCTGTAAAGTCTTCTACCAAAAGTAAACTTACAGTTCCGTTTTCAAATTCATTAGAGAAAAATTCGGTTGTATAAAATCCTTCAGCATTTGTTGTTCCTAATTGAAATGCGCCATCAATTGTTCCTACGGAAGAAGAAGCGTCGCCTTCAATTTCAATCAGCCAATACGATGATAAATCGGTTTCAGGAGTTGCAAAAATTTCGACAAACTCGTTTGAATCTGTACCCGTGTGATTAAACACAAACTCATTAATAACAGGCGCGATGGTAACCGAACCAAAAATTTGATTTGTATTGATACTTCCAAAGGTAGCTGACTCTTGAACTTCCCATGAAAACGCAGTATAATCAGTGCCAGTTCCTACCAACCCTAAAGAAGTTCCTTCAGGCGTGCTGCTGGTTTGTGCAATTCCAATATCTTCACTCAACATTCCGCTAGCGGGACCACTTGTTGCAGTTAAAGTTCCTTCGTAACTTAAAAACTGAACAACCGTTCCGCTTGCATCAACAAGCGCAATTCCATCTGGACTTCCGTTTTGCAATCCGTTAGCTGGTAACGAAATATGAGCAACGCCAAAACCATTACTCAAATCGGCAATTGTGGTATTTATCGTTAAGGTGTTATAAGGTGTACCGTTAGAACCGTTGTACAACACAATGTTGTAAGTTGAAAGGTCGGTACCAGCAGGGCCTGCAATTTCGATGCTTTCGTTTACATCGGTGCCTGCATTGTCGTAATGAATTTCATTTATAAACACACTTTGCGCGAAAGTGTAGCATGAACAAAACGCAATGGATAAAGAAAGTAGAAATCTTTTCATATATTATTTTTGATGGGTTATCTCTCACAAAAATAACATCTATTTCTTTTTTAACACTGATTATCAATGTTATGTAATTGTTAGGCAGACTTAAATAAATAGAAAATTTTCGAACTTACACTTGAAGAAATATAGGCTGTTTAAAAATCGAATTTCAATTGCACAGAAACTGTTTTTGGGATATTGGTAATTTCTTTCTTTTTCTCGGTGTTTAAATTTGCCAAGGAAATCCCCAATAAACGCACCGAATTTTCTAAAGATTCTTGATAAAGTAATTCTTTGGAAGTTTCTAAAATCAAACTTTTATCAGCAATAAAATAGTCCAATGTTTTACTGCGAGTCTGTAGTTTAAAATCGCTATATTTTATTTTTAAAGTGACTGTTTTTCCTGCAATTTTATTTTTTTTGAGTCGCCTTTCTAGCTCATTTGCAATACTTTCCAATCGTTCTAGCATAAAAATTTCGCTACTGAGGTTGTCTGCGAATGTACGTTCGGCACCAACCGATTTCGGAATTCTATTTGGTTTTACAGCACTTAAATGAATGCCTCGAACTACTTGATAATAAAAAGCACCACTTTTACCAAAATGCTCGGTTAAAAACTCAACCGATTTTTCTTTTAAGTCTTTTCCTGTAAAAATCCCCAACGAATACATTTTTTGGGTTGTTACTTTCCCTACGCCGTAAAACTTCCTTATTTCTAAGGCTTCCAAAAACGGAATTACAGCATCGGGTTCAACTGTTTTTTGTCCGTTAGGTTTGTTATAATCACTCGCTACTTTAGCAACAAACTTATTGATAGAAATTCCTGCGGAGGCTGTCAATCCTACCTCATCAAAAATGCGTTGCCGTATTTCTTTTGCGATATTACTAGCCGACGGATTTCCTTTTTTATTTTCGGTTACATCCAAATACGCCTCATCGAGCGAAAGCGGTTCTACCAAATCGGTATAATCAAAAAATATCTTTCTAATTTTTAATGAAATCTCTTTGTATCGGTCAAACCTCGGACGCACAAAAATAAGCTCTGGGCAATTGCGTTTGGCTTGTGTACCACTCATGGCACTTCGCACACCAAATTTTCGTGCTTCATAACTCGCTGCAGAAACAACTCCTCTCCGCTCGCTTCCGCCCACAGCAATAGGTTTCCCTTTTAACTCTGGGTTATCCATTTGTTCTACGGAAGCATAAAATGCGTCCATATCAACATGAATTATTTTACGCAAAGGGAAGCTTTTTTCCATATACAAATTTAATTAGTAAATACATCTATTGTGTAATATTGAGTAACTTTATACATAAATGTATTGATACCATCAACCGATTTTAAAAACATGAACAAAGAAAAAACTGCTATTATCCTTGGCGCAACTGGTCTAACGGGAAACATCCTTTTAAACCAATTGTTAAACGATTCGCGTTACGCTACTATAAAATTGTTTTCACGGAATTCGGTAAACATCCAACATCCAAAACTAGAAGAACATTTAATTGATTTGTTCGAATTAGAAAGTTATCAAAAAGACTTCTTTGCTGATGAAGTGTTTTGTTGCATAGGAACCACCAAAGCCAAAACGCCCAACCAAAACACCTACAAAGCTATTGATTACGGCATTCCTGTTACAGCTTCTAGATTAAGTAAGGTAAACGGCATTGACACTTTTGTGGTTATTTCCGCACTAGGAGCAAACCCAAATAGCAATATATTTTACAACAAAATAAAAGGAAAAATGGAAGCCGATGTTTTAAAAACAGGCATTCCAAATACTTACATTTTACAACCTTCTTTAATTGGTGGAAACCGAAAAGAAAAACGAGCAGGCGAGCAATTCTTTAAAATCATTATGAAAGCCCTCAACTATATTATGGTTGGCCCTTTAAAGAAATATCAATCGGTTGACCCTGAAAAAATAGCAACAACAATGGTATATTTGGCAAATACTAATTTTTCTTCTGGAAGAATTAAGAACAACGATATTATTGATTTAGCAGAAAAAAATGATAGAAATTGAACGTAAATTTTTGGTTGCTTCGGATGAATTTAAAAAAGAAGCTTCAAAAAAAGAACGCATCGTACAAGGTTTTTTAAACAAAGACCCTGAGCGTACTGTACGCGTAAGAATTAAAGGTGAAAAGGGATATATAACCGTAAAAGGGATTTCCAACGAGACAGGTACCAGCAGATTTGAATGGGAAAAAGAAATTACAACCAACGAAGCTGAATCACTATTGAACATCTGTGAAAAAGGAATTATCGACAAATACCGATATGAAGTGATTGTGGGGAAACACACTTTTGAAGTCGATGAATTTTTTGGCGACAACCAAGGTTTAATTATTGCTGAAGTTGAATTATCTTCAGAAGAAGAAACTTTCGAAAAACCAAAGTGGCTAGCCGAAGAAGTTACAGGAAACCCCGCATATTACAATTCTCAACTAAGCATAAAACCTTTTAAAGATTGGTAACCTTCAAAAATACATCTTATGAAACTTTTTACATACACCTTTATTATTTGTTTGTTGATTGCTTGTAATAATGAAGCTTCAACGCAAGGAGTTACTTCCGAAGAAAAAACAACAATTTCTACCCAACAACTCAAAAAGCAACTTACAGAAAATGGTTTTCAGATTTTTGATTATATCGATGAAAAATCTGGCGACACTATCTTAATGCAACAATACTTTATTGCTTTTTTAAAACGTGGAGATAACCGTTCGCAATCAAAATCGGAAGCCGACAGCCTCCAAAAATTACATTTGGCACATCTCGGCAAGATGTATGAACAAGGTTATGCCGATATCTCTGGACCTTTTGGAGACGATGGCGATATTCGAGGAATTACAATTTACAACGTACCCTCTTTAAAAATGGCCGATAGTTTAGCCAATGCCGACCCTATGGTAAAGGCTGGCAGACTAAAAATTGAAATCCATCCGTGGTGGGCTGCTAAAGGTTTTCCGTTACGCTAAAAATCATCCATTTGTTTGTAGGCTTCAATCACGGCCAACTCCCCTTCTTTTCCTGTTTTTGAGTTTCCGTGTTCCATTCCTAAAACTCCAGTAAATCCTTTTTCATGGATGTACTTAAAGATGTTTTTATAGTTAATTTCTCCAGTAGTCGGTTCGTTTCTTCCAGGGTTGTCGCCCATTTGGAAATAAGCAATTTCATCCCACGAAGCTTCTATATTCGGAATTAAATTCCCTTCTGTAATTTGCTGATGATACACATCGAATAAAATTTTACAAGATGGCGAGTTAACTGCTTTACAAATTTCATAAGCATGCGCCGATTTTTGTAAAAACATCCCTGGATGATTTCTAAAATTTAAAGGCTCGAGTACCATTACAATTCCGTGAGGTTCTAAAATAGCAGCTGCTTGCTTTAACGACTCAACCACATTTGCCGTTTGGTAACCTTCCTCCAAACGCAAATCAACATAACCCGGAACAACGGTTACCCATTTGGCGTTTACACGTTTTGCAACTTCAACAGCATTCTTAATATCGGTTAAAAATTCAGTTCTATAGGCTGCATCACCACTGGTTAAATTTGGGTCTTGCCAATAAATTTTATGAGCCACAAAAACACCCATGGTCAAACCTCTTTTTTCCATAGTTTTGGCCATCGCATTTTGTTCAGAAACAGGACGATTACGCATTTCGTTGTCTTCAAAGGCAGTAAACCCTTGGTCGGCCATAAAGTTTAATTGGTCTATCACATCGGTTCCGGCAAGGTTTTCAAACATTCCAATATGCGGCGCATACTTTAACTGAAACTGATGTTTTTGCAAGTTTGTAGGTTTTGAAAAAGCAAAGGCTCCAGTAGTAAATACTGAAGCCCCAACACTTGTTGCTATTGTATTGTGAAGAAATTTTCTTCTGTGCATAGGTTTTGGTTTAATTAATCTTGGTTAAAGATATTAAAAAAACCATTTACACAAATTAGTCGCGACTAATCTCCAAAATTTCAAATTTTATAATTCCGTTTGGCACTTGCACTTCGGCAACTTCTCCAACAGATTTTCCTAGAAGTCCTTTTCCGATAGGAGAATTTACCGAAATTTTCCCTGATTTTAAATCGGCTTCGCTTTCGGCTACCAATTTATAATTCATTTGCATTCCGTTAGCTTGGTTTTTAATTTTTACATTCGATAAAACCAATACTTTAGAGGTATCCAACTGCGACTCGTCGATAACGCGTGCATTTGCCAAAGTTTCTTCTAATTTAGAAATTCGCATTTCCAACAAGCCTTGCGCCTCTTTTGCGGCGTCGTATTCGGCGTTTTCAGATAAATCTCCTTTGTCTCTTGCTTCTGCTATTGCTTGTGACGCTTTTGGGCGTTCTACGTTTTTTAATTGCTCTAATTCTGCTCTTAATTTCTTTATTCCTTCTTCTGTGTAATATGATACTTTACTCATAACTTCATCATTTATAAATACAAAAAATCCCCTTTGTCCAAAGAGGATTCTCACAAATATACAAAATTTTACACAACGCTCGTCAGTAAAATTTAATCCGCATTTCTAAAATTAAACTTGAAAGTATTTGTTGTAAATTGCATAACATTTTTTAAAGTTTTGCGTTTTTCTTTTTTTAGATGAAGGCTTTCAAATTAAAACAATCTCATATGAAATACTTAGTATACTGTTTATTGGCTTTAGTAAGTTTAACTGCTTGTAGTAGTGATGATGCATCGTACGACAACCCGTACCTTGCCGAACCTAATTTTAATTACACCATCAATTTAAGCTTACCTCAATATGCAAACTTATCCGTTCCTGGGTCTACTGCATACATCAATCAACCCAATGTTGGACTTAGAGGAGTTTTTGTGATGAATGTTTCTGGGAGTTATAGAGCATGGGAAGCAGCTTGCCCAAACCATCCGATAGAATCGTGTTCTACCATGACACTCTCTGATGTTACTTGCGAATGCAGTTGTGAGGGCTACCTGTACGAATTGGCTGGTGGAAATTTAATTGTAGATTTTCAAGGAGAAGGAAAATCGTATCCGTTGCAAGAGTATAGTGTTTCTGCAAATGGAAATACAGTGAGGATTTTTAATTAAAAAAATATCTCTTGAGAAGAAAGTACAATCGCTTTCTTTTCTGCTGAAAAAACAAATTTCCTTTACAGTGAATTTAGTCTTAAAACTAAAATCAACGTAAAGGAAATTATTATTTTATAGGATTCTTTTCAATATCCAGAATGTATCATACCAAGATAAAATGTCAGGTCGAGCACCTTAAAACTTATTAATTCGAACAACCTCTCGACTACGCTCGAGGTGACTGTTCATTATGACAGATTAACGATAATCATTACTTTTTTTATTCTTCTGAAGAAAAATTCCAGTTTTTCAAACGGTCCAAATACAAATACGACTCTACAAATTCTCGCTGTTCTACACTTGTCATTTTCTCCAACAATTCTAGAGAAGAAATATAACTCGCTAAGTTTCCGTTAGACGAATAAAACTTGCCATCGGTAACAAAACTTACTTCCTCATCGTTTTGCACTAATAAATCTGGATAATCTTTTTGAAGTTGTGCACCTCCACCAATCCACGTTACAATTTTCTTTCCTTTGGCAATTCCTGTTTTTCCAATAAGTTGTGCCCCACCACAATTACTCACCGTGTATTGTGTTTCCTTATTTCGTTCAACAATAAAATTTACAAGCGCTTCATTACGAACAGCTGTCCACATATCGTAAGCACTCGGTACAAAAAGCACATCGAGTTTTGGCGCAGTTTCAAAAGTAAAATCAGGAACAATGGTTAATCCTTCTTCGGTTTTTACGGGTTGCAAACTTTCTGCAATTGTTACCACATTAAAAAGTTGTTCTCCAGCTTCTGTGTGTTTCGAAAAAACATCCATTGGCGCGGTAACTTCAGTCATTAAAACTTGCTTATACACCAATAGTCCAATTGTTGGTAAGCTATCGTTTACCTCTACTGAGGTAACTTCTTTACTGGCAGTTTGTGCTACTTCTTTTACTTCGGTATTTTCTTTTTTCTCGGAACAACTCACTAAAAAAGCAAGCGCAAAAACAAACAAGATATGTTTCATAAAACAGTTTTTTTTAAGCTTGAATATAATTTCAATAGCTAATTTTCATCAAAAATACAGAATATAATTTACGAAAATTAGCTGTTTCAAGAATAATTAAACTGTTTTACTTCTTCTAAAAAGTAATGGTAGCACCCAATAAAAAGTTAATTCCAGCCTGCGGGTAATATCCTGTTCCGTCGTAAGTGGTTATCGAACCATCACTATTTTCTCCATCGTAGGTGTAATAATATCCGTTAGAACTGTATTCAGCATCAAAAATATTATTTACCAATCCGCTTAAAACTATTTGCTTAAAGAAACTGTTTGTTTCGATAGTGTATTGCACATTAAAATCGTTTACAAAATAGCTGTCCAGTTTAGAGTTTTCAGTATCGGTATTTCCTAAATATTGCACAGAAACAAACTTCGATAAAAACGATAATTGTAAGTTATCGAATGGTAAGTACGTAAAGTTATTTCCAGCTACAAAATTTGGAGAATACGAAATATTTGTGTCGCCTAAATCTTGTACATTGCCATCTATTTGCGTGTAAAAATCGAGGTTTTTGTTGGTGCTCAACGCAAAGTTAGGCTTTAACAAAAACTTATCTGCAAAGAAAAAAGTAGCATCAACCTCGAGTCCTAATCGGTAGCTATCACCCACGTTTTCTCTTAAAGGCGCACCAACATCGTTTAATTCGCCCGTTAACACCAGTTGATTTTTATAACGCATATAATAAACATTGGCATTTACTTTGGTTGTTGGCGTAGCATAGCGCCACCCCAATTCGAAATCGTTTAGAGTTTCTGGCTCTGGACTTCCACTTTCGTAATCGTTTCGGTTGGGTTCTCTATTGGCTCTGGCATAGGAAGCATACAAATTATTAGCATCGTTTAATCGATATGTAAGTCCCGCCTTCGGATTGAAAAAATTAAAAGTATCATCCACCAAACCTGTGTCTTCTCCGTTTGCCTCATAGGTTACTCGTCGGTATTGCAAATCTCCATACAAACTTAAATTGTTGGTTACTTTATAATTCAGTTTTGCAAAACTATTAAAGTCGGTTTTAGTAGAAGTATCGTCGTAATAACGGTCTCTTATTTCGCTATCGCTAGCATATCTCGCCCAAATAATTTCTCCAAAATGGTCGCCTTCGTATTTATTCCAAGCTCCACCAGCAATAAACTCCATAGTTTCATTTTCGTAAGTTGCCGAGAAAGTAGTTCCATAAAAATGATTGCTCAACCATCTACGACGAATTAAATCAGTCGATTGTATCGTTTCATCTGAAACCTCTATGGGCGCTAAACCATAATCTGAAAAATCTTCATCTTGTCTGTACTGCTCAAAAAATCCTCTTCCACGTGTGTAATGAATAGCCAAATTTGTATTCCAATTTGCAGTTAATTGCTCATTCCAATGCAACTGAAAATGGTCTTGCTTGTAATCGTCAACTTCATTATCGTAATAATCAACCACATTTCCATCGGTATCATAAATGGCACCTGCACTGTTGAAAGTGCGTCCATATTGCTCTATTTGCCAATTTTCAACACCATTCCAAGATTGATACGTAATTTCGTGTCCGCCAAAAACCAATGCTTTAATCAACGTATTGTCATCTACATAAGAACCTTGTAAAAAATACGATTCTAAGTCTGATGAAGCTCTGTCGATATAACCGTCAGATTTAATTCGTGACAAACGCCCAGATATTTCAACATGGTCGTTTAACAAGCCACTGCTGAATTTTATGTTTGCTTTTCGCGTATCGAAACTTCCTACAGAACCCGAAATTTCGGCATACGGATCTTCATTCACGGCATCGGTTAACAAGTTTAAACTCGCTCCAAATGCACCCGCACCGTTGGTAGAAGTTCCAACTCCACGCTGTAATTGCAGATTCTCTACGGAAGATGCAAAATCGGGCATATTCACCCAAAAACTTCCGTGTGATTCTGAGTCGTTGTACGGAATTCCGTTGATGGTTACATTCACTCGTGTAGCATCACTACCACGCACACGAATTCCTGTGTATCCTACTCCAGCACCAGCATCTGAAGTTGTAACTACCGACGGAAGGTAATTCATTAAAACAGGAATGTCTTGCCCTAAATTTCGAGGCGCAATTTCTTCCGCAGAAAGATTTGAAAACGTAACAGGTGTCTCTGTAGTTACACGAATAGCAGAGACCAACACCTCATCGAGCATAACATCGTCCTCCGAAATCTGTACATCGAGCACCGTGTTTTGAGTAACATTTATAGTTTTTGTAATTGGATTTTGAGCAGAAAATCTAAAAACCAAAGTTTGCTTTCCTGCAGGAACAGTTAATTCATAATTTCCGTAAGCATCAGTTTGAGTACCGTTATTGGTTTTTTGCAATAATACAGACGCTCCTGGAACTCCTACATTTTCTTGGTCGGTAAACTTCCCAGAAATCGTAAACTCTTGTGCAAAACATAGCTGAGCGCTTACGCATAAAAAAATTAAAGATGTGAATAAAAACTTCATTCGTAAATAGTTTTTTACGAATAAAAGGGGTTATTATTCTGTTGTTTGATTAAAATTAAATTGTTGCCTGTGCAAAAAAGCAGTTGAAGAATTTTTGTTTCTCGACTCCGCTCGAAAAGACAGCTAGCTGTATCTTTTCAAATTTACATTTAAAACCGCTTTTAAGCTCGGCCTCCCTAAACAGCATTACCTGTTCTAGGTTCCATGGGTATAATCTCAGCCTTTTTGAGTTAAAAAAATAATTTTCAAACTAAAAAGCACCCCTTATGAGATGTCGCAAAACTACAAAATGAAGGTTGGTTTAAAAAAATATTTTGACAAAACTTTCACATCAAATTAACACCCATTATTTATCTTTAAAAAATGGAAAAATCGAAAAGCAGAATTCCCTTAAAAGTGTTTTTGAGCTACTTAGCTTTGGCAACACTCGTTATTATTGTTGGCTGGCTCGTGTCAAACGAAATCAACTCTTTTACACAAGCTCAAAAAGACGAAACTATCGAGAAAAACAAAATTTTAAAAATAGGAAAACTTCTTACACTCATGTATGAAAGTGAGAGTTTTGCGCGTTCTGCTATTCAATCAAATTACAAAGAACCTTATCTTAATTTTCTTCGGAAAAACGATTCTATTTCCATCCAAATCGATTCTATAAAGTTGCTTATCGATGAGCCGCATCAGTCGCAACTTTTAGATAGTGTGAATAATCTTCTTCAGCAGAAAATAAAAAACATAAACGAATTAAGACAATTACGCTTAAACGATACTTCAGAAAAAACAATTGAAGTAGCCATCCAAAAATTGAGTAGTATTGAAGATCAGCTCGGGCGACTTTCGTTAAAAGATTTTGTTGAAGATCCAGAAAATTTAGACGAAAACACTAAGAAAATGCTTCTGGAATATATCGACATTAACAATCGGTACATTCCGCGAGATTCCAGCAATTCGGTAGATCAACAAACGCTCGATTCTATTGTAATTGCATCTCGAGAAATGCTTCAAAACGTAAAAGAAGAAGCCACTACGCAAAAGCTTTCACTAGCTTTAAAAGAACGTCAACTTTTAAAAAACGACTTAACAACTTCGCAGCAATTACGACAAATTTTAACTGCTTTTGAAAACGAATTTGTAACCAATGCGAGGGTAATAAATGCCGAACGCGAGCGTGTGCTTCAACGTAGTATCCGAGTAATTACAATTGCCGCAATCATCGGAGCTATATTGGTCTTGGTGTTTTCGATTGTTATTTTAAGAGATTCGTGGCGAAGTCAGCAATACAAACGAGAAATTGAAAAATCGAACGAGCACAACAAACTTCTTCTAAAAAGTAGAGAGCAACTTATCTCGATGGTAAGTCATGATTTACGAACTCCTTTAAGCACCATTTTAGGATATACAGAATTGTTAAAAGAAGCCAACCTCAACGAAAAAGAAGCACATTACACCGACCGAATTAAAAGTGCTTCGGGTTACGTAACCCAACTTGTGGACGACCTTTTAGATTTTTCAAAATTGGAGGCTGGAAAAATAAAGGCCGAACGCATCGCTTTCAATCTAAAAACGCTCATTACCGAAACTGCTGAAAGCGTTCAAGCAATTTACAGTCAAAAAAATATTGCGCTTCAAATTGATGTCGATCCGCAAATTCAAAACACCATAATTGGGGACCCATTTCGGGTGAAACAAATTGTATCGAACTTAGTGGGAAATGCTTATAAATTTACGCAAGAAGGTAGTATTACAATTAAAATTCGACTTAAAAATAGCCAAAACCAACAGTTGGTAAATATTGCTGTAATCGATACTGGAATTGGAATTAAAAAAGAAAAACAACAAATAATTTTTGAAGAATTTACGCAAGCCGAAAGCGATACCGAAAAAAAATATGGCGGAAGCGGCTTGGGACTAACCATCTCTAAAAAACTCGCAAATTTGCTTGGCGGAAATTTATTTTTGGAAAGCAAAGAAGGCAAAGGAAGTACTTTTTCATTTGTTTTTCCTGCGGAATTTAGCACACAAAAGGCTGTAAAAACAGAAACTCCAAAAACCAATACGCCGCTTCAAGAAAGCTATACTGCCATTATTATTGATGATGACGAAACACTTTTAAAACTCAACCAAGAGATTTTAGAAAACAACAATATTAAAACGCATGTTTTTAGCAGCGGAAAAAAAGCGCTCGAAGAAATACAAAATATCGATTACGACTTTATCATAACCGACATTCAACTTCCTTCGTTTAACGGGTTTTTCTTTGCAGAAACACTTCGCTCCGACGAGCAATACAACTACAAAAACCAGCCAATAATTGCAGTTACTGGAAGAAAAGACCTCAACAAGAAAAGTTATATCGACGCAGGTTTTGCTGAGTTTTTATACAAGCCATACACGCCACAGGCCTTACTAGAAAAAATACATCTTATTTTAAACCGCGAAGAAACAACTCCCGAAACCGAAATTGAAGAGACAGAAACCATGCAAAAGGATGCACTTTTCAATTTAAAATCGTTGAGCTCTTTTATAAGCGACAAAGAAGGGTTACTGCATATTATTGAAGTTTTTAAAGAGAACACCCAAAAAGATTTATCAGATTTAAAAAAGCATATTACTGATGAAAATTTGGAAGAAGTACGAAAACTTGGGCATAAAATGCAAACAATGTTTAAGCAAATAGATGCCCAAACTGTAGTGCCTATTCTTAACTTTTTAGAACACTTTAAAGACAGTGAAAAGAAACAACTTTCTAGAAATTACAAAGCTTTAAAGAAAAACATCAAGCTTACTTTTTCAGCAATCGATAAACACTTAAAATAACCTAAGCGTCTATTTCGTATTCTTTGATTTTGTTATAAAGTGTTTTCCGAGTAATATTTAACAATCGAGCAGCTTTCGATTTGTTGTTACCAACTTCTTTAAGCGCGTTAATGATTAAATCTCGTTCGTTGTCTTTTGTAGAAAAAGATTTTGCTTGCTGATTTTCTCTTGGCGGATTGATCACCTCAAAAGGAAGCACCGATTTTTCAATCAGATCGCTTTGTGTTAGTAATGCTGAACGTTTAATAACATTCGACATTTCTCTTAAATTTCCAGGCCATTTGTATTGCTGAAAAATGGTAATCACTTCATCTGAAAAACCTAAAACATTTTTATTGAGTTGCTCGTTGGCAAGGTTTAAAAAGTAATCAGCAAAAATTAGTAAATCTTCTTTCCGTTCGTGTAAACTTGGCACTTGAATAGAAAACTCATTTAAACGATGGTATAAATCCTCTCTAAATTGTCCGTTTTCAACAGCCTTCAATAAATCTTCATTGGTAGCGGTTATCAATCGGATATCAACTTCAATTTCTTTATTACTTCCAATAGGTTTTATCTTACGCTCTTGTAAAGCCCTTAAAAGTTGAATTTGGTTTTCATAAGAAAGATTTCCTACTTCATCTAAAAAAATAGTACCGCCGTTGGCCGCTTCAAAATGACCTACTTTATTATTTACCGCACCTGTAAACGAACCTTTTACGTGACCGAAAAATTCGCTTGCAGCAATTTCTTTCGGAATAGCTCCACAATCAACAGCAATAAAACTAAAATCTTTTCGGCTACTATTATCGTGAATTCGTTTTGCTACCACCTCTTTCCCTGTGCCGCTATCACCAGTAATTAAAACCGACATATCGGTTGGTGCCACCAATTTTATATATTCATTTAATTTTGAAGACGCGCTGCTAATGCCTGTTACCGTTTTTTTAGAAGACACTTTTTGAGCTGAAGTAGCATTTGGAGTAGCTACTGGTTTTACCTCAGTATTTACACTTGGTTGCTTGTCGCCTTGTAACGCATTTTTTATAACCACCAACACCTCATCTTGATTAAAAGGCTTAGAAATGTAGTCGAAAGCGCCCTTTTTCATTGCCTTAACCGCAGTGGTCACCTCGGCGTATCCCGTCATTAAAATTACAGGAGTATCTGGGTGCTTTTCCTTTACTTTTGTAAGAATCGAAATTCCGTCGTCGTCGGGAAGTCTTAAATCTGTAAAAACTAAATCGTAAGCAGTAGTACTAAGCTTCTTTTGAGCTTCTTCAGAAGAATAACTCGTTGCTACCGTAAAACCGTTTTTGCTTAAAAAACGTTCGAGCATAGCCGAAAACGTAACATCATCTTCTATTAATAAGATATTTGGCATCCTTAAGTGGGTTTCTACAAAAATAGCAAGTTATTGAGTGTAACATTTTAAAAAAATCATAAAAAAAGGATGGCTTTCGCCATCCCTCAAACAAAATATGACTTTGTTTATAAATTAATAAATTACAGTTGATTATTGGTGATTATAGTGGTTGGTTAATTATACTTTTTTACTTCTGAAGCCACTCTCCACCTGCAGTAGCATATAAATTTGAAGTTTGCTCCCCTACAATTACTTGAATTTTATACTCATTGGATTCATTTTTAAATGCTTTTGTAACTTGAATTCCAGGAAAATCTCTCTCCAAAGCATCGGTAACTGCAGTTGGCAACTCCGACGTGTCGATAGGAGTGTATTCATCTTGCAAGATGTTTACTTTTTCTGTTGTTGATGTTTCTAATGTGTTTGGAACGGTTGCAAACGACACTAAACTACCTAGTGTTAAAACGGATGCTAATACTAACTTTTTCATATCTATACTTTTTTTGGTTAAACTTTAATTGCAATGTTTTGATTTATAATATTCCAATTTCATTCCAAAAAACACATTTAACTAATTATCAGTATTTTATGTGTTTTTAATGCTATCTCAAACTGTAAAAACTGAGTAAAAACAACACATTTCTGTGTAAACAATACGCAATTTTTAAAGTTGGATTTTTCTTTTTACTGAAATGGATTTGAATAAAATAAGCTCGATTCGAGGTAGATGGTGATATCAAGGAATTTTATTTATATTTTATTCATTAACAATACTTTCATTTTTAACTCACAAAAAAATATTTTTTATTGGTGTTCGTTGATGTGCTCCGCAGTTGTCTTGACACAAAAACGAAACAAAAAAGGCTATCCAACTGGATAACCTCTTTCAAACGTAATTAAAATAAACGAAGCTTAAACTTTATTTTTGCAACCACTCCCCGTTTTCATCGGCGTATAGTGTTGTTGCTTCTCCGCCAGCAGATACTTCAATCTTATACTCGGCGGCTTCATTTTTGTATGCTTTTATAATTTCTGCACCAGGAAAATCCGATGCTAATGCTTCTGTAATTGCTTGTGGAACTTCAGAAATTTGAATTTCTTCGTACTCATCTTGTGTTGCATAAATATCTTCCGCTATTCCGTCGTGAAAAATTACTGGTGTTGCTGCAAATGATGCAAAACTTCCTAATGCAAATGCTGATGCTAAAACTAATCTTCTCATAACTATATATTTTTAATGTTTTGTGTCTGATTAGTATATAGCTATATCTGTTCCATTTAAAATCAGAAGAAATAAATTATTTTAAATAATTGATTTTCAGACAAATAAAATCAAAAACAAAAAAGACAAGAAAAATGTAGATGTGTAAAAAAGTGTATAATAAAATATAAAAGTGTGTAAAAAGTAAACTATCTCGGTTCAATCGCCGAAGCAATTAAATCGTGATTATCGATTAACCTATTACACACTTTTTAATAGTACTTATTTTTGATAAGCTCCAGAGGAATAGGTTAGCTCGTAACTATGCGTGTAAATTTCGAATACTATCCCAAATGGATCTTCTACGTAAACCATTTTATACGGCTTTTCATTAGGGTAATATTCACGAATTGGCATTCGTTGCTTCCCTCCTGCCTCAACAATCCGTTCTGTTAGCTCTTCAATATTTGGATCTTGAACACAAAAGTGAAACAGACCTGTGTTAAAAGGGTTAAATTCTGGAGCCGATTTTACGCCATGCGGAAAAGAAAACAACTCAATTCCTATTCCATCAGACGTTGCCATATGAGCTATCTCAAATGTTTCCCAATTATCTCCAAAAACATCAATACACATTTGCCCAATAGCAGTGTCGGCTTCTTTTTTTACTGTTGAAGGTTGCATAATAACGTACCACCCCATCACATTTTGATAGAAATCTACTGCTTTTTGAATATCTGGAACTGTTATTCCGATATGCGAAAACGACCTTGGGTATTTAACTTCTTTCATTTCTCTATTTATCTATTTATCTTTTACTTGATGCGCTGGTTTTAATAAATCAACCACTGTTTTTACAGGATTAAATGTTGTGAGCGGAACTTCCACAAAAATGGTATTCCAAAAAGCCATTCCTCCATTCCAAAGTCCGGGAAGCTCTAACGCTTTTAGTTCTTTTCCTTCTTTGGTCTTATTCGTGATAAAGGCTTGCTTTTTATTTACAAAATCCAATAAGTTGTACTTTTCGCCTTTATAATTTTTAACACTGCAAACAATATCTACCGGGTTAAAATGTGTAGCCGATTTTAAAATTTCTTCTTGAAACTTATTTTTAGTGTCTATTTGTGGCGTTTCAACAATTTGCAACGAAATGTTTCCGTCTTCATCTTTAATCCAAAAAGGTCCACCTCCAGGCTCTCCTTCATTTTTAACCATTCCGCAAACACGAATAGGCGCGTTTAGTTTTTCTTTTAGAAATTCAATTTGATATATTTCTTTATACTTATCAAAATCACTTCGTACATGCACGTTTAATTCGGTTTGTAAGAAAGATTTTATTTCTGATATTTCTCCTTCTGAAGGCGATGTTTCATCCAACATTTTTGCATAAGCATAAGCTTTGTTTTGTACCTCCAATAATTTCCCTGCAAGTACTTTTTTATACTGAGCCAACTCGTGCTTATATTTATACACCACCACATTATCAATATTTTTTATAAAGATAATGTCGGCATCTTGGTCGTTTAAATTTTCAATCAACGCTCCATGCCCACCAGGTCTGAATAAAATTTCACCTGTTTCTAAACGGAAAGGTTCATTGTTCATGGTAACCGCCAACGTATCGGTTGCCTCTTTTTGATAAGAAAAAGAAGTCTCAAAATCAACTCCAGTTTTTTCGGTTACACGACTTTGAATACGCTCCATTTCCTCGTCAAAGTCGTTATTGTGCTCCTTCGAAATGGTAAAATGTAGTTTTGCCAAGCCGTTGGACTCATCATACAAAGCAGCTTCGTACATATGCTCTTCAAAAGCTGTAGCTGGATGCGTTTTATATTTATGAAAAGGAAGTAATCCTTTAGGACTCGACCCGTAGTCAAATTCATCTTTATCCAATAAAATCTTCACCACATAATACTTCTGAAAATGATCTGGAAGATTTAAAAAATCGGGGTGTTTTTCTACAAATCGCTTGATTACTGCATCGTGAAAAGGAAACTTTTCAATTCCAATAAAAAAAGTTCGAATGAGCTCTGCCTTTTCTCTATTGATGTATGCATTGATAGTTTCATTGGCTGGGTTGTATGTATTTAAAAACTGAAATAACGCTTTAAACATACGAGTTGCAGCACCAGAAGCAGGCACAAATTTCAGCAATGAAAGTTTATCTTTATTCGTATCAAACAAAGAAACAAACGCTTCTTTTTCTTCTTCTGAAAATTTATGAATTCCATTTCCAATGGTAGCTGCGGCGATTAAATTTACAAAAGGAATCCCTTTTTTAAATATTTCAATTTGCTCGGCTACTTGCGCCTCATCGATCCCTTTTTCTTGTAGTTGTTTTTTATCGGTTTCGGTTAGTGTCATCATGCTTTTTGAGTAGTTTATCTATCTGTTGAATGGCGAGCGAAATTCGAGTTTCGATATCGCCTTTCAATAAAACATAGTTTTTGTTATACCGTTGCAAAGTGTTTTCAAAATAAGAAAACATTGCCTCACGCTCGTTTGGTTTATCTCTTAAATCATCCTTCTCCCACGGCACATCAATATACGTTAAAAAATATAAATCGTAGGTGTTTTGTAGCGCATATTTTTCTAGTAAAGGATCGCAACTTCCGGTGTAATATGCTTCGGAATAAACTTTAGTTTCCAACAAATCGGTGTCGCTAAAAAGTACTTTATTGGCACTTTTGGTAAGTGTGTTTTCGAACTCCATCTGACCAATTGCAATAGGAATTAAATCTTTAGGCTCACAAGTTTTTTGCTCTCGGTTCCATTTCTCCTGAAGATACTCTCTTGCATACTCGGGTACCCACACAGTATCATAGTACTTGGCTAATGCTTTTGCGAGCGTTGTTTTCCCAGTAGACTCGGGTCCGAACATTACTATTTTAATAATGTTTGAGGGCTCTTGTTTAAGTTTTTCTTCCATGCTTTATAACCATAAATTGCAATTACGGTAAACAGTATATACTGCAAACTGGTAAATGCCAATCCTTTATATAAATATAGCGGAATCGAAATGATATCGCCAATAATCCAATATATCCAGTTTTCTAATTTCTTTTTTGCCATGAGCCACATCCCTACAAAAAATATGGCGGTTGTAAGAATATCGACATACGAAACCCACGATTGCCATTTGTCGAAAAACTCATACAATCCAAAAACAAATATCATGGTTCCTACAAATAGTAATACTGATATTTTTTGTTCTTTTTGAGTAGTTTTGGTAATTGGGATAAAATGTGAATCGTCTACCTTTCGAGTCCACAAATACCATCCGTAGATACTCATTGAAAAATAATAAGCATTAATCATCATATCGCCCAACAATCCGTATTGCAACAACAAATACACAAATATGGCGGTGCTGATAATTCCTGTTGGATACACCAATATGTTTTCTTTTTTGGAGTACCATACACTCAAAAAACCAAAAAACACCCCAATAATTTCGAGGACTACGTAATGTGTAGGAACGCCGTTATATTGCGCAAAGAGCCAATCAAAAATGTGGTTCATAATCGCTTCGATCAGATTTTACAATTTTCATATACAACAATCCTCTGTCAATCATTTCGAAAGCTTCTTTAATTTCGGTAGTTAAAACTTTCATTACTTCATCATAACTTCCATACACTTGGGTGCTTAAAGGATTTTCCAATACGGTAAGTCCGCTTGCGCGCATTTTTTTTATAAAATGAATAATAGCTGGTTCAAACTCGTCTTGGAGTGGTGTTAAGGTTAATTCTACTGATATGTTCATGTTTTTATTTTTTGATATGTTTAGTGACAAAGGTTCACAGATTCATAGTGTCAAAGGTGCAAAGAAAATTAGCTTTTTGTTGGTAGTTTTTTGTTTTTAAATGCAGGCTCGATATGACTGTAATACCAAAGGTACAAAGTTGCAAAGCATCAAAGGGTCAAAGTTTAAATCTAAAAGTCCTTTACTCTTTCATTTTTTTCTCATTTTCTCTATTAAACAACGATTAACCGATTCAACGAATTAACAATTACACAAAAAGATATCTCGACTCCGCCTGTCTGCCGACATAGGCAGGCTTGATATGACTGTAATACCAAAGTTGCAAAGCATCAAAGGGTCAAAGTTTAAAGCTGTGAACTCTTAACTCTTTCACTTTTTTTCCTCATTCATTTTCTTTAAACTTCAATTGCATAGGCACAGGTAAAACCATCAAATTCTAGAAATTCTACTTTATACTTTTGTATCCTTCCACAGTAAAAAATCCATCCAAATGTTTTCCCTTCTTCTAAATCAAAAGGTAATACTTTAGTATGTTGTTTAAAACTCATGCCTTCCGTAGCAAAAACTTTATACAAGCTCTCTTTTACACACCAAACTACCGTCAGTTTATTAATATCATTATCGGTGAGGTAATTGTATTCGTATCCTACAAATTTATGTGCAATGACACTTATTTTATCACGTTGCTTTTCAATGTCTATTCCAATTGGCGTTTGCTTACTGATAATAATTCCTGAAAATATAAACGAATGCGTAATCGAAATATAATTACCGTCTTTTAAATGTGGCCTCCCTGCAGTATCGTAATACAAATCGGATGTTGTATACCCCGCTTTTTTGAGCAATTGCCTCACACTTAAAAATCCGCGCTGGTGAATCTCAGATTTCATTCGCGACAATCGGTTGATGCAATTGTCGGTAAGTTCAATTCCGTCAGCTAATTCGTCATAAGTTTCTTCTATCTTCCAAATCAACACTTTAGTATGAAGATTGGGCTGTATAGTTTTGTAAAGAGGCATAAATAATACAAGTTATTTATGTAACTTTGCACCGAGTTTTTGCAGTGAAAAATTACTATTACAAAGCAACATTCATTGCTTAACAGTTGTAAAAATAAGAAATGAGTTTCAACTAAATTAATTTTTGCAGTACAACTGCCATAATTATAGTTTTCACTCAACAAATAAATTTTAAAATATAATATTCAATATGAGTACGAAAACAGTTCCTTACGTAGCTTACAAAGTAAAAGATATTTCTTTAGCTGAATGGGGAAGAAAAGAAATAGAGTTAGCCGAAGCTGAAATGCCAGGACTAATGTCTTTAAGAGAAGAATACAAAGACGAGCAACCTTTAAAAGGTTCTCGCATTGCAGGATGTTTACACATGACGGTTCAAACGGCTGTTTTAATCGAAACGCTGGTAGCTCTTGGTGCCGAAGTTACTTGGAGTTCTTGTAACATCTACTCTACGCAAGACGAAGCTGCTGCTGCAATTGCTGCTGCTGGAGTTCCTGTGTATGCTTGGAAAGGAATGAACGAAGAGGAATTTGACTGGTGTATCGAGCAAACTTTATTTTTTGGCGAAGATAGAAAGCCTTTAAATATGATTTTGGACGATGGTGGTGACTTAACCAATATGGTTTTAGACAAATACCCAGAATTGGCAGAAGGTGTAAAAGGACTTTCAGAAGAAACTACTACGGGAGTTCACCGTTTATACGAGCGTGTTAAAAACGGAACACTTCCAATGCCAGCAATTAATGTAAACGACTCGGTTACAAAATCTAAATTTGATAACAAATACGGATGTCGTGAGAGTGCTGTAGATGCTATCCGTAGAGCTACCGACGTAATGCTTGCAGGAAAACGCGTTGTAGTTTGTGGCTATGGAGACGTAGGGAAAGGTACAGCGGCTTCTTTTAGAGGTGCTGGGTCTATCGTTACTGTTACAGAAATCGATCCAATTTGTGCGTTGCAAGCTGCAATGGACGGTTATGAAGTGAAGAAACTTGAAACTGTTGTAGAAAAAGCAGATATCATTATTACCACTACTGGAAATAAAGACATCGTTACTAGCAAGCATTTCGAAAAAATGAAAGATAAAACCATCGTTTGTAATATCGGACATTTTGATAACGAAATCGATGTGGCTTGGTTAAACAAAACGCACGGAGCGAGTAAAGTAAACATCAAACCTCAAGTAGATAAATATACCATCGATGGGAAAGATATTATTTTATTGGCACAAGGTCGTTTGGTTAACTTAGGTTGCGCAACTGGGCACCCAAGTTTTGTAATGAGTAACTCGTTTACAAACCAAACTTTGGCGCAAATCGAGCTTTGGAACTATTCCGATAAGTACGAAAACGACGTTTATATGCTTCCAAAACATTTGGACGAAAAGGTTGCTAAACTTCACCTAGAAAAAATTGGTGTAGAACTTACAGAGCTTAACGAAGAGCAAGCTAAATATATTGGCGTTACGGTTGAAGGGCCATTCAAGCCAGAGTATTACAGATACTAAAACAAATTCATTCAACATATTAAAACTGTCATCCAACTGGGTGGCAGTTTTTTTTGTTTACTATTTTGGGCAATTGCCACACTTTAGTGCGGCACCAGGCTTTACGCTCATAGTTTTATTGTGTATAAAACACAATAAAAGCTATCCGCTTCAATCCTTATTGCGAGAACATCTAAAGATTAATCTAACGTAAGTTCATCATAAGATGGATAAATATGTAATAAATTTGGCCTATTTAAAAAGCATTAAAAATCAAGGAAGCAGTTGTGGCTAAAGATAAAAAGCTGTTTGAGCGTAGCGAGTTCTTTTTATCTATGGCGGATGGTTCCGTAGATTTTCTTATGCTTTTTTAATCAGTCTTGACTTTTTTGTTTCGTTTTTGTGTCAAGACAAAAATGAAAATACCATTAAAAAATTGGAATACAAATAGATGATGAATTTAACTTATAATGACATTATATCGAATTTGCGTTAAACTAATAATTAGTAGATAAAAAAACACCTCACAGATTTTAAAACCTGTGAGGTGTTTTTTATTAACCCTTCGATAACGAAGAAATATATATTTTAAAAAAAATATTCTAGTGGTGCAATTCTTCTTCACCTTCTTGTAAAGGTACAGTTTGCGGAACAAAATCTTGTCCTGGAATTACATACTCTCCATTTTCATTTGTTTTACTATAATCGTAAGCCCAACGGTGTACTTCAGGAATTTCTCCTGGCCAGTTTCCGTGAATTGCTTCAACTGGAGTAGTCCACTCTAAAGTTGTAGAATTCCATGGGTTCTGAGTTGCTTTCTTTCCGTAGAACATACTATAAACAAAATTCCAAACGAAGAACAATTGTGCAAATCCAGCGATAATTGCAAATACAGTCATTACAACTTGAATATCTGTTAAATCGTCAAACATTGGGAAGTTTGTATTGGTATAATAACGTCTTGGTACACCAGCCATACCTACAAAGTGCATTGGGAAGAATACTCCATACGCACAAACTGCAGTAATCCAGAAGTGAATGTATCCTAAGTTTTTGTTCAACATTCTACCGAACATTTTAGGGAACCAGTGGTAAATACCAGCAAACATTCCGTAAAGAGCAGAAATACCCATTACTAAGTGGAAATGCGCTACTACAAAGTAAGTATCGTGAACATTAATGTCTAATGCACTATCTCCCAAAATAATTCCTGTTAAACCACCAGTAATGAAAGTCGATACAAATCCAATTGAGAATAGCATCGCAGGGATCATTTGGATGTTCCCTTTCCATATTGTTGTAATCCAGTTAAAAGCTTTTACAGCAGAAGGAATTGCAATTAACAAAGTTGTAAAGGTAAACACAGATCCTAAGAATGGATTCATCCCTGAGATAAACATGTGGTGACCCCATACAATTGTAGATAAAAATGCAATTGCTAAAATAGACATAATCATTGCGCGGTATCCAAAAATAGGCTTACGTGAGTTTGCAGCCATAATTTCAGATACAAGTCCCATTGCAGGTAAAATAACAATATATACCTCTGGGTGACCTAAGAACCAGAAAAGGTGCTCAAATAATACTGGTGAACCTCCTTGGTAATGTAATACTTCACCTTGAATAAATATATCTGACAAGAAGAAAGAAGTACCAAAACTTCTATCCATTATAAGTAATAATGCTGCAGAAAGTAATACTGGGAAAGAAACAATACCAATAATAGCAGTTACAAAGAAAGCCCATATAGTAAGCGGCAATCTTGTCATTGACATTCCTTTTGTTCTTAAGTTAATAACCGTTACTACGTAGTTTAACGATCCTAATAAAGAAGAGGCAATGAATATAGCCATAGAAACTAACCAAAGTGTCATTCCTAAACCTGATCCTCCTTGTGCTTGTGGTAAAGCACTTAATGGTGGATAAATTGTCCAACCAGCTGCTGCAGGTCCTGCTTCTAAAAACAAAGAACAAATCATTACAATACACGAAACGAAAAACAACCAGTATGAAACCATGTTCATAAACCCAGAAGCCATATCGCGTGCACCAATTTGCAATGGAATTAATAAGTTACTAAATGTTCCACTTAACCCTTGTGTTAATACGAAGAATACCATGATAGTACCGTGAATAGTAACAAGTGCTAAGTAAATATTTGGATCCATAACTCCATCTGGAGCCCATTTCCCTAATAATACTTCAAATACTTTAAAAGATTCTCCAGGCCATGCAATTTGCATTCTAAAAAGTAGCGACATTGCAATACCAAGAACACCCATAATTAAACCTGTAATTAGGAATTGCTTGGAGATCATTTTATGATCTTGACTGAATATATACTTTGTTATAAACGTCTCTTTATGATGATGTCCATGATCATGTGCGTGATCTTCTGAGTGCGTCTGTGCTGTTGCTGACATAATCTTATTTCCTTTATTATTTTTTAACTTAATTAATAGCTTTCTTTACTCTGCTTTAGCAATAGTTTGTTTAAATGTATCTTGACCTGCAATCCAAGCATCAAAATCTTCTTGAGATTCTACTACTATTTTCATTTGCATGTTATAGTGCGAAGATCCACAGATTTTGTTACATAGTAATACGTAATCAAACTCCCAAGCATCAGCATTATCATCGCCATTTGCTTTTCTTTCAGCTCTTAGCTTATTGATGTGTTGTACTTTCTCTACCATATCTGGATCCATTCTCATTTCTTCAGTAGTCACTGTAGGAGTGAAAGAAAACTGAGTAATCATTCCAGGAACACAGTTCATTTGTGCTCTAAAGTGTGGCATATAAGCAGAGTGTAAAACATCTTGCGAACGCATTTTGAAAATCACTTTTCTTCCTACAGGTAAGTGTAATTCTGACTGCGATACAACATCGTCTTGACCGTAAGGATCTGCAGCGTCAATACCGATAACGTTGTTTGTATTGATGTCGATTAAACGAACATTCGCTTGACCTAAAACATTATCATCTCCAGCGTAACGAGCTTTCCAGTTAAATTGTTGCGCATACAACTCAATAATGATAGGGTCTCCTTCTTCTGGATCGATATCCATTAGGCTTGTCCAAGTGAAAAGTCCGTAGATAATTAAACCTGCAAGTGTAATAACTGGAATAATTGTCCAAATAAACTCAAGTTTATCATTATCAGCATAAAATAATGCTTTTTTACCTTTTTGACCTCTGTATTTGTATGCAAAACCGTGTAATAACGCTTGTGTTATAATTTGTACAAAGAAGATTAATGCCATAGAAATGAACATTAAATTATCGTACTCAGATCCGTGCTCTGAAGCTGGAGTTCCAAGAACTACATCTCCCCATTTCCAGAATGAAAAAATGGTAATTAGGTAAATGAAGATTAAAAATCCGAACATCAAATACCCATTCAGCTTGTTGTCTTTATCGTTAGCAACTTGAGAATCATCGGTATTAACTTGCGACAATTCAAAAATTTTAGTCATCTGCCAAATTGCAATGGCAACAAGTATGAGAACAATTATTGTTAATAAAGCAGTCATCGTATATATCCTGTTTACTTTTTAATAGTTTAATTAATAGTGAAAGTGTTTACTTTCTTCAATAAATGGGTTGCGCTTTGGAACGAAAGATTTTGTTCTTGCTAAAGCTCCAAAGACAACAAAAATAAATAATCCTAAGAAGAAAAGTATACTTCCAACTTCTGGAATTCCAAAGCTCCATAACTCTCCAACGGTAGATGGCATTACAATTTGGAAGATATCCATATAGTGACCTATAAGAATACTTACACCCGCCATCATTACAAACCAATTTACACGTTTAAAGTCGCTATTCATTAATACTAAGAATGGGAACACAAAGTTGAATAATAACATTCCGAAGAATACAAAATTGTAGTGCTCAATTCTAGTAATAAAATATCCAACCTCTTCTGGAATGTTTGCATACCAGATAAGCATAAACTGACCGAACCAAAGATACGTCCAGAAAATACTTAAACCGAACATAAACTTAGCTAAATCGTGTAAGTGGCTATCGTTAACATACTCCAACAATCCTTTAGATTTTAAGTACATTGTAAGCATTGCAATAACAGTAATTGCAGACACAAACATACTTGCAAAAACATACCATGCAAATAATGTACTGTACCAGTGTGGCTCTAAACTCATAAACCAATCCCAAGCCATTAACGACTCTGTTACGAAGAAGAACAATAAGAAAAATACAGATAACTTAAAGTTTTTCTTGTAGTAAGTATTGTCGTTTGCTTCGTCTTGTGCGTATGAATTTTTAACAGCAAAATGTCTGTATAAAGCCCATCCTGTTAAGAAAACAAAAGCCCTAATTAGGAAAAATGGAATATTTAAATACCCAGATTTTAATTGTAAAATTTCGTCATGCGCCATAATTGTAGGATCCATCCAAATGTATAAATGATTTAGATGAAAAGCCGACGTAAGCACAAAGAATACATATAATATAATTGCTCCTGGGAAAAGGTAAGCACTTATAGCTTCCATAACTCTGAATAAAACTGGAGACCATCCTACTTGTGCTACATGCTGAATTGCATAAAACACTAATGCTCCAACAGAAATCATGAAAAAGAAAAATCCTGCTATAAAGAAAGCTGCCCAAGGGCGATTTTGTAATTTACTTAATGTGTGAGCATCATGCTCTGCATGTGCATCTGCTTCTGCGTGTGCACCGTGAGCATCTTCATGATGACCAGCTTCTTTTGTTTCTGAATGATGTGTTGCAACAGCTTCATGCGACTCTTCTCCGTGAGAAGCTCCTCCGTGGTGAGCATCTGCTGCTACCATAGCTTTAGCTTCTTCTACAGTAGAAGGAGAACTAATAAAACCGTATCCTATCCCAAGAATACCAACTATCATTAGTATGATAGATGCCATCTTTAATTTATTTGAAAACGTATACATATCTTGATATCTTCTTTTTGATAGTTGATTTTAATTATTTATTCTCTAAGTCGTGTTTTAGCCCCATTACATATTCTGTAACTTGCCAACGTTCTTCTTCACTAAGTTGATTTGCGTAAGACCCCATAGCATTTAATCCGTAACGAATTACGTGGTAAACACTACCTTCGGTAATTGCTCTTCCTGCGTCATCATAACTTGGAACACCAAGTATTTTTTCACGATCTACCAACACACCTTTACCGTTACCTTTTGTTCCATGACATACTGCACAGTAAATATCGAAAAGTTCTTTTCCGTCTTTTAAGTATGCTTCAGTTATAGTAGAATCAGCATTTCTGTATGATTCGAAAGGCATTGGGTTTTTAAGATTCGCTTTTGCTAAGTTGTATCCTTCCAAAGTGTTTGGATACTCGTATGGCATGTGCCCTCTTGAAATAGTTCCCTCTACAGGTAATTGTCCTTCTTTTCCATTTCTAAATGCACTTGTTTCTTGGTAAGTTTCGTAACCTACAGATTCGTACATATTAGGCATGTATTGGTAATTTGGCTTCGAGTTGTTTTGGCAAGAAGCTACAAGGGTAGCAACACCTAAAACAATTCCTATTTTTACAAAAACTCTCATTTCGAATTATTAATGCTTTTCTGAAACTTTAACTTCTACTGCTCCTGTATCTACCAAGAGTCTTGTTAACTCATCTTCGTTGTCGTTCAAAGACACTTCCATTAAAAAGTGGTCGTCTGTTGTACGAACATCTGGATTTTCAGCTTTTTTAAATGGCCATAATCTACTTCTCATATAAAAAGTAATTACCATTAAATGCGCTGCAAAAAATACAGTCATCTCAAACATAATTGGTACAAACGCAGGCATGTTTTCAATAAAACTAAAGCTTGGTTTCCCTCCAATGTTTTGAGGCCAGTCTTCAATCATGATAAAGTTCATCATCAAAACTGCTACTGATATACCTACACACCCATACATAAATGCAGTAATTGCAAGTCTTGTAGGTGCTAATCCCATAGCTTTGTCGAGTCCGTGAACTGGAAACGGCGTATAAATTTCTTCAATATGATGATGCGCTTCTTTAACACGCTTAACGGCCAACATCAAAACGTCGTCATCATTATATATTGCTTGTATAACTTTTGAAGCCATAGTCTTATGAATTATTTTTTGTGTCTTGATCTAAATTTTCTTTAGTGCTGGTTCCTGCTATTACAGATGTTCTAGCATCAGCGCCTGTCCCTACAAGGCTTTTACCTTCTTCACGTAAACGTTTGTAACGCTCACCTGAAGATTTTAAAATTGTTTTTACCTCTGCTTGAGCAATCACTGGGAATGTTCTAGCGTACAATAAGAATAGTACAAAGAAGAATCCAATCGTTCCGATAAAAATTCCTATATCTACAAATGTAGGAGAGAACATTGTCCAAGAAGATGGTAAGTGACCTTTACTTAAGTTGATAACAATAATATCAAAACGCTCAAACCACATTCCGATGTTAATTACAATCGAACAGATAAAAGACCAAATATAGTTTCTTCTTAATTTTTTAATCCATAATGTTTGTGGCACTACAAAGTTACAGATGATAAGTGCCCAGAATGCCCACCAGTATGGTCCTGTTGCAGCACCTATCGAAAGGTATGTATAATCTTCGTAGTTACTTCCAGAATACCAAGCAATAACAAACTCAGTAATATAAGCAACACTAACTACTCCACCTGTTAACAAAATTACTTTGTTCATATACTCAATATGTCCACGAGTAATATATGCTTCTAGGTTTGATACTTTACGCATAATAATAAGTAGCGTTAATACCATTGCAAATCCAGAGAAGATTGCTCCCGCAACGAAATATGGCGGATAAATGGTACTGTGCCATCCTGGAATTACAGATGTAGCAAAGTCAAAAGATACGATGGTGTGTACCGAAAGTACAAGTGGTGTAGCTAAACCTGCTAATACCAATGATACCTCTTCGAAACGTTGCCAATCTTTAGCTCTACCGCTCCATCCGAAACTTAATAAACTGTATATTTTTTTCTGAAATGGCTTAACTGCTCTATCTCTAAGCATTGCAAAATCTGGAAGTAAACCTGTCCACCAGAAAACTAATGATACAGATAAATACGTAGAAATTGCAAATACGTCCCAAAGTAATGGTGAGTTAAAGTTAACCCACAAAGACCCAAATTGGTTTGGAATTGGAAGTACCCAATATGCCAACCATGGACGACCCATGTGAATAATAGGGAACAAACCTGCTTGAACTACCGAGAAAATAGTCATTGCCTCTGCAGAACGGTTTACCGCCATTCTCCATTTTTGACGGAACAATAATAGTACCGCAGAAATCAAAGTTCCTGCGTGACCGATACCTACCCACCATACAAAGTTGGTAATATCCCATGCCCATCCAACAGTTTTATTTAATCCCCATACTCCAATACCGGTAGATACTGTGTATATAATACAACCTAATCCCCAAAGAAAGGCCACTAAGGCTATTGAAAAAACAATCCACCATTGTTTGTTAGCTCTTCCTTCAACAGGAGCAGCAACGTCTACAGTAACATCATGGTAAGACTTCTCTCCCGTTACTAAAGGTTCACGTATAGGTGCTTCGTAGTGCGACGCCATAATACTTTATATAATTATTCTTGTTAATTCTATTTTTATACTTCTTCTGTATTTCTAACTTTTGTGTGGTAGAATACATTCGGTCTAGTTCCTTTAAATCCAAGTAAGTGATACATACGCTTATCTTCTTTAAGCTTTACAATTTCACTTTCTTTATCATTAACATCACCAAACTTCATTGCTCCACTAGTACAAGCCGCAGAACAAGCAGTTTTAAACTCACCGTCTTTAATTGGTCTACCTTCTCTTTTCGCATCAAGAATTGTTTTCTGTGTCATTTGGATACACATAGAACATTTCTCCATAACTCCACGAGATCTAACCGTAACATCTGGGTTTAACACCATTCTACCTAAGTCATCATTCATATAGAAATCAAACTCATCGTTCTGGCTATATAAGAACCAGTTGAAACGACGTACTTTATACGGACAGTTGTTAGCACAGTAACGTGTACCTACACAACGGTTATAAATCATTTGGTTTTGACCTTGCTTACCATGAGAAGTTGCCGCAACTGGACAAACAGTTTCACATGGAGCGTGGTTACAGTGCTGACACATTACTGGTTGGAAAGCTACCTGAGGATTCTCAGATGGGTGCTCCAACTGGTGGTAAGTACTGATAGAGTTTGGAGCAGCTTCAACTACTTCATTATCCCCTTCAAAGCTTTCTTCAGAAGAATAATATCTATCGATACGCAACCAGTGCATATCTCTGTATTTTCTTACCTCGCTCTTACCTACTACAGGAACGTTGTTTTCAGCATGACATGCAATTACACAGGCTCCACACCCAGTACATGCATTTAAGTCGATTGACAAGTTAAAATGATGCCCGATACTAGAATCAAACTCCGCCCAAATATCAGCTTCATCCGCAGCAACTTCTACGTGATTTACTGAAACCTCTGGTTGCGGATTCCAATCGTGAGCACTTTTTGTATTGAAGATTTCAAGAGAAGTTTCTCTTAAAATATCTCCTCTACCATCCATAGTACTCTTCATCTGCACAGACGCAAACTGATGCGTACCAGAAACTTTTTCAATTTTAACTTCTTGTGTATTGTTAAAACCTAAGTAAAGCGGATATGCATTTACTCCAGTCTTCATTTCTTCTTTTACACCTAGTTTTTTACCATATCCAAAAGACAAACCTACGGTTCCTTTTGCTTGACCTGGCTGAATTAAAACTGGCACTTTATCAATAGAAACACCTCCAACAGTAACTTTTACATAGTCACCATCTAGCGCTCCATTAGATACAATATTGTTTTCTAATCCTAAAGCTTCCGCATCAGCTAAAGAAATAGTTAAGTAGTTATCCCAAGTATTTCTTGTAATAGGATCTGGCATTTCTTGCAACCAAGGATTGTTTGCTTGCGTACCGTCACCCATACTTGTTTTAGCATACAAAGTAAGCTCCATTCCGTTTGCAGTAGCTCCAGCTAATTTATTTACTGAAGACGACACTGAAGCAACAGCAGCTTCTGCACCAACAACTGTAGTAGCTTCTGCTTCTACATTTTCTTCGGAAGCAACAACTGCATTACCAGCTGAAACAAATACACCATCATGTAAAGCAGCGTTCCAAGAAGTTCCTCCAAGGATATTTGCTTGCCATGTTTGCTTGATGTAATCGTGATAACTAACATCATTACCTATCCATTTTAATAAAGACTCTTGAAATTGTCTTGTATTAAACAACGGACGGATAGTTGGCTGCATTAAACTGTAATGCCCTTTTTTCATTTCAACATCTCCCCAAGACTCTAAGTAATGAGGCGTTGCTGCAATGTATGTAGTTTTTGTAGACGTTTCATCTTCTTTCAAAGAGAAAGCAACAGAAAGATCTACATTTGCTAATCCAGCTTCAAAATCGGCTGCATTTGGCAATGTGTAAAGCGGATTCACTCCACTCATAATTAAAGCACCTACTTTACCAGATTTCATATCTTCAACCAAAGTAGCTACTTGTTTAGTATTACCTTGACGCGTTAATCTTGGTGTTTCAGCATTCATAACAACGCTTCCAATTGCTTTATTAATAGCTAAAACAACTTTTTGCGCATCTATATCGTTAATCCCTGTAACAACCACAGCACTCTTACCTGCTCTTGCAACTTGAGCCGCAGCATTTTTAACAGCCTCATCAATGTTAGCAGGCAATTCACCTCCAACAGATTTACCGTTTAAATACCCGTAAAATTTAGCTAAAGCTATTTTTTGTTGTGATGGTGTTAAAGGAACTCTTTTATCTGCATTCGCTCCAGTCAAACTCATGTTCGACTCAAACTGAATATGTCTAGACATTTTTCCGTAAGAAGGAATACGTCCTTTTGCATAATCAGAATCAAATCCTCCACCTTGCCAATCTCCTAAGAAATCTGCACCGAAAGAAACAATTACACTTGCTTTTGAAAAATCGTAATCTGCTAAAGCTCTTACTCCATAAGAAGCCTCAAAGGCATTTAGAGCAGCATCTTCAGAAATGGCATCATACTGAATATGTTTAACGTTTCCGTATTTTTCAGAAAATTCAGCAATTAATTTATTTACAGAAGGACTAGCAAAAGTTTGCGTTAACAACACAATTTGCTTTCCAGTAGCTTGTGCAGATGCAAGTCCGCTTACCACATTTGCATCAAGATCCTCCCAAGAAACATAAGCTCCTTTAGATTTAGGACCTTGTACGCGTAAACTATCATACAATCCTAAAACAGACGCATGCACTCTAGCATTTGCTCCACCATTTACTTTTGCGTCGGAATTACTTTCTACTTTAATTGGTCGCCCTTCACGAGTTTTAATTAAAATACTTGCAAAATCATATCCATCTGCAATTGTAGTTGCATAATAGTTTGCCACCCCAGGAACGATATCCTCTGGCTGCACTACATAAGGAATAGATTTTACTACAGGACCCTCACAAGCAGCTAAAGAAGCAGCAGCTGTAGAAAACCCTACATATTTAAGGAAATCACGTCTAGATGTAGACGAAGAACCCAAAGAATCTTTATCTCCTAAAAATTCGTCATTTGGAATTTCCTCAACAAACTCATTCTGTTTAAGCGTCTCAGCGATAGAGCTATTTGGATTTAGCTCCTCAACACTTGACCAGTATTTTTTGTTTGATGCCATGTTATATATAACTATTTTAAATCAACCTGCCTAAAACAGGCTTATCTTAGATTTTGTTGTTTTTGAATTTCTTTTTATAGAAATCTCTTTATTAATAGTGACATTTTGCACACTCGGTTCCACCTAATTGTGCCGCTGTCAATTCATCTACACCGTATTTCTTAGAAAGCTCTTCGTGTATTTTTGCGTAATACTCGTTACCTTCCATCTTAACATTTGTTTTACGGTGACAGTTAATACACCATCCCATTGTTAATGGAGCTTCTTGGTGTACAATTTCCATTTCTTGAATTGGACCGTGACACTCTTGACATGCAATTCGACCAACCGTTACGTGTTGTGAGTGATTAAAATATGCGAAATCTGGTAAGTTATGAATACGAACCCATTTTACAGGTTTTGTTTCACCAGTATAACTTTGCTCGTTAACATCCCAACCAACTGCATCGTATAATTTTGCAATTTCTTTATCGTAAAATTCTTTTGAATGTTCTGCAGTCGCTGTAGACTCAGCAACCTCTGGAATACTTTTATGACAGTTCATACAAACATTCAAAGAAGGAATCCCTGATGTTTTTGAAGTTCTAGCAGAAGAGTGACAGTACTTACAATCGATACCGTTATCTCCAGCGTGTATTCTATGTGAAAAATGTATTGGCTGAATTGGCTGATACCCTTGATCAACTCCTACTTGCATAAAATATCCATACGCGAAGTAAGCAGAAGACAACAACAAGAAGATAACAGAAACCAATACTAAAAATTGATTCTTAACAAAAGCTTTCCATAACGGAAGTCTTTTTTCTGGAGCAGCAAACTCAACACCGTTAGCTTCAGCAATTCTTCTTAGCGTTTTATTCACCAAGAACAACATCACTACAAGCACCCCGAAAACTAATATAAGTGCTCCTAAAATAATTTCATTTCCAACGCCTCCAGAATTAGCTCCAGCATCTGTTCCAGCAGTAGCGCCAGCAACAGCAGCAGGCTTTTCCTCCTTAGGCTGCATTGTATATGCAATAATATTATCGATATCTGCCTCACTTAACTGAGGGAAAGCCGTCATTACGTTTGGTTGATACTCATCCCAAAGCTTAACTGCAGCTTCATCTCCAGACTTAATAAGTGCCTGGCTATTTTTAACCCATGCATGCAACCATTCTGCTTCATGCTTATCTCCCACACCTCTCAATGCAGGACCCGTCATCTTTCTATCCAGATGGTGACAAGCAGCACAATAAGTGTTAAATAAAGATTTCCCAGCAGCAGGATCCGCTCCTTCCTGAGCAAAAAGAGAGCTTGTAAACGCTAGCATAATCGCTAATCCGATACCTAAAATTCGTGAAATTGAATTAGGGTGTATCACCTTTTTCATATTAGAATACGTGTTTTCTATCATAAATTGGCACGGTTTATACAATAAAAAAGTTATCAACCGTTTTTTTAACCGAGCACAAAAATACGACTTAGACTCGATTTGCGAAATGTTAGAGAAGCGTTAATGCTTAATTTATATAGATTCTAAATAAAAAAAATTAAAGTTGAATAAAATAATAAAATTACATTTGCACAAAACAGCATTCATTATGAGAATATTAGAATATAAAAAACAGCTTATTATTTCAGTTTTCGCCCTTATTTTTAGCGGAATAACCTACGGACAAACAAATGTTAAAACTTCACAGACAGACGGAAAAGTAAATATTTCGCAAGATGAAAGAGTTGAAAAACTGGTTGCCTATAAAGCTAAAATTAATAAAACGGATGACGAGAAACGCTTTCGAATTCAAATTTATAACGGAACATTAGAAGGTGCTCAAAAAGCGAAAGAAACCTTTAATAAAGAGTTTAGCGGGATTGATTCTGACATTGCTTTTGAAACTCCAAACTACAAAGTAAGAGTAGGGAAATTTAGAACTCGTTTAGAAGCCGACAGATATTTAATTGAAGTTAAAAAAGAATATCCAAGTGCTTTTTTACTTCAGCCATAAAAAATACAAGCATAAAAAAAAGCGACTCAAATGAGTCGCTTTTTTTATATCTATATTGAAAAATTTATTTCAGCTTTTTCTTCACCTCAACTTCTCTGAAACTTTCTACAACATCACCAATTTGAATGTCGTTATAGTTCTTAATTTGAAGACCACAATCGTATCCTTTAGACACTTCTTTTACGTCGTCTTTAAATCGTTTCAACGAAGCTAATTCTCCAGTGTAAACTACTACACCATCACGTATCAATCTAATTCCAGAATTTCTGTAAACCTTACCATCTGTTACCATACATCCTGCAATAGTTCCAATCTTAGAAATTTTGAAGGTTTCTCTAATTTCAGCAGTACCTGTAATTTCTTCTTTAAGCTCTGGAGACAACATTCCTTCCATCGCATCTTTAAGATCGTTGATTGCATCGTAGATGATAGAATACGTACGGATATCGATTTCTTCCTTATCAGCTACCATTCTAGCATTCCCCATAGGTCTTACGTTAAATCCTATGATAATTGCATCTGAAGCAGTTGCTAAAAGCACATCAGACTCTGTAATTGGTCCAACTGCTTTGTGGATAATATTGATGTGAATTTCTTCCGTAGATAATTTCTGGAACGAATCTGTTAACGCCTCTACCGAACCATCCACATCTCCTTTAAGGATAATGTTAAGTTCTTTAAAGTCTCCTAACGCAATACGTCTTCCAATTTCATCTAAAGTAATATGACGTTGCGTTCTAACCGATTGCTCACGTTGTAATTGTGTACGCTTGGTTGCAATTTGTTTTGCCTCACGCTCGTCTTCGTAAACATTAAATTTATCTCCCGCCTGTGGCGCACCGTCCAATCCTAAAATTGAAATTGGTGTAGATGGACCCGCTTCTTTAATATCGTTACCACGCTCATCTTGCATTGCTTTTACTTTACCGCTATGCGTTCCTGCAAGTACGTAGTCTCCAATTTTTAAAGTACCAGCTTGTACCAATACTGTAGAAACATAACCACGACCTTTATCTAGGAATGCTTCAACAACAGTACCATTGGCAATTTTATTTGGGTTTGCTTTTAGCTCTAAAATTTCAGCCTCGAGCAATACTTTCTCTAATAATTCCTGAACTCCTTGTCCTGTTTTAGCAGAAATATCTTGCGATTGAATTTTTCCACCCCAGTCTTCAACAAGAAGATTCATTTGCGCTAAACTCTCTTTAATTTTATCAGGGTTTGCCGTAGGCTTATCCACCTTGTTAATTGCAAAAACAATTGGCACTCCTGCAGCTTGCGCATGGCTAATAGCCTCTTTTGTTTGTGGCATTACATCATCATCGGCAGCAACCACAATAATTGCTAAATCGGTTACTTGAGCACCACGAGCACGCATCGCTGTAAAGGCTTCGTGACCAGGTGTATCAAGGAAAGCAATTTTTTGTCCGTCTTGCAAGGTAACTCCATACGCACCGATATGCTGTGTAATTCCTCCACTCTCACCAGCAATTACATTTTCTTCACGGATGTAATCCAGTAAAGATGTTTTACCGTGGTCAACGTGCCCCATTACAGTTACAATTGGTGCACGAGGTTTTAAATCTTCAGGAGCATCTACAACTTCTTCTACTGCTTCTTCGATATCAGTAGTAATAAATTCTACTTCGTATCCAAATTCGTCAGCAATAATTGTTAGTGTTTCTGCATCCAAACGTTGATTCATTGTTACCATCATACCAAGCGACATACATGCTGATATAATTTGAGTAACTGGCACATCCATTAAGGTAGCAACTTCACTTACAGTGACAAACTCTGTAACTTTAAGTACTTTGCTTTCCGCTTCTTGTTGTGCTTGTTCTTTTTCAGATTTTTGTCTGTGGAAATCTCTTTTCTCACGACGGTACTTAGCACCTTTCGATTTGTTTGATTTCCCTTGAAGTTTTTCAAGAGTTTCTCGTACTTGTTTTTGTACTTCTTCCTCTGTAGGCTCAACTTTTTCTACTGGAGCATTTCTACGTCCTTTTCCTCTTTGATTTTTATCTTTAGAGAAACGTCCGCCGTTATTATTACCTCCAGTATTTGGTCTTGGACCTCTGTTGTTATTGTTACCGTCTTTACTGATTCTACGACGACGTTTTTTCTTATCGTCTGCGGTTTTATTATCACCTTTTTTATCAGTAGACTTGGCAGTTTCTTTTTTCTTTTTAGGCTTATTAAACTGAGAAAGATCGATTTTCTCTCCTGTAAAATTAGGACCCGATAGTTTTGTGTATTGCGTTTTTACTTGTTCCGCATCTACTTCTTCTCCGTCAACAATTACTTTCTTTGTAACCTTTGGAGCTACTGGCTCTTTCACAACAGGTTTCGCTTCTTGCTTTGGTTTTTCCACCTCTTTTGGTTTAGAAGTATTTTGAGGAGTCTTAGCTTCTACAGGCTTTTCAACTGGTTTTTGTACCGGTTTTGGAGCTGGTGTATTTTTAGTTTCTCCCTGTGGTTTTACTTCTTCTTTTTTAGGAGCCTCCACTTGTTGCGGAGCTGGCTTTGGCGCATCTACTTTTTCAGCTGGAGTTGCTTCTTTTTCTGCTGAAGCTGGTTGATCTTTCTTTCCATCAAGATCTATTTTCCCAACAGTTTTTGGACCTGTTAACGTTGCTTTAGCTTTTACAACCTCTTGCTCTTCTTGCTTTTGGCGTTTTAGCTCGTTCTCTTTTTCCAACTCCTGCCTAATCGCTTCTTTCTCTTTACGCTTTTCTTCTCCAACCTCTTTAGAAGCTACTTTCTTACTTCTATCTGTTTGAAATTCACCCAAGAGAACATTATATACTTCATTGGTTATTTTTGCAGTAGGACGTGCCTCCACTTCATAACCCTTCGCCGATAGAAATTCTACCGCTCGATCTAATGAAATGTTTAATTCTCTTAAAACTTTATTTAGCCTCAATTTTGCGCTTTCAGCCATACAATATTTGTTATCCTAAAAATTTATTTACTCAGTTTGAGCGTGTTAAATATTTCTTTTTACAGAAACATTTGATAATATGCTTTTAAAAATTCCTTTCTACTGAAAGGGTGGTCAAATTTAATCTTCGAACTCTTCTTTTAGAACCCTAACAACATCTAAAATTGTTTCTTCTTCTAAATCGGTTCTTCTTACTAAATCTGCAACATCTTGATCTAATACACTTTTTGCAGTGTCAAGACCAATTTTTCTGAACTCGTCGATAATCCACTCTTCGATTTCATCTGAAAACTCTGTTAACTCTACGTCCTCGTCTTCAACACCTTCGCGAATTACGTCGATTTCATAACCTGTTAATTGCCCTGCTAAACGGATGTTAAATCCACCTTTACCAATTGCTTTAGAAACTTCTTCTGGTTTTAAAAGCACCTCGGCATGCATGGTTTCATCGTTCAAAGTTACTAAACTTACTTTAGCTGGACTCAATGCACGGCTAATAAATAACTGCGGATTGTTGGTGAAATTAATCACATCGATATTTTCGTTCCCCAACTCACGCACAATTCCATGTATTCTAGAACCCTTCATTCCAACACAAGCACCTACAGGATCGATACGATCATCGTATGAATCTACCGCTACTTTTGCTTTCTCTCCAGGAATTCTAACTACTTTTTTAACAGTAATTAATCCGTCGAAAACTTCAGGAATTTCTTGCTCGAATAATTTTTCAAGGAATTCTGGTGCCGTTCTAGACATAATAATCATCGGCTTGTTTCCTTTCAACTCTACGCCTTCAATAATCCCTCTTACATTTTCTCCTTTTCTGAAGAAATCTGAAGGTATTTGTTTGTCTTTCGGAAGTACAATTTCGTTCCCTTCATCGTCAAGCAAAATCACTGCTTTATGACGAATATGATGAACTTCTGCTGTATAAATATCTCCGATAAGATCTTTAAATTGCTTGTAGATAGTAGTGTTATCGTGCTCGTGAATTTTAGAAATTAAGTTTTGTCTTAACGCCAAAATAGAACGTCTTCCAAGATCGATTAACTTCACTTCTTCCGATACATCTTCCCCTACTTCAAAATCTGGTTCGATTTTGCGAGCTTCTGTTAAAGAAATTTCTTGGTTATCATCTTCCACTTCATCATCAGCAACCACAACTCGGTTTCTCCAAATCTCTAAATCTCCTTTATCAGGGTTTATAATGATATCAAAATTATCATCAGATCCAAATTTTTTCTTTAGCGCATTTCTAAATACATCTTCTAAAATGGCCATTAACGTTACACGATCTATGAGTTTATCGTCTTTAAACTCCGAAAAAGATTCGATCAATGCAAGATTCTCCATGTCAATTTCTTAATTAAAATGTTATCATCACTTTAGCTTCCACTATATCCTCAAAAGGGATTTCCTTTTCATACTTAACCGTTACTTTTCCTTTTCCAACGGGTTTTGGCTCTCGTGCCTTCCAACTCAATTGAATACCAGTTTCTGTAACAGCGGTAAGTTCTCCTTCTAATTTATCTTCAGCAGTTTTTACCTGAAATTTTCTACCTATGTTTTTTGTATATTGCCTGTTGTTAATTACAGGCTCTGTAGCTCCCGGAGAAGTAACTTCTAGAGCGAAATCGTACTCGTCTCTGTCAAGGTTATGTTCTACATGCCTGCTTACCGCAATGCAATCTTTCAAAGTAACTCCATTATCGCCATCAATTATAACCTTGATTTTGTTATCTGGAGTCATAGAGAAATCAATCAAAAAAAGCGATTGATGTTCCTCAAAAACTTCATTTAAAAGTGCTTTTACTCTTTCCTTCAACATCTAATATTTGTATAAAAAGAGGGGACTTTTTGTCCCCTCTGAAATAGATTATTCACTTTCAACGGTGCAAATATACAATTTTTTTTAAACCTAAAAACACATAACAACATCTTTATATGGTATATCTTTCTTAAAATGAATTTATTCCTCCATAAAAAAATCATATTTATAGAAAATAATTTGACACTTTTACCATTAACACTATCTTTATACTCCTCCCCAAAACCAGTATTTTTTTTTCAAAAGAAACCACTATGAAACTACTTTTAAAGCTTACCATTTTATGCTTTATTTTCTTCGGAATTAACTTAGCAACTGCACAACGTAGACACCCCATTGCATACGACAGTGTGAAAAACATTGAAAATTTTGGGCGTTTTAGAACTGTTGAAATTAAAGGCCACGCAGGAATGCACTTGTACACAGGCGAAACCTTAACCGATTTTGTACAGTCGGGTTTTGGCGCTATCGAAGCGCGTTTTGGATGGCAAAGCACCAATCCCGACAGTTGGGTAAGTCAATACGGATATCCTATTTATGGATTTGGAGTGTATTCTGGCTTTTTGGGAGATCCAGAAATATTTGGAAACCCAAATGCACTTTACGGTTTTATCACTTTTAAAACGAGTAAACCTTACCGAAGAAATACTTTCGAAATCACTCCCGCACTCGGACTCACATACAACCTCAACCCATACGACGAAGAGAACAACCCGCTAAACGACGCCATCGGATCGCCCGTAGATGTGTATTTTAATTTAAACTTCGGGTTTTCATACCAACTAACACGCGAACTGGATCTTGGCTACGGAATTTCATTTACCCACTTTAGCAACGGACGTACTTTTGTGCCAAACCACGGACTCAACATGCTAGGTCTTAACGTTGCATTGCGCTACCATTACAACGCCGACCAACGTTTGATCGACAAAGATCCGTACTCACCAAATCTTATACAAGCACGATTTAAAAGAAGTCCTCGAAACAAAAACACGGTACTCAACAAACATTCCATTACTACTTATGTTGCTATTGCCACGGTTCAAAACTACCCAGAAACAGAAGGTGCCGATAAAGAGCGCTACTACCCTTTTTCTGCCGTGCTAGATTACAAATACCAATGGAGCAATATGCACGCAGTTACAGCGGGTATCGATTATTTTAGAGACGGAAGCTTACACGAAAGTTACCCCGATGATCCAGGGAAATACAATTTGGTAGGAGCGCATCTTGGTTACGACTTTTTATTTTGGAAACTCGCAATTAGACTACAAGCAGGAACATACTTAACCGATGATCGTGGCAAGAAAAATTATTATTTAAGACCTGCATTACAATACCACATTAACGATTGGATGCACGCACAGGTAGGATTAAAAACAAGAAGCGGATTTAGAGCAGATTGGATTGAATGGGGAGTAGGATTTTCTCCTTTTAAATGGTAACTTAGCCAACATAACCCAAACTGTAAAGTATAATGAAGAAACTATTTTATTCTCTTTGCTTCTTGACAAGCCTTGCTTTTAGTCAAGAAAAACTAAATTATCAAGTTCCACCAGACGAAATTCTAGAGCTAGCCGATGTGCAATTAGCACCTTCGGTAAGAATAAGCGACAACGGAAACTACATGGTTTTATTTTATCGAAACAGATACAAAACCATCGAAGAACTTTCAGAAACGGAATTACGTCTTGGCGGACTCCGCATCAACCCAAAAACAAATATTGGTAGCCGTACAACATACTACAACAACATCACGGTAAAACATCCGTCAGAAAAAAAAGAATCGGAAATTGCCAATCTACCAACAAATTTACGTTTAGCTAATTACTCTTGGTCGCCCGACGAAACAAAAATTGCCTTCACCAACACAACGCAAGAAGGTGTAGAACTTTGGGTAATTGACCTCGAAAAGAAAACAGCTAAAAAACTAACCGATGCAACTGTAAATGCAAATCTTGGAGATGTTATCAATTGGTTTAGCGACAGCAACTCGCTTTTAGTAAAAATGCTTCCTCCAACTCGAAAAGCATTGATTGACCAAAGTAACAGCATCCCAACAGGACCAACAATTTCGACTAATAACGGAGAAAAAGCACAAAACAGAACGTATCAGGATTTGTTGAGCAATCCAAACGACGAGCACAATTTTGAGCAACTAGCAATTTCTGAACTTTACAAAGTTTCTCTAGACGGAAGTAAAACCAAATGGAAAGACAGCGCTATGTACCGTAGTATTAGTTTTTCTCCAGACGGCGAGTACGTAATGGTAAGTACTACCGAAAAACCATTTTCGTACATCGTGCCTTACTACAGATTTCCTACCACCACAACCATCTACAAAAAAGATGGCGCATTGGTAGACGAAGTACATAAAAATCCGCTTTTAGAAGAACTTCCAATTGGTTTTATGGCTGAACAAAAAGGAAAAAGAGATTTTTCTTGGAGAAGAGACAAGCCATCAACGCTTGTTTATGTTGAAGCTTTAGACGAAGGAGACCCTGAAAACAAGGTAGCCTACAGAGATGAAGTTTTTACACTTGAAGCTCCATTTAAAGGAAAAGGAAAAAGCATTTTAAAAACTAAAAATCGTTTCTCTGGAATTACTTGGGGGAACGACCAAATAGCTATTGCCTACGATTATTGGTGGAATAACAGAAATGCAAAAACTTATATTTTTAATCCGAATAAACCTTCAAAAGAACCTGTAATTATTTCGGACAGAAACTACCAAGACGCCTACAGCGACCCTGGAAATTTTGTTGCTACCAAGAATAAATACAAACAAAACACTTTATTTATCGATTCAGAAGAAAATGTATTTTTAATCGGGGATGGATTTTCTGAAAAGGGACAGCATCCGTTTTTAACCAAAATGAATCTTAAGTCATTAGAAAAAGATACTCTTTACAAATCTGACATTCCTGGAAAGAAAGAAACATTGGTTGAGTTCCTTCCAGAGAAAAATGTAATGATTACACGTATAGAATCGCCTAATGAATATCCTAATTATTACTACAGAAACATCGAAACCAAGGAGCAACCTCAACAGCTTACTTATTTTGAAAATCCTTTTGAAAGTTTAAAAGACATCCATAAAGAAGTTATCACTTACAAAAGAGACGACGGATTGGAGCTTTCTGGAACTTTGTACTTGCCTGTAGGTTACGACATGCAGAAAAAGGAAAAACTACCAATGATTTTGTGGGCATACCCGAGAGAATACAAAGACAAAAGTAGCGCTTCGCAAAACACACAAAATCCTAACGAGTTTACATACATTTCGTATTCTTCGCCAGTGTTATGGGCTTCAAAAGGATATGTTGTTTTAGACGATGCAGCCTTCCCAATTGTTGGAGAAAAAGACGAAGAGCCAAACGACACTTTTAGAAAGCAATTGGTTGCAAATGCCAAAGCCGCTATCGATGCAGTCGACAACCTTGGTTACATAGACCGAAATAGAGTTGCAGTTGGCGGACATAGTTACGGCGCTTTTATGGTTGCAAATCTTTTATCGCACTCCGATTTATTTGCGGCTGGAATTGCACGAAGTGGCGCTTACAACCGTACCCTAACTCCTTTTGGTTTCCAAAGTGAAGAACGTAACTATTGGCAAGCACCAGACATTTACAATACCATGTCGCCATTTATGCATGCCGACAAAATGGACCACCCACTATTACTTATTCATGGGGAAGCCGATAACAACTCAGGAACCTACCCAATGCAAAGTGAGCGTTATTTCAATGCACTTAAAGGCTTAGGAGCTACAGTTCGCTTGGTAATGCTTCCGAAGGAAAGTCACGGATACAGAGCCAAAGAAAGTATTTTACATGTACTGTGGGAGCAAGACCAATGGCTAGACACTTATGTAAAGAATAAAAAAAGTCAAGAAAAAGCTAAGTAAGTTTTTCAAACTTCAATAAAAAAACCTCACGAATCAAACGTGAGGTTTTTTTTATCTGTATAACTATAACAAAGATTATAAATTTTAAGAAATGCCTAAAAACAAAAAATCCCGATTATAAAATCGGGATTTTTTTGTTGGCCTACTAGGACTCGAACCTAGAACGACTGGACCAAAACCAGCTGTGTTGCCAATTACACCATAGGCCATTAAACCTGCTTTAGTTGAACTCTCATCCGTAAAAGCAGGTGCAAATTTAATACAAAGTTTGATATGCGCAAACATTTTTTAAAAATATTTTTTTCTGCTAAAAAACTGCCTTGTTAACATTTATCAAAAGTGAGGAACTTTAGCTTAATATTTATTAAATTCGCCTGCTATATATGAAAAACAGTTACATGTCTGCTAATCAATTTAAAAAATGGGACACAATCTTTGGATGGATTGTATTTTTAATCGCATTAATCACCTATCATTTAACGGTTGAACCCACTTCAAGTTTCTGGGATGCTGGAGAATACATCGCTACTTCTGCAAAACTACAAGTAGGTCACCCTCCAGGAGCACCATTTTTCCAAATGATGGGAGCCTTCTTCGCCATGTTTGCACCCAATGCCGAAGCTATTGCGGTAACTGTTAACCATATGTCGGTATTTTCGAGTGCTTTTGCTATTTTATTTATGTTTTGGTCTATCACCAATATCACCAAAAAACTCGCATTGCAATCGGGAGAACTTACCAACGCAAAAACTATTGCCATTATTGGAAGTGGTGCTGTTGGAGCATTAGCCTTTACTTTTTCAGATAGTTTTTGGTTTAATGCTGTAGAAGCCGAAGTATACGCCATGGCGATGCTCATGACTTCTCTTATGGTTTGGTTAGGGTTAAAATGGGCAGACGACATGAACAACCCTAGAGGTAACCGTTGGCTTATTTTGATTTCTTTGGTAGTTGGACTTTCTTTTGGAGTACACTTTATGGCGTTGCTTACAATTCCATCGCTTGGAATGATTTATTACTTCAAGAATTATAAAAACTACACTGTAAAATCGTTTATCATTGCCAATGTTATTTCAATAGCAATCTTATTATTCCTATTTAAATTATTACTTCCAAACGTAATGAAGGTGTTTGGATACCTAGAAGTTTTCTTTGTAAACAGCATCGGACTTCCATTTAATTCAGGAACAATTATCGCTGGAATAATTATTATCGCTCTTTTTTACTACGGATTACATTACACAAGAAAAAACAACAAACCACTTTTAAACACTATCGTTTTAAGTGTTTTATTTATACTGATAGGATTCTCTACTTGGATGATGGTTCCTATCCGAGCAAACGCAGGAACCGTAATTAACGAAAACAGCCCTACGGATGCTCGTCAGCTACTTGCATATTACAACTTAGAGCAATACCCAGAAACGCATTTATTTTACGGCCCTATGTATTCGGATGCTTTTGCAGGGCAAGACCCAGACAATCCGTACAAAGACGACAAACCAAAATACGAGCGCGATTACAAGAAAAATAAATATGTAATTGTAAACAAATACAAAAATGCAAGAGTAGCACCAAACAGTGCTCACGAAGGTTTTTTACCAAGAATGTGGAGTAGCGAACACGCTGCCAATTACATGAAAATTACAGGCCCATTAAACGTTACGGTAAAACCACAGTTTAGAAGTGAAAAACAATTGACCGATGCTGTGAGTCAGTTTAAGCGCGACCTTGAAAATGGTGTTATTGATGCAGATGAATATTTAAACTTTATCAAGCAATTTAATGAGTATTTAGACATCGAAAAGCCAAGCTTCTGGCAGAATATGCATTACTTATTTGAATTTCAAATGGGTTATATGTACTGGCGTTATTTTATGTGGAATTTCACGGGGCGACAAGACGATATTCAAGGACGATTAGACAACCACGGAAATTGGCTAAGCGGAATTAAATTTATTGACGAATGGCGATTGGGTTCTCAAGACAATCTTCCGTCGGATGTATTAAACAACAAAGCTAGAAATACCTATTTTTTCCTACCACTTATTTTAGGACTGATAGGGTTTTTATTCATTTTAAAATCTAGCAAACAGCAATTTTGGGTGCTTTTTATACTTTTCCTTTTTATGGGACTTGCATTAAAAATTTACCTAAACGAACGACCGTTCGAACCTCGCGAAAGAGATTACGCCTTGGTAGGTTCTTTCTTTGTATTCTCGATGTGGATAGGGATGGGAGTATACGCTTTGTTCGACGAATTTAAAAAATACATCACTCCAAAAACATTAGCGCCTTTGGTTACCGTGGCTTGCTTTTTGGCTGTTCCAACCGTGATGGCTTATCAAAACTGGGACGATCACGACAGGTCAGATCGTTACACGGCGCAATCAATGGCAAAATCGTATCTCGACTCTATTGAAGAAGATACTGATGCGATGCTCTTTACCATTGGAGACAACGACACCTTCTCACTTTGGTACGCACAAGAAATTGAAGGTTATCGTACCGATGTTCGAACTATTAACACTAGTTTATTTGCCACCGATTGGTACATCGACCAGATGAAGCGTGCTGCTTATGAAAGTTCACCAATTCCGTCGCAACTTACACACGACAAATATGCTTTTGGGGTTCGCGATGCGGTGTACTACCAGCAATTAACCGACGAACGTTGGGATATAAAAAAATTCATGGATTGGGTTGCCAACGACGACAACACCATTAGGAATCTTATTAAAAAACGCGGCGGCGATACGAGTCAGTATCCAGAAAGTTACCTCAACCTTCCTTTCTACCCAACCAACAAAATTAGAGTGCCAGTTAACAAAGAAATGGTTTTAAAAACTGGTTTGGTAAAAGAAAAAGATTCAGCAAAAATTGCAGAATATATCGACATCGATTTACCAAAAAGTGCACTTCCTAAAAACAGATTGCTCATGCTCGATTTGCTAGCAAACAACAATTGGGAACGTCCTATTTATTTTACTGGCGGAAGTTTTGATGCTGCGGAATATTTATGGATGAAAGATTACTTGCAACTCGACGGATTGGTTTACAAACTCGTTCCGATTCGCACACCAATCGACAGAAACAACCCATACGAAATGGGACGCATCGATGAAGATTTAATGTACAATATTGTAATGAATTGGGATTGGGGTAATTCGGAATCTACCAAAATATACCACGACCCAGAAACTCGTAAAAACAGTATTTCGTACCGAGGAAACTTAGCACGACTTACCGAAAAACTTATCCAAACAGATAAAATTGAAAAAGCAAAAGATGTACTAGACCTTGCTATGGAGAAAATGCCTTTTGGATATTTTGGGTATTATGTGTTTTTAGAGCCGTATGTTGAAGGTTACTACAAAGTTGGAGAAAAGCAAAAAGCAAGAGATTTATACTTGCAAGTTGCCAAAAAATACCAAGAAAGCTTAAACTACTACAGCAATTTATCTAGAGACGACCAATACATGTATGCGTCGGATATTGTTAGTGATGTAGAACGTTACCGTAGCTTGTTGGATATTGTAGTTGCCAACGACGATAAAGATTTTGGCTTACCAGAAACGCAAACTTTCAATGAGTATTTAGAGCGCTTTAGCCATTTTTATAGAGGTTATGAAGACGAGTTACCACAAACCCCAACAGAAACACCAATTAACGATGGAGATGTAAAAACTCCTATGGAAATCGATTCGGTTTTATTGGAAGATAACCAATAACTCACATTCAATTTTTGTGAGATTCATTATAAAACAAAGGTTGCTTTAGGTATTGAAAATTCAATTCTTACTATAAAGCAACCTTTTGTATTTTCATCTAAATTATCAGCAATGAAAACCTATATTGCAAAAGCTCCAAAACTTTTAAAACTAGCACGCAAAAGTTTAGTTTGGGATATTAAAACTGATAAAAAAGAAGTTTTTTTAACGTTTGATGACGGTCCTACTCCAGAGGTTACAGAGTTTGTTTTAGCTGAGTTAAAAAAATACCAGGCTAAGGCAACCTTCTTTTGTATTGGAAAAAACATTGTAAATCACCCTGAAGTTTTTGAAAAAGTCAAAACAGAAGGACATTCAATCGGGAACCACACGCACAACCATTTTAATTGCGCCAAGCATTCGCACGAAGCGTATATAGAAAACATTAAATTAACGGAAGATATATTGAGCAATCACAACTGCAATACGACTCAAAAACTCTTTAGACCTCCCTACGGAAGAATTAGCTTTAAAGCAACAAAAACAATTCAGCAAAAAGGATTTAAAATTATAATGTGGGATGTAATTAGTGGCGATTTTGACACAAACATTTCAGCAGAAAAATGCACTTCAAATGTATTGAACAATGTACAACCTGGAAGTATTGTTATCTTTCACGATAGCGTAAAAGCATTCCCAAGACTCAAAGAAACACTGCCTACAGTTTTAAGTACTTTACAAAATCAAGGCTACAGCTTTTCAGCAATAAAACAACTAAACGTAATCTTGAAGTAAACCGATAAGTGTATTGGCATCTTGCTCGCCACTTTGGCGCCAAACCATTTCTCCAGCCTTGTAAATCATCAATGTTGGTAAGCCTTTTACGCGTAAAGCTTCTGCCAATTCGTTATTTTTGTCTACATCAATTTTAATTACGCGAGCTTTATCTCCTAAAGCGGCAGCAACATCGCGCAATACTGGATGCATGGCTACGGAAGACTCGTTCCACTCGGTATAAAAGTCTAATAATACCGGGATGCTACCATGAATTAACTCTCCAAACTTTGACATAAATATTCAATTTTTTTTCAACTTGATAAATCAAATGTAATAAAAAAAGCGTTAAAATGCTCTATACAAGGCTTTTTAGCTGATTTTTCACTCACTAAGATGACTTTAAATTATAATTCAAACTTAAACAGTATTCTTTTTAAAAGACATTAATAAGGTTGTTTCAATGGAGTAAAGTATGATTATGAGATTCCTCCTCGTACCTCGTTCAGTATTGACAAAGTCGCAAAGGTTCAAAGTAGCAAAGAGACAAAGTTTCAATCTAGTTAACCTTAACTTATTTACTCTTTCACTTTTCTAGTTTTGTCATTTCGACAGAATGAGGAACGAATGACGAGAAATCACATTATGTGTATTTCTGGTTTGAAGTTTCTGGTTTGAAGTTTCTGGTTTGAAGTTGCAAAGGTTCAAAGTAACGGAGGCAAAAAGTTTCAATCTAGTAAACCTTAACTTATTAACTCGTTGACTCTTTCACTTCTCAAATCAAAAAAACAATTCAGCAAAAAAAGATTACTACACCGTAGCTTTAGCTTTTTTCTTCAATTCAATAACAGTTACCTCTGGCCAAATTCCAACACGCCCAGGATAACCAATAAATCCGAGTCCTCTATTCACATTGATGTACTGCCCCATTTTTTCATAAACTCCAGCCCAATATTTATAACGATATTTTACCGGACTCCACTTTAACCAACCTGGAATTTCAACCCCAAACTGCATTCCGTGCGTATGTCCGCTTAACGTTAAATGGTAATGGTACGGATGCTTCAACACCTGATATTCCCAATGCGATGGGTCGTGACTCATAAGCACTTTAAAGTCGTTTGCATCTACATTTTCGATAGCTTTCTCTAGGTCTCCAGCTTTTTTAAAACCACCTTCACCCCAGTTTTCAACTCCAATCAGCGCAATTCGTTGTCCGTCTTTTTCAAGAAATCTACTTTCATTAAGCAATAAGTCAAACCCCATGTCTTTTTGAATTTGCTTAAGTTCATCTAGGTTTGCTTTTTTTGCTTCTTCGGAAGGCCAATCGGCATAGTCGCCATAATCATGATTTCCCAGTACAGAATACACGCCTCCCTTGGCAGAAAGTTTTGAAAAAGTATCTTTCCACGGATACATTTCTGAGGCTACATTGTTAACCAAATCTCCAGTAAATAAAATAATATCCGACGCTTGTTGATTAATCAAGTCGACCGCGTAGCTTACTTTTTCTTTATTGTCGAAACTTCCGCTATGTACATCCGAAATTTGTGTGATGGTATAACCGTCGAAAGCATCTGGCAAATCGTCAAACTCCAACGTATGCTTCAACACTTGGTAATCGTACTTTCCTTTGTACATTCCGTATAAAAGAGAAATAAAAGGAACTGCGGCAACGCCAAGTGCTACTTGACTCATAAACTTTCTTCGGGACGGAAACCCTTCCGAAGCAACCGTATTGGAAGTAGCAATTTTACCGAAAACCCAGGTAAAAAAACGAACAATATCTTCAATCAACATAAAAATTCCAGCACTAAAACCCAAAGCCATAAAAGCCAAAAACAAACCAACAGCGTAGCCCATTTTGTGAGTCATTCCGTGACTTCTATCAAAATGATTAAACTGCAAATAAACATTTACCAAAACCGCTAGAAAAACAATTCCGTAAAGTATTTGTAAATAAGGGTTTTTAACAAGTGTTCGAAAAGCCTGAAAGCCATAAAAAGCCCCAACGAGGTAGATAATTCCTAAAACAATAAAAAAACGTGACATATAATTTTCTTCGCTATTTTTAACAAAAGTATTTCATTAACAATCAAATACGGTCTTTTTACGGTTTATTTAACTTTATCGACCATTTTTTGAATAGTGATTTTGTCGGACACCGTCACAAAACTTTCATCAGAAACATTATTATTGAACGATATTTTTGGGGTTTCGGTAATCGTTTTAACCTCAGTACTTCCAGAAAAATGAATTTCGGAAAAACCAGCTTTCTTAAAAGTCTCAATATTGTTGATATTCACCCCACTTCCTGGCATTATACACATTTTATCTCCGTATGTTTTTTGAAGATTTTCAAGAAGTGAAAGTCCGTCTATCGCCTTTGGTTGCTGTCCGCTAGAAAGTATACGCTTACACCCTATTTTTAATAATTGCTGAAGTGTTTCTTCAGGATTTGGCACCCAATCAAAAGCGCGATGAAAGGTAAAATCCATTGGTTTTGCAAGCGCTATCAATTGTTTAGTCCTTTCAACATCTAAGGTATTATCTTTTTTAAGCACTCCAGAAACTACGCCCGCACAACCTATCTGTTTGCAAAAAAGAATATCTTGTTTCATCACTTCAAACTCTTCATCAGAATAGGTGAAATTTCCGCTTCGAGGACGAATCAAGACAAACACAGGAATCGATACTTGTTGCATTACACGCGTCAACATTCCGTAGGAAGGCGTAATTCCTCCTACGGAAAGCTCTCCGCAAAATTCAATTCTATGAGCACCACCCGCTTCTGCATTTAAAGCAGATGCTACAGAATTGGCACAGACTTCTATCATCATAATTCCTTATATTTAGCAAAATAATTAAGCAACTAACTTCAAAAATAAACAAGATATCCCCATGCAAAGAAGAAACTTTCTAAAAAAAACAGGATTAGGCGCTACAGGAATTGTTGCAACTCCTTTGTTATCCTCTTGGAAAATAGCTCCACAACATATTACTACTGAAGAAAATACACAAAGTGTTATTCCGTTAGCTGTTTGTACTTGGAATTTTGAAAATGCTACCGCCAAAGCATGGGAAGTTCTAAATAGCGGAGGCTCGGCTTTGGATGCCGTAGAACAAGGTGTGATGATTGAAGAAGCCGACGAAAGCAACCAAACTGTTGGAAAAGGCGGTCGCCCAGATAGAGACGGAAATGTCACACTAGATGCCTGTATTATGGACAAAGATGGAAATTGCGGTTCGGTGGTGTATTTACAAAATATAGTTCATCCTGTTTCGGTGGCTCGCAAGGTTATGGAAGAAACACCACATGTAATGCTCGCAGGGAAAGGCGCCGAGCAATTTGCGTATGAAAAAGGATTTCAGAAAGAAAACCTATTAACAGAACGCTCTAAAAGAGATTGGCTAAAGTGGAAAGAAAAATCGCAATACGAAACAATTATTAATATTGAAAATCACGATACCATTGGCATGCTTACCATTGATAAAAATGGCGATATTGCCGGTGCTTGTACCACAAGCGGAATGGCATACAAAGTTGGTGGTCGTGTGGGCGACTCCCCTATTGTTGGCGCCGGACTTTTTATAGACAACGAGATTGGTGGCGCAACGGCTACAGGTGTTGGAGAGGAAGTTGTAAAAACCGTAGGTTCCTTTTTAATTGTGGAATTAATGCGACAAGGTAAATCTCCACAAGAAGCTTGTGAAGAAGCCGTAAACCGAATTATCGCAAAAAACAAAAATCACGATACGTTTCAGGTTGGATTTTTAGCAATCAATAAAACCGGAGAAGTAGGTTCGTATTGTATTCATCCAGGGTTTAGCTACCGAAAATATACAGAAGAAGGCCATACCAACAATCCGTCGTCCTCGCATTACAAAGCAGAATAGAATAAGTATTTCACTCTTACATCTTTAGTCACCTTTTAGAGTATTTTTAAAATAGTTGCCTCTTTATAAACCACAAATCCATTCATACTACACTTGTTCTAACGAATCAAGTCAAAAAATTATGTGTAAATTGAATTATAAATCGATTTCTGCAAAAAAAAGACTTTCATTGGAATTATCATTAGATTTATTAGGCTTTATACTCCCTGAATTATTAGTTAGTCACTTTACAAAGTTTCCCATGAAATGGAAAAAGGAACGCTTCATTTGTACTTTGAAGAAAAGAAAGATGCTCCTAAGAAGAAAAACATCGGATTTTGATAGCTCATGGTTTTCATAAAAAGCTTGTTGTTCAAGACTATCCATTGCGTGGTAAGCATGTTTATATACATATCAAGCGTCGTCGCTGGCTTGACAAAACCACAAGACAAACCGTGCATCAAGATTGGGATTTGGTAGCGCAGGAGACTCGTGTGACAGTAAAGTTCGCCGCTTTTTTTAAAAGTACTTAATCCGTACCAAGACTAATAATTGCCACACCATAGGTGGGTTTTATATGACCAGCCCTAAAAAATCGATACAGATTTATTAGGACTAGTCACTAACCTGCCCTTTAATTCATATTGAACATCTTATAAAGCACATCCTCCCTGGCTTCTTGGACAACTATATCTTTTAAGTAATCGACCAATGCAATGTTGTGTTGATCTTTGTAGTTGTCTTTAAATTTTTCAATAGCTTCAAGCGTATAATTCTGTCCATTAAAGTAATTATCTAAACCCAACTTGTAGTATTGTAGACTTGAATTCTCTTCTTCATACTCCTTTGTCAATTTATCAAATGAGTCATATGCACTTTCAAGTACTTTTTCAGCTTTAGAGTTATTCTGTTTTAATAGAATGATACCATAGAGCATTTCATATGTTGGGGAGTTGTCAGACATCATATCCTTAACATTAGAAGTAGCAGCAGCATAATTCCCATATTTCAACAAAAGCTTTACTTTCTCAAACTTGAAAAAGTCATCATCTGGATCACATGTTATTGCTTTGTCTATGTAGTAAAGTGCAGAATCCTTTTGTTCCGCCATTACATACTCTATATATTTATCATTAAACACAGAACAGCTTTGCGACTTTGTTTTTGCTTCTTGCCCTTTACTGTTTGACTTACATGTGGCTAACATAATAGCCATTATTCCAATATAAACTTTCATCATTTTTTAATTGTAACTGTATTTGATGTACTAAAGAAACCTTTTCTTCCATTCTGTGGCAACCTAAATGTAGCCGTAGATCTTATTCCAAGATTAAAAAGAGACGAACCTCCAAATTGATTCCTTGATATCCTATTGAACGTATTTAAACCAATTGTCAAACTAGCAGCACCTGAAGAATGGCTTTGAAGGTTGCTAAGTGTGGAAACACTTTGAAAAGAACCACTATCACTAACATTTCTTTTACCTAAAGCCGTCCATTCCTTTAAGCCAAAGCTTCCGTCCACACCTGTTATATCGATAGGCTGGCTTACTCCAGTAGACATTGTAACATTAACATTAACACCTGTAATCTCAGTTTGGCCGTCAATACGCTCTAAGCCGCTTTCGCCTGCATTTTCAACATTCAAATCAAAACTGACTTGAGCTGTACTTTCTAATACCACTGGAGCCAACGCTCCATTACCATTGCCTTTCGAACCACCTAGTACTACGGCTTCAAGGTCATTCCACTCGAAATTCTGGTCTTTTGGTACATTTAAACTTTCTTCTGCTTCTGCAAGATTCGCTCCTATGTTTTCCCATTGATCTCCATTTTCCGAAGTAAAGCTTTCTGATGTATTATCAAACCAAACAACTTTGCCCTCTTGGTTTTTAAACCAATCAAAAGGAGCCATCCCGTCAGGATCCACAAACTTAAGCGGGTTATCCATCATAGCATTATAAGGAGACCACTCCATAAACTCCTCACTCAAGGGGTCTATATTCATCCAACGTCCTAAAGCTGGATCATAGTTTCTAGCACCAAAATCATAGGTATTAATATCCAAACTCTCATCATACTCCTTGCCATTGTATTTCCAACGCTGTGCTACACTATTCCCCAAAGACGATGTCATTGGCCCGTAACCCTTGTGCTGCAAC